>JAYTFS010000245.1:0-3158 GCA_043734185.1 Pseudolabrys sp. | reverse complement strand
TTTGCGAACGGTGCAAAGCTGGATCGTCGCGCCGCAGATTAGGACCGTCCCCGGCATCGCTGGGGTTGATTCGATCGGCGGGTATGAGAAGCAGTTTCTCGTGCAGCCCGATCCGACGCGGCTTGCAGCATATGGAATTTCATTCTCTGAACTCGCCAGCGCACTGGAAAAGGCAAACCAATCGGTTGGTGCCAATTTCGTCGAACGAGGAGGCGAAGCCTTCCTAGTTCGGGCCGATGCGCGAATCCATGCTATTGACGAGATTGCTCGCTCGGTCATTGCAACGCGAGGTGGAGTGCCGGTCACCGTTGCGGACGTCGCATTGGTTCGCATCGGCGGCGAACTGCGAAACGGCGCGGCGAGTGAAAACGGACGTGATGCCGTAGTTGGCACTGCGCTCATGCTACTCGGCGAAAACAGCCGAACCGTCTCGGCCGCGGTCGCTACCAAGCTCGGCGAGCTGACGAAAACACTTCCACCGGGCGTCGGCTTGGAGATTGTCTACAATCGTTCAAAACTGGTCGACGCGACCATCGCGACGGTAGAGAAGAATCTTGTTGAAGGCGCGTTGCTGGTCATCGTTGCGCTGTTCCTGCTGCTAGGCAACATCCGCGCCGCGCTGATTACGGCATTCGTCATCCCTTTGTCTTTCCTGTTGATGGCAATCGGGATGACGCGCTTCGGCGTATCGGGCAATCTGATGAGCCTCGGCGCGCTCGATTTCGGCCTGATTGTCGATGGCGCGGTGATCATCGTCGAAAATTTCCTTCGGCGGATGGCAGAACGCCAGCACCATGAGGGGCGGCTTCTAACGCTGAGCGAGCGTTTGAAAGAAGTCGGCGATTCGGTCGGCGAGATGATTCGGCCGACCTTGTTCGGGCAGGCGATCATCTTTCTCGTGTTCATCCCCTTGCTCACTTTCCAGGGGGTCGAGGGCAAGACTTTCGCACCGATGGCGATCACCGTCATCCTCGCGCTGACGGGCGCGTTCATTCTGTCGCTGACTTTCGTTCCGGCGATGCTCGCGCTGCTAATCAAGGGGCGGGTTGCCGAGAAAGAGGTGCGCGCTATCGCCGCCGCCAAAGTGCGCTACGAACCTCTCCTTCGAAAGGCGATGGCACGGCCGACCGTAACGATAGGAGCGGCAGCGGGAATTTTCCTAGTCGCACTGCTGATGTTCTCGGGCGTTGGCCGCGAATTCATGCCGCGCCTCGACGAAAAGGACTTTTCGCTCGAGGTCACGCGGATCCCATCGACCTCCCTCAACAAGTCGGTCGAGCTTGAGCTTCAGCTTGAACGGGAACTGATGAAGTTTCCCGAGGTCGAGCGGGTAATTTCAAAAAACGGCACGGCGGAAGTCGCGACTGATCCGATGCCGCCAAGTTCCTCCGATACGATTGTGATGCTCAAGCCGCGTGACCAATGGCCCGATCCATCGCTGACCAAGCCCGAGCTGATCGAAAAGATCGACCACAAATTGTCTCGCCTTGTCGGAAGCAGCTACAGCTTCAGCCAGCCGATTGAACAGCGTTTTAACGAACTGATCGCTGGAGTCCGCGGTGATGTGGCAATCAAAATCTTTGGCGACGACCTCAACGCCATGGCCCGCGTCGGCGATCAAATTGCCCGTATTCTGCGCTCGGTTCCGGGGGCCGCCGACGTCCGTGTAGAACCGACCGGTGGCTTTCCGACGCTTGATCTACAGTTTGATCGCGCTGCCATATCCGCCGCTGGCTTGACCATCGACGAGGTCACTTCGGCGGTATCCACCGCCCTTGGCGGAACGGAAGCTGGGCAAATTTTCGAGGGTGATCGCCGCTTCTCCATCGTCGTGCGGCTCGACGATCATTTGCGCAATAATCTCGACGCGGTAGGGGCATTGCCAATCATGTTGCCAGATCGAGGCACTGGTGCACGCGCTTCGGTCCCGCTCCGGTCGCTAGTGCGATTTGCCAACGTCGAGGGCATTAATCAGGTCAGCCGTGACAACGGCAAACGGAGGGTCGTGGTCCAACTCAATGTCCGCGGTCGTGACGTGGGCTCTTACACCGTCGAGGCAAAGGCCAAGGTGCAAAAAGCGCTGTCGTTGCCGCCAGGGATGTTCCTCGAATGGGGCGGACAATATGAAAACCTAAAGGCGGCGCAGGCGCGCATCGCGTTGGTCGTGCCGATCTGCGCCGCGGTCATTCTGCTTCTGTTGTTCATGGCGCTCGGTGACATCGCGCTGGCGGGAGTAATTTTCGCCACGGTGCCGTTGGCGCTTGCCGGCGGCGTGTTCGCGCTGGTCGTAAGCGGGCTGCTCTTTTCAATTTCGGCGGCAGTCGGATTCATCGCTCTATCGGGCGTAGCAATCCTCAATGGGCTGGTGATGATGACCAGCATTCAGGCGCGACTGGCGCGAGGCGGCCCCATCGACGACGCGGTGTTCGGCGGAGCGGTGGAGCGCTTTCGATCGGTAATCATGACTGCGGTAGTACCATCCCTCGGATTTGTGCCGATGGCTATCGCTCACGGCACAGGCGCTGAAGTTCAAAAGCCGCTCGCGGTTGTCGTCATTGGTGGCTTGATAACGGCCACCGTCCTTACTTTGTTTGTCTTGCCGGCTTTGACAGCAGTCGTTTTGCGATGGCGACTTGGCTCGAAAATCTCAAATTCACAGCAATTTGCATGACAGCGTTGGCCGCCAGAATCCGTCCTTACCTTGCTTGGTGTTCCTTGTTCATTTCACAGTCGAATGGCTTTCTGCGCGATTTCGTGAAAACGGTTGAGAAAGTGAAGCCCTGATGCTGAATCCAACAAATGACGCGCCTACCTGGTATCTGGCCGCCGTCAGCATGTTCAAGAACGAGGCGCTGCATCTCGATGAATGGCTCGGCTTTTGCGTCTCGGAAGGCGTCGAGCATATCCTGCTCTACAACAATTCGAGCACCGACAATTTCCTTGAGGTTCTCGAGCCGTGGATCGCGGCCGGGATCGTCGAATTGGTTGATTGGCCGACGCCCTATGACAGTGGTGCGCAGACCCTGGCCCATAGCGACGCGCTCATCCGCCTCCGCGGCCAGGCGCGGTGGGCAGCATTCATCGACATCGACGAATTCCTGTTCTCCCCCGCCGGTCAGGCAATTCCCGAGACGCTGCGGCAATTCGAAAGCCACGCC
>JAYTFS010000244.1:0-2133 GCA_043734185.1 Pseudolabrys sp. | reverse complement strand
GGCGCTGCGCCCGAATACGAGCGGCGCGTAGCTCAGGGCCTCGGTACCGCCGGCGAGGATGAGATCCGACGTGCCGTCTTGTATATATCGGTATGCGGTATCGATTGATTGCATACCCGAGCCACAATTGATCTGAACGGTGAAGGCAGTCATAGCCTCCCCCATACCGAGCCGCAGCGCGGCGACGCGCGCAGGATTCATTTCGTCGGCGATCACGTTGACGCAGCCGAGAATAACCTGGTCGAATGCATCGGATGCGAATGGTTGGCGCAGCAAAAGCGGCCGGCCGCATTGAACGGCGAGATCAACAGGCGTGAACGGCCCTACACCCCGAGCCTTGAGAAACGGCGTGCGGCTTCCGTCGATAATGTAGACAGGTCGATCGTTCACTCGGCGGCTGCTGGCCGTGGTCGTGTCTGCGTTGGCGATGGCACGTCTCCTTGCATGTGACCGGCGTCGTGACGCGTCAATTCTTCGGCGCTGAAGTCGTCGACCGCAACGGCGGCGGCAACAGCCTCGGCGGTGGTTTTAAGCTGGGCTGATTCGGCGTCGTTGATGAGGCCTTGCTTATGCGCCTGATCGATATCACGGACACGTGCCTTATTCATCCGGTCGCGCAAAGGCTGCGCCGCGACGGTGAGCTTGAATGCGTTTTCCAAATGCGAGAGACCGCCGTCATCATTGGGATGGAAAAGATCGGCCGTGAGACGATCGCGTGTTGCCGAAGGTTCTACAAGAATATTCGCACAGGTACGGGTGAGCGTATCGGATGGACCGCGCCGGCGCGGGCCAAGCGGTTGGATAATAAACCGCAACAGCCCGGCTACTAGGCGGTTCGGGTAATTGGCAAAAATCTCGTCAAAACGCGTGGCGATGGTCACTAAGCCGGTATCCATGCACCATATGACCAAGGGTAGATCGGCGTCTTGCTGTCCTTCATCCTGCCAGCGCTTCAAAACGGCGGACAGCAGATAAAGCTCGGACAACAGATCGCCGAACCGCGCTGAAATCATTTCCTTGCGCTTGAGATCGCCCCCGAGTGTCAGCAATGTCATGTCAACAGCCAGTGCAAAAGCTGCCGCATACCGGCTTAGTTGCCGGTAGAAGCGGGTGGTCTGTCCGGCGTCAGGCGGTGCCGGTGCGAACATGCTGGCGGTCCAACTACGCCCCCAGGCGCGGAACGTATTCGTGATGGCGTGCCCGACATGAGCCCAGAACGCGCGGTCGAAAGCTTCGAGACCGCGATCGTGGTCGTCATCTTCTAGCGCCAGCATTTCCTTCAGGATGTATGGATGACTTCGGATTGCGCCTTGGCCGAACTGGATTAGGCTGCGTGTGACGATATTGGCGCCTTCAACGGTGATGCCGATCGGAAGCGCGCGATAAAGGCTGCCCAAATAATTCTGTGGCCCTTCCATAATTGCTTTGCCGCCGTGGACATCCATCGCGTCATTGACAGAGACACGTAGTCGTTCGGTAGCCTGCGATTTCATGATGGCGGTGACGACGGCGGGTTTGTGGCCCGCATCGAGTGCAGCGCATGTCATTCGTCGCGCGGCATCAACCAGATAGGCCGTACCCGCAAGTCTTCCGAGTCGCTCCTGGATAGCTTCGAACTTTCCGATCGCAACGTGGAACTGCTCGCGGATCCGCGCATAGGCGCCGGTAGTGTGGGCAGCATAGGCCGCGCCGGCGGCCGACAAGGAGGGCAGGGAAATTCCGCGTCCGGCCGCGAGCGCGCTCATCAGCATTTTCCAGCCTTTGCCTACCTGCTCGACGCCCCCGATGACGTGATCCATCGGCAGGAAGACATCGCGTCCCCAGTTCGGCCCATTCTGAAAAACATTGAACGCGGGGAAATGTCGACGGCCAATTTCGACGCCGAGAAGATGCGTTGGCACCAGCGCGACTGTAATGCCGATATCCTCGTTCGAGCCAAGCATATGATCGGGATCACGCAGTTTGAAAGCAACGCCGAGAACCGTTGCGACCGGACCGAGCGTGATGTAGCGCTTGTGCCAGTTCAGGCGAATCCCCAGTACATTTTGGCCATCGAAGGTGCCGCGGCATACGACGCCGGTATCGACCATGGACGCCGCATCCGAACCGGCTTCCGGACTGGTCAGCCCGAAG
>JAYTFS010000243.1:0-4531 GCA_043734185.1 Pseudolabrys sp. | reverse complement strand
ATCGATCTGGTGTCCGCCCTTTCCGTCGTTAATGTGGTGATGATCGGCGCCGGCCTTGCCGTCGCGATCCGGCTTGGAGTGCGCCTGCATGGCTGATCTCAAGGTGAAGGATCTCAAGTTGCGTCTCGGCGACAACGAGATTCTCAAAGGTGTTTCGTTCAGCGTAACGCCCGGCCAGGTGGTAGCCCTGTTGGGACCGTCCGGCAGCGGCAAGACCACGCTGTTGCGCGCGGTGGCCGGCCTTGAAGTTCCGCATGGCGGCACCATCGCCATCGGCGACAAGGTGTTCTTCGATGCGGCGCGCCACATCGAACTGCCCGCAGAAAAACGCGGGCTCGGTCTTGTGTTCCAGTCCTATGCGCTGTGGCCGCATCGCACCGTATTCGACAACGTCGCCTATGGCCTGAAACTGCGCGGCACCGACGCGGCCGAGATCAAGACGCGCGTTGAGAAGACGCTGGCGCAGATCGGCCTCGGCCATCTGGCCGAGCGCTATCCGCATCAGCTCTCCGGCGGCCAGCAGCAGCGCGTCGCCATCGCTCGCGCGCTGGTCTATGAGCCGCCGGTCATCCTGCTCGACGAGCCTTTGTCCAATCTCGACGCCAAGCTGCGCGAGGAAGCGCGCGCCTGGCTGCGCACGCTGATCGTGACGCTCGGCCTGTCGGCGATTCACGTCACGCACGATCAGGTCGAAGCCATGGCGATTGCCGATCGCATTATCCTGCTCGAAGGCGGCGTGATCGCGCAGGAAGGTCCGCCGACCGCGCTCTATAACGAGCCGGCGACATTGTTCGCGGCGGAGTTCATGGGGAGCAACAACCGGCTCGACGGCAAGTTGGTCGAGAATGCCGGCGGCAAGGCGACCATCGAGGTGTTCGGCGAACGCATCACCGGCATCGCGCGCACGAAAGCGACTAGCGGCAAGGCGACCGGCATCATCCGGATCGAACGCGTGCGCTGCGCCTCAGGCCCCGGCGCCAACCGGCTGAAGATGGAATTGAAGACGCCGATGTATCTGGGCGAGCGCTGGGAACTGGTGTTCGCGCGCGAGAACCTCACCGTACGCGCCTATGCCGAAGCGCCACTGGCTCCGGGCGAGCATTACGTCGAATTTCCGCAAGACGCGCTGTGGGTGTTCTAATCGATGGCGGATTTTCACGGCGTCTTTCCCTATCTGGTCTCGCCGATTGACGCGCAGGGAAAAATTCTTACCGACGTGCTGGACAAGCTTTCGTCCGACTTGATCAAGGCCGGCGTGCATGGCCTGACGCCGCTTGGCTCGACCGGCGAGTTTGCCTATCTCACGCGCGAGCAGCGCGAAACCGTGGTCAAGGCCACCATCGAGGCTGCGAATAAAAAGGTACCGGTGATCGCGGGCGTCGCCTCGGCGTCGACGGCGGACGCGGTCGCGCAAGCCAAGAACTACCAGAAGTTCGGCGCCGACGGCATCCTCGCCATCCTCGAAGCCTATTTCCCGCTGAAAGATGTGCAGATCGAATCCTATTTCCGCGCCATTGCCGACGCGGTCGATATACCCGTGGTGCTCTACACCAACCCGCAATTCCAGCGCAGCGATCTTGCCCTCGACACGATCGCGCGGCTCGCCGAGCATCCGCGCATCCGCCACATCAAGGATGCCTCGACCAATACCGGGCGGCTGCTGTCGATCATGAACCGCTGCCCGCAGATGAAGGTGTTTTCCGCGTCGGCACATATTCCGGCCGCGGTGATGCTGATCGGCGGCGTCGGCTGGATGGCGGGACCCGCCAATATCGTGCCGCGCCAGAGCGTGCGGCTGTACGATCTCTGCCGCGCGCAGAAGTGGCCGGAAGCCATGAAGCTTCAACGCGAACTCTGGCGCATCAATGAAGCCTTCGCGCGCTTCAACCTCGCCGCCTGCATCAAGGCCGGCTTGCAGATTCAAGGCTACGCGGTCGGCGATCCGGTTCCGCCGCAGGCGCCGTTGAGTGCCGAGGACCGCAAGGTCGTCGAGGGCATTCTGGCGAGTGTTGCACGCCTGGAAACGCTCTGATTCATTGGGCTAAACGGGCCCACCCAACCCAATTTTAACGGTTTCTTGCTAATCGGGCGCGATGGCCCTGCCCTCGCTCGCAACTCCGACGACGCCGGCGCAACCCGGTCCCGCGACCGACGCCGCTGCGCCCGCGCAGTCGCCGCTGGCGAGCCTCATCGCGCGCGTCAAAGCTATTCTGGCCGACCGCAGCGACACCCGGCTCACGCAACTGGTGGCCGGAAAAGTTTTTCTCGTGCGCGTCGCCAGCGCGCTGCTGGCGCTGGTGTCGCAAGTCTTGCTGGCGCGCTGGATGGGAAGCTTCGAGTTCGGCATCTACATCTACGTGTGGACCTGGGTGCTGATGATCGGCGCGCTCTCCGACATGGGCCTGTCCTCGGCGGCGCGGCGTTTCATCCCGGAATATATCGAACTCCAGGCGCCGGATCGCTTGCGCGGATTTCTCCTAGGCTCGCGCTGGCTTGCCACAGGCATCGCCACCACCATCGGTGTGGCTGGCGTGATGCTGGTCACACTGCTCGCGCCTTACCTCGACCACTTCGTCGTCATTCCGCTTTATCTCGCCTGCCTTACCATCCCGATCTACGGCCTGGTGCAGGCACAGGTCGGCATCGCGCAATCGTTCGACTGGCCCAATCTGGCGATGATGCCGTTTTTCCTCATTCGCCAGCTCGCCATCATCGTGCTGATGGGCGCGGCCTATCTGTTCGGCGCACCGACCGACGCGGTGACGGCAATGATCGTCGGCGTCATCACCACCTGGGGCGTAACGATCGGGCAGATGGTCGTGCTCAATCGCCGCCTCAAGCATAAAGTGCCGGTCGGGCCGAAAAGCTACGAACCGCAAATCTGGCTGGCGACGTCGTTCCCGATTTTTGTGGTGGAAACATTCTACCTGCTGCTCACGTATGTCGACATTCTCGCGCTCGAGCATTTCCGCTCGCCCGACGAAGTGGCGGTCTATTATGCCGGCGCGCGTCTGCTGGCGATCGTCGCCTTTGTCTATTTCGCCATCGCCGGCGCGACCACCCACAAGTTCACCGCCTATCACGTCGCCGGCGACAGCAAGGGACTGGCGTCGTTCTTCGCCGAGACGATCAAATGGACGTTCTGGCCATCGCTGGCCGTGTGCGCCGCAATCCTGGCCTTCGGCCAGCCGCTGCTGGCGCTTTTCGGCGCCAATTTCGCCGACGGCTACACCGTGATGTTCATTCTCGCGGTCGGCATGCTGTCGCGCGCGGCCGTCGGCCCGGCGGAACGGCTGCTCAATATGTTGGGCGATCGCAAGAAATGCGCCGCGATCTATGCCGGCGCCTTCGCCATCAATCTTGCGCTTTGCATCATCCTCATCCCCCGCATGGGCATCGAGGGCGCGGCGATTTCAACCTCGAGCGCGCTGGTTTTTGAATCGGTCCTGCTCTACCTGGTTGCCAAGCGCCGGATCAGCTTCCATCTGTTCATTATCGGCAATCAAAAAGCTTAAGCGCGGTTGCGCAGCAGCCGGCGGATCACCTTGCCGGTGGTCGTCATCGGCATGTCGTCGATGAAAGCGACCTCGCGCGGATATTCGTGGCCCGACAGCCGCGTCTTGACGAAACTCTGGATTTCCGCGGCCAGCGCATCCGACGGCGCGAAATCCTTCTTGAGCACGATGAAGGCCTTGACGATTTCGGTGCGCAGCGCGTCGGGCTTGCCGACCGCGGCCGCCAGCGCCACCGCCGGATGGCGGATCAGGCAATCCTCGATCTCGCCCGGCCCGATGCGGAATCCGGCCGACGTGATGACATCGTCGTCGCGGCCGACGAAACTGAAATAACCCTCTTCGTCCATCACGCCCTGATCGCCGGTCGTCATCCAGTCGCCGATGAATTTGTCGCGCGTGGCCTGAGCGTTGCCCCAGTATTCCAGAAACATCACCGGATCCGGGCGTTTGACCGCGATCTGCCCCGGCTCGCCGGCTTTCACCGGATTTCCGCCGGCATCGATCACCGCCACTGTATGACCGGCGACCGGCTTGCCGATGGCGCCCGCTTTGGTAACGCCGAGCGCGCTGCAGGCCGAGAGCACGATGTTGCATTCGGTCTGGCCGTAGAATTCGTTGATGGTCAGCCCGAAGGCGGCCTTGCCCCATTCGTAGGTTTCCGCGCCAAGCTGCTCGCCACCCGAACCGATCGAGCGCATCTTGATGGCGTGGCGGCCTTGCGGATTGCGCGCCGCGCGCAGCATACGCAGCGCGGTCGGCGGGATGAAGGCATTGCGGATTTCGGTGCGCGCCATCAGCGCGAAGGCTTCTTCAGGATCGAATTTTTCCACGCGCTTGGCCACCACCGGAACGCCGTAATGCAGGCCCGGCAGCAGCACGTTGAGCAGTCCGCCGGCCCAGGCCCAGTCGGCCGGCGTCCAGATGCGGTCACCCGGTTGCGGGAAAAAATCGTGGTGGGTCTCGACGCCGGGAAGATGCCCGATCAAGACGCGATGGCCATGCAACGCGCCTTTCGG
>JAYTFS010000242.1:0-4772 GCA_043734185.1 Pseudolabrys sp. | reverse complement strand
AAGCTGCGGGAACACCTCGATGCCGCCGGCGGCTTCGATCAGTTCCGACACCCAGCCAAGGCCGGAGATCATCGGTTCGTCCCATTCCTCGAAATAGACTCGCGGGCGGCGCGACAGCTGCATCGCCCGCTCATGCACGGCGTTGACGCGCGCGGCGAGCGCGTTGGCCAGTGCATCGGCTCTGTCGGAAGCGCCCACCAGCGCGCCAAGGGTGCGGATCATATCGAAGATGCCGGCGACATCGCGCTGGTTGAAGGCGTGGACCGCGACATTGGCGCGAATGAGCTCGGCAACAATGTCGGCTTGCAGATCGGAGAAGGTCAGCACCAGATCAGGCTTGAGCGCCAGAATCTTCGGCACGTCGGCGGAAATGAAAGCTGAGACGCGCGGCTTCTCGCGCCGCACCTGCGGCGGCCGCACGGCGTAGCCTGAGACGCCGACAATGCGGTGGTCTTCGCCGAGGAGATAAAGAGTCTCCACGGTTTCCTCGGTCAGGCAGACGATTCGCTCGGGCGGGAACATGCCGCATCATACACGGGTTCAGGCGGACAGCAGCTCGGCCCCGCCGGTCGCCGTCACCTGGCCGCCATCCAGCCGCACCACGCGCGTGGCGATGCGCTTTACCTCGGCCGCATCGTGGCTGACATAAATCATCGGCACTTTGGCCTCGTCGCGCAGCCGTTCCAGGTAGGGCAAAATATCGTGCTTGCGCGCCGCATCGAGCGAGGCCAGCGGCTCGTCCAGCAGCAGCAGGCGCGGTCGCATCAGCAGCGCGCGGCCGACGGCGACGCGCTGGCGCTCGCCGCCCGACAATTTTCCGGGCCGCCGGCCGAGCAAATGGCCGATGTCGAGCAACGTCACTGCATGGTCAAACGCCGCGGCGTCTTTGGGATGTCCACCCATCCATCGGCCGTAAATGAGATTGTGTTTGACCGACAGGTGAGGGAACAGCCGGCCTTCCTGAAAAACGTAGCCGACGCGTCGCCGCCATGCCGGAACGTCGGTGCGGAGCTTGTCGTCGAACAAAACCTCGCCGTCGAGCACGATACGGCCGCGGTCGGGCTTAAGCAGCCCGGCGATCATGTTGATGATGCTGGTCTTGCCGGCGCCTGAGGGCCCGAACAAGACGGTTGCTCCGCTCTCGCTCGCGAACAGGGCGTTGAGCGAAAAGTCGCCAAGTTTTTTTTCGACCTCGACGACCAGCATTTTATATTCCGTGCAATCGTGCGCCGGCGCGCCGCGCAAACCATTCCGACGCCATTAGCGCCGCGATCGAAATGATGATGGATACGATGACGAGCTGCAACGCGGCGCGGTCGCCGCCCGGCACCTGGGTGAGCGTGTAGATTGCCGCTGAGATGGTTTGCGTTTCGCCCGGAATGTTGGACACGAAGGTGATGGTGGCGCCGAACTCCCCGAGCGCCTTGGCAAAGCCGAGCATGGCGCCGGCTATGATGCCGGGCAGCGCCAGCGGGAGCGTCACGCTCACAAACGTCCAAAACCCATTGGCGCCGAGCGTGCCGGCGGCATCCTCCAGCCGCCGGTCGATCGCTTCAATCGATAGCCGTATCGGCCGCACCACCAGCGGAAATGCCATCACGCCGCATGCCAGCGCCGCGCCGGTCCAGCGGAACGAGAACACGATCCCGAGATGATCGGCGAGCCAGGCGCCGACCGCCGCTTTGCGTCCCAGCGTGATGAGGAGCAGATAGCCCGTCACCACCGGCGGCAACACCAGTGGCAAATGAACGAGCGCATCGAGCAGGCCTTTGCCCCAGAAGTTCTTGCGTGCGAGCAGCCATGCGATGGCGATGCCGATCGGCAGCGCGACGACGGTCGCGACCGCGGCGACGCGCAGCGACAACTGAACCGCAATCCACTCCTGGGGCGAAAGGTCGAGCACTCTCTATGATACGGGCTTGATCAGGAAGCTGAAGCCGTATTTTTCAAAGATTGCCTTGGACTCGCCGCCGCGCAGGAACGTGAGATATTTCCCGGCGTCAGCTTTTGCCGCCGTCGTTGCCGCCATCGGGTAAACGACCGCCGGATGCGAGCCTTCCGGGAATACCCCGATGATCTTGACCTTCGGCTCTATCCTGGCGTCGGTCTCGTAAACGATACCGATCGGCGTTTCACCGCGTGCGACGAAGGAGAGCGTCGCCCGCACGTTTTCCGCCATGGCGAGCTTCGGCTCCGCCGCGGTCCAGCCGTCAAGGGATTCCAGCGCCGCCTTGGCATAGAGCCCGGCCGGCACTGCTTTTACGTCGGCGACCGCGATGCGGCTGTCGCCGGCGAGCTTTGCGATGTCGAACGGCTTGGCGATGGCTACCTTGTCCAGCTTGGAATCGGCGGGCGCAATCAGCACCAGTTTATTGCCCAGCAGATTGGCGCGCGTGTCCGGCTCGATCAGGTTTTTCTGTCCGACGTAGTCCATCCATTGCAAATCGGCGGAGATAAACACTTCGGCGGGCGCGCCGCCTTCAATCTGCTTGGCGAGTGCGGAGGAGGCGGCATAGCTTGCCGTCACCTTGACGCCGGTGGCCTTGGTGAAGGCGGCATTGGCGTTGTCGAGCGCATTTTTCAGCGATGCGGCGGCAAATACCGTCAGCGTTTGCTCTTGTGCGATGGCAAGCGGCGACGCGACGGCGATCATCGCGGCGGCGGAAATCAGCCTGGCAAAGCGAAACATGTGGATTTCGCCCTTGATCTGATTGCGTGCGCTGATCCGCATAACGGTTCCTTGCGATTAAATAGGCCACGGGCAGCCATCGCCGCGAGTGGGCCAATGTTTGGGAAATTCGACAATCCGGAAGCACCGTTCCGGACAAAAGGCAGGCGCACAGCGAGCCTTCGGTCGATTGTGAGCCTAGCAAGTCCCGCCAGCCAAGGTAAAGTCCGCATCCGAGGAAGGCTCGAAGGCCCATTAATGGCGCAAGCTACGCTCATCGAAGGAGATTTCGATTACATAATCATTGGCGCCGGTAGTGCCGGCTGCGTGCTGGCCAATCGCCTGTCGGCGGATCCGTCAAAGCGCGTGTTGCTGCTGGAAGCCGGAGGCCGCGACAACTGGATCTGGTTTCACATTCCAGTCGGGTATCTGTTCGCCATCGGCAATCCGCGCGCCGACTGGATGTTCAAGACCGAGCCCGAGCCGGGTCTCAACGGCCGCAGTCTCAATTATCCGCGTGGCAAGGTGATCGGCGGCTCGTCGGCGATCAACGCCATGATCTACATGCGCGGGCAGGCCGGCGACTACGATCATTGGCGGCAACTCGGGCTGCCCGGCTGGTCGTGGAACGACGTGCTGCCGTACTTCAAGAAGCACGAACACAATTTCCTGGGCGCCGGCGATCACCATTCGGTCGGCGGCGAATGGCGCGTGGAATATCCGCGCACGCACTGGGACATTATCGACGCCTGGCGCGAGGCCGCGGCGCAACACGGCATTCCACCGGTGAACGATTTCAACGCCGGCGACAATGAAGGTTCCTGCTACTTCCACGTTAATCAGAAGCGCGGACGCCGCTGGTCCGCGGCGCGTGGTTTCCTCAAGCCTGTATTGCACCGTAAAAACCTGCGGCTGGATACAGGCTGCATGGTTGAAAGCCTAATGTTCGAAGACAAGTCAGGTCCATTGCGCGCCGTTGGCGTGCGTTGGCGGCAGGATGGCGAATTGCGCAGCGCCAAATGCCGCGGCGAGGTTGTCATGGCGGCGGGCGCGATTGGTTCGCCGCAGATTCTGCTGCTGTCTGGAATTGGGCCGGCGGGAGACCTTTCAAAACTCGGCATTCCGCTCGTGCTCGATAAGCCGGGTGTTGGCGCCAATCTGCACGATCATCTGCAGCTGCGGACGATCTACAAGGTCAGCGGCATTCGCACTTTGAATGAAATGTATTCTTCTCTGCTAGCGCGTGCCGGCATGGGCATCAATTACGCGCTGTTCCGGCGCGGGCCACTGACCATGGCGCCATCGCAGCTCGGCGCCTTCACAAAATCCGATCCGTCGCGCGACCGCGCCAATCTGCAGTATCACATCCAGCCGCTCTCTCTCGACAAGTTCGGCGACCCGCTGCATCCGTTTCCGGCCTTCACGGCGAGCGTCGCCAATGTGCAACCGACGAGCCGTGGCACGCTAAAGCTTAAATCCGCCAATCCGGCGGATGCGCCCGCGATCCATCCAAATTATCTGGCAACGCCGGAGGACCGGCAGGTCGCCGCCGAGTCGATTCGCATCACGCGGGCGATCGTGGCGCAGCCGGCATTGCAGAAATATTCGCCGATGGAATATCTGCCCGGACCGCAAGTGCGCGACGATGACGAAGCGGGACTGATAAAGGCCGCAGGCGACATTGGCACCACGATTTTCCATCCTGTCGGCACGGCGCGCATGGGCCGCAACGACGACGCGCACGCGGTGGTCGATGCGCGGCTGCGTGTGATAGGCGTCGAGGGGTTGCGGGTGATCGATGCCTCGGTGATGCCATCAATCACCTCCGGCAACACCAATTCGCCAACCATGATGATTGCGGAAAAAGGCGCGGCGATGATTTTGGAAGATGCGCGTGGCTAAGGTCGTGCTATTCAGAGGAACCTTGCCGGGGCCTGCGCGTTTGAGACTTTCGCACAGATCGGACGTGGAAGTGGGGGCGATACGATGATCGGCGACTATATTTTGCTGGGTTTAATTGGTTTTGTTGCGCAACTCATCGATGGCGCCTTGGGCATGGCCTATGGCGTGATTTCCACTTCTGCCATGTTGGCGATGGGTTTGC
>JAYTFS010000241.1:0-4403 GCA_043734185.1 Pseudolabrys sp. | reverse complement strand
CGCGCGGCGGATGGCTTCCAGAATGGCGCAGCCAGCGAGTACGAGATCAGCGCGCTCGGCGCCGATGCAGGGGTTAGCGACCCGCTCCTCGTAGCTCATGGCCAATAATTTCTCGAGCACTACATTAATTTCCTGCGCATCCATCCAGCAACCGTCCACTCGGTTGCGGTCATAACGCTTGAGATTGAGATGGACGCCAGCGATGGTGGTCACGGTGCCGGAGGTACCGAGCATATGGATGCCGCGCAAGCCGTCACCGCCATGCTCCCGCGCGAAGGGCGCGATCAGGTCCGACACTTCGGTTACCATCGTCTCGTAGGTCTCACGGCTGACATTGAGCCCACCGTGACGCTCAGCCAAGGTAACCACGCCATGCGGCAAAGAAATCCAGCCACGGATTTGGGGAAGCGGTGGGCCGCGCCGGGTATTTTGCGACCGGCTAAGCCGAACCAATTCCGATGAGCCGCCACCGATATCGAACAGCACGACGCCCTCGGCCTGCGGGTCAATCAACGGTGTGCAGCCGGTGGCTGCGAGCGTAGCCTCGGTTTCGCGATCGATCACCTCAAGCACGATTCCCAATTCGTCGGCGACGCGCGAAAGGAAATCATTGCCATTCTCCGCCGCACGGCACGCTTCGGTCGCGATCAAGCGGGCGCGGGTAACGCCGCGGTTTTTCATCTTGTTGCGGCAGATTGCCAGAGCCTCGATGGCGCGCTCGATTGCCGCTTCGCTCAGGCGGCCGGACGAGGTGACACCTTCGCCCAGCCGGATGATGCGGGAAAAAGCGTCGATGACCCGGAATCCTTCGCCAGCCGGACGCGCCACCAGCAGCCGGCAATTATTGGTGCCGAGATCGAGCGCGGCATAGGTCGGCCCGCCCCGATCACCGGCAAAGCCAGCATCGGACCGTCCAGGCGACCGCCGACCCCACGGAGGCCGCGCTGGCGGCGTCCGATCAATAGCAGGGTCGAGGCCTGGGGTATCCCCGGCCTCGCCGCTCATGATGTCTAACCTTCCTGCCCTTCCCAGTTCGCCTCCCAGCGCCCACGGTTGTGGCAATGTTTTCCTCGATCACGAAAAGTGTAACAGCGCCCCCGCGCCGCGCAACCCTCAGCCCCAAAAGCTATTGTTGTGGAAGGCACCTGCCTGCTTTATCTGGGATATTGTGACCAACAACATATTTAAGCCCCCGCATGGATGACAGAATCACCGAAGCCGCACTTTCATTGACGAAATTCGGCATCGGTCAGCCGGTGCGCCGTAGCGAAGACCCCAAACTGGTGCGCGGCGAAGGCCGGTATACCGACGATATCGGGATCACTGGCCAGGCCTATGCCGTGATGGTCCGCAGCAGCGTTGCACACGGCGTAATCCAGGGCATTGACACCGCAGCTGCCAAGACGATGCCGGGTGTGCTCGCGGTCTATACCGCCGCCGACCTCACCGCCTACAGCGGACTCAAATGCCCGCTGCCACTCAAAAGCAAAGACGGCTCTCCGATCAAATACAAAGCGCGTCCGGCGTTGGCGCCCGACAAGGTGCGTTTTGTCGGCGATCCGGTTGCCTGCGTGATTGCGGAAACCGTTGGGCAGGCAAAAGATGCGGCTGAAGTGGTAGCGCTCGATATCGATCCGCTGCTGGCAGTTGTGAGCGCACGCGAGGCGGCAAAGCCTGGCGCGCCGCTGCTTTATGACGAGGCACCAGGCAATATCGCACTTGATTATCATTACGGCGACAAGGACAAGGTCGCCGAGGCCTTCGCCAAAGCGGCGCACGTGGTGAAACTGCCGCTGATCAATCAGCGGCTGGTGGTGAATTCCATCGAGCCGCGCTCGGCCATTGGCGAATATGACCCGAAAGCCGAAAAATGGACGCTGCATTCGTGCAGCCAGGGCGTATTCGGCCTCAAGAACATGCTCCGCGAAATTCTCAACGTGCCCGCCGAAAAAGTGCGCGTGCTCACCGGCAATGTCGGCGGCTCGTTTGGCATGAAAGCGGCGGCCTATCCAGAATATGTCTGCGTGCTGCACGGCGCGCGCATGCTCAAGCGGCCGGTGAAGTGGACCGATGAGCGCTCCGGCAGTTTCATGTCCGATCATCACGGCCGCGACTACGACATGACCGTCGAAGTAGCGTTCGACAAAGACGCTCTGATCCAGGCAGTTCGGCTTAGTGGCTACGGCAATCTCGGCGGCTACTGCTCGGCCTTCGGTCCGTTGCTACCGACAGTCAACGTAACCAAGAACATCATCAGCATGTACCGCACGCCGCTGCTCGAAGTCGCGACGCAGTGCGTTTTCACCAACACGACACTGGTGTCGGCCTATCGCGGCGCAGGGCGCCCCGAAGGCGCGCTCAGCATGGAACGCATGATGGACTATGCCGCCGCCGAACTCGGTATCGACCGGATCGAACTGCGAAAACGCAATTTCATCAAGGCGCGCGAAATGCCGTTCAAGGCCGCCTCCGGCGTGACATATGACTCCGGTGATTTTCCCGGCCTGTTCAAGGACGCTCTGGACCGCGCCGACATCAAAGGCTTCAAGGCGCGCAAGCGCGAGAGCAAGCGCGCCGGCAAGCTGCGGGGTTTGGGTGTCGCCTGTTATGTGGAAACTACCGCGGCGATGACCACCGAAATGGGCGGCATTCGATTTAACACCGACGGGACGGTGACAATCATTACCGGTACACTCGATTACGGCCAGGGCCACGCGTCAGCCTTCGCGCAGGTACTCTTTGAGAAACTCGGCGTGCCGTTCGACCGCATTCGTCTAGTGCAAGGCGACAGCGATCAACTCGTGACCGGCGGCGGAACCGGCGGTTCGCGCTCGGCTATGCTGAGCGGAACGGCGATTGCGGAGGCATCGGTCAAAGTTATTGAGAATGGCAAGCAGCTCGCGGCGCATGTCCTGGAAGCGTCCACCGGCGACATCGAATTCAAAAGCGGGCGCTTCGTCATTGCGGGGACCGACCGCTCGATCGGCATCATGGAATTGGCGGAACGCTTGCGCGCCGGCATGAAACTGCCGGAAGGCGTGCCGGCCACGCTCGATGTGACGCATGTCACCGAGCAAATCCCCGGCACCTATCCGAATGGCGTTCATGTCGTCGAAGTCGAAATCGATCCGGACACCGGTTTGACCCGTGCGGTGAAATATACTGCGGTCAACGATTTCGGCACCGTGATTAATCCGATGCTGGTGGAAGGCCAGGTTCACGGCGGCGCGATTCAGGGTCTCGGACAGGTTTTGCTGGAAGGCGCGGTCTATGACGCCGAGGGTCAGTTGGTCACCGGATCGTTCATGGATTATGCGATGCCGCGCGCCCATGACGCGCCAATGATCGAGGTGAGCAATCATCCGGTGCCGACCAAAACCAATCCAGTCGGCGCGAAAGGTTGCGGCGAAGCCGGCACATCCGGGGGACTTCCTGCAGTGGCGAATGCGGTGATCGACGCATTGTCGGAATACGGCATTCGCAATCTCGAAATGCCGATGACGCCGTCGCGCATATGGCAGGCCATCCAGGATGGCAAGAAAAAGCAGCCAGCCGAATGACTCAAGCGACCGAAATCCTTGGCGCAAGCCGCGTATCTCACGTCCGCATTGTCGGCGCGATCAGCGTTGCGCATTTCGTTTCGCACTATTACATTCTGATCCTGGCGCCCCTTCTGCCATTCGTGCGCGACGCCTATGGCGTTAGCTACACCGAAATCGGCCTGGCTCTTGCGGCGTTCAATATTGTGACCGGTACGCTGCAGACGCCGGCCGGATTTTTGGTGGATTGGCTGGGTGCGCGCGTCATCTTGATCATCGGCCTGTTGATCGGTGCGACCGCTTTCGTGATTGTCGGCATGGTGGATTCCTTTTGGGTGCTGGTGGCGATGTTCGGGCTCGCCGGCGTCGGCAACACGGTCTATCATCCTGCCGACTACGCGTTGCTGTCGCAACAGGTGCCGCCGGAACGCATCGGCCAGGCATTTTCGATACACACCTTCGCCGGCATGATGGGTTCTGCCATCGCGCCCGCGAGCCTATTGATGATGCAGAGCTTGTGGGGCTGGCGTGGCGCGTTCATCGGTGCAGGCCTTTTCGGCTTCGTGGTTGCGGCAGTCCTGCTGATGCTGCGCGATAAGGCGCCGGCTCACGCTGCCGCACCTACGCCACGCGCCGGCTCGGATAAATCTGCCGAGGGTTGGCGTCTGCTGTTGTCAACGCCGATCCTGATGAACCTCTTTTTCTTCGTTCTAATTGCGATGATCAGCGGCGGCATGTTCAATTATTCGGTGGTGGCACTCGGTGTGCTCTATGGCACGCCCGCGGCGGTCGCCAATAGCGCGTTATCCAGCCTGCTGCTGCTGTCGGCAATCGGGGTATTGGTCGGCGGCGTGGTGGCGACCC
>JAYTFS010000240.1:0-5895 GCA_043734185.1 Pseudolabrys sp. | reverse complement strand
GGCATTCCCTACGAGGGTAACTACACCTCCTGGCTCAAGCAGAAGCAAAAGAGGCTGGAGCAGGAAAGCCGCGAGGACGAAACACGACAGCGCACGCTGCAGCGAGAAAGCGAGTGGATCCAGTCATCGCCCAAGGCGCGGCAGGCGAAATCCAAGGCGCGCTATCAGCGATACGACGAGCTGCTCAAGATCGCCAATGCCAAGACCAACGTCACCGCGCAGATCACTATTCCTGTCGCAGAACGGTTGGGCGACAACGTGGTCGATTTCGACCATCTCAACAAAGGTTTCGGCGACAATCTGCTGATCGACGATCTGACGTTCCGCCTTCCGCCCGGCGGCATAGTCGGCGTCATCGGCCCGAACGGCGCCGGCAAGACCACGCTGTTCCGCATGATCACCGACCAGGACAAGCCGGATGCCGGCACCATCAAGATCGGCGAGTCGGTGCATCTCGGTTATGTCGACCAGTCGCGCGACAGCCTCGACGGCAAGAAAACCGTGTGGGAGGAAATCTCCAACGGCCAGGACATCATCCTGCTTGGCAAGAAGGAAGTGAACTCGCGTGCTTACTGCTCACTGTTCAACTTCA
This sequence comes from Pseudolabrys sp., assembly GCA_043734185.1. Taxonomy (GTDB): domain Bacteria; phylum Pseudomonadota; class Alphaproteobacteria; order Rhizobiales; family Xanthobacteraceae; genus Pseudolabrys. Next base: position 5,303 of record JAYTFS010000240.1, on the reverse strand, counting down.
AGGGCGCCGACCAGCAGAAGAAAGTTGGCACGCTGTCAGGCGGCGAGCGCAACCGCGTGCATCTTGCCAAGATGCTGCGCACCGGCGCCAATCTACTACTGCTGGATGAACCGACCAACGATCTCGATGTCGATACCTTGCGTGCTCTGGAAGAGGCGCTGGAGGATTTCGCCGGCTGCGCCGTCATCATCAGCCATGACCGCTGGTTCCTCGACCGCATCGCTACGCACATACTGGCGTTCGAGGGCGACAGCCACGTCGAATGGTTCGAGGGCAACTTCCAGGATTACGAAGCCGATAAAATGCGCCGGCTCGGGCAGGACAGCATCATTCCGCACCGGCTGAAGTATAAGAAGTTTAGTCGGTAGCGTTTGGATGACGCTGCATATAGCGAGGACTACGCTCGCAAAATGATTCGATTTTTTTCAGCCGTTATCGTCTCGCTGCTGTTGGCGTCGCCGTCCCACGCTGCCGACGCCGCCTTCCAGCAGTTCCTGCAATCGACCTGGCCGGCCGCTCAAGCGCTCGGCGTTTCGCGGAGCATATTCGACACTGCCACGCGCAATCTTGAGCCGGATCTGTCGCTGCCCGATCTCGTCATTCCGGGTCGGCCGGAACAGGCGCCGCCCGGTCAGGCGGAATTCGTGCAGACGCCGGCGCAATATCTGCGCGAGGCTACTTTCGACCGCCTTGCCGCGCGCGGCAGGCAACTCGCCGTGCAATACCGCGACACGCTGGCGCGGATCGAAAAAGAATTCGGCGTGCCGGGCAACGTCGTGCTGGCGATCTGGGCGCGCGAGACCGATTACGGCGGCTATGCGCTGCCGCTTGACGCCATCCGCACGCTGGCGACGCAGGCCTATACCGGCAAGCGCAAGGAGCTTTTCTCCAATGAATTCCTGAACGCGCTTAAAATGCTGCAGGACGGCGTGCCGCGCGCCGACATGCGTTCGTCCTGGGGCGGCGCCTTGGGCCTCACGCAATTTTTGCCTTCGGAGTTCTACAAATATGCCGTCGATTTCGACGGTGACGGCCGCGCCGATATCTGGCACTCCGTGCCGGATGCGCTGGCCTCCGCCGCCAAGCAACTTGCGGGCAAGGGATGGCAAAAAGGCGAGCGTTGGGCCTACGAGGTGCGCGCGCCGCAGAGTGCCGATTGCTCGATCGGCGTGCCCGATATCAGCATGCCGATCGGCGAGTGGCTCAAGCGCGGTTTTGTTCCGGCGCGTGGCTTAAACTTGAGCGCCGCTGAACTCGCCTTGCCCGCTTCGCTGTTGCAGCCAGAAGGCAGCTATGGCCCGTCGTTTCTGACGCCGAAAAACTACTACGTCATCAAGGATTACAATTTTTCCGATCTCTACGTACTGTTCGTCGGCCACTTAAGCGATCGTATCGCCGGCGCCAAAGCTTTTGAGACGCCGTGGAGCAAGAACGCGCAACTCAAGACCAAAGAGGTCGAGCAGATGCAGCAGCGGCTCACCGCGCTCGGCCTGTACAAAGACAAGATCGACGGCAAGGCGGGGATGCTCACGCGAGCCGCTCTTGGCGCCTATCAGAAAGCCAACGGCTTGAAGGTCGACTGCTGGCCGACCGCCATCGTGCTCGACCACATGAAGCGCTAATCGCAGACCTGAACGCGACGGGTGCGGTAGCCGTAACCGTCCCAGTACTGGGTGCGTTCCATGTGGCAGACCGGGCCGTCGACTGCGTCAGCAGGTTCTACGTAAGCGCCGGGGGGCGGAGGGGCGTAGCGGACGCCGGGGTCTTCGTAGTAGCGCGGCTGGCTGTTGGCGATGGCCGAGCCGATGATGGCGCCGCCGATGATGCCGGCAGCAATGCCGGCACCGACGCCGCAGCCGCGGCAGTTGGCTTGCGCCGAAGATGGTATCGCCGCAGCCACCGAAGCGGCCGCGGCGAGCATAATGATCAAACGTTTCATGGGGGCACTCCTCAAGAGCCAAAAGATTGGCCCCGATTATGCGCCCAAGCTGGTTACGCGTTCCTTTACCCGCAGCGCCAGCGCGGGGCGCTATAGCCGACCACGTTGCCGTAGCCGTCATAGCGCGGCCTCCGCGTCCAGTAGCCGGGGCAGTCATACGGAGCGGGCGCGCCATAGCCGTCGTACACGACATAACCCGGCGCCGGGCCGTAATAGCGCGGATAGCTGTTGGCGATGATGGCGCCGCCTACGACGGCGGCTCCGAGGATGCCAAGGCCGATCGCGGCGTTACGGTTCCGGCGTTGCGCGTCGGCGGGTGTCAGTGTTCCAAGGGTAAAGACGGCAATAGTCGCAGCCGCTGCGATTGTCAGCATGGCCTTCTTCATAGCGCTATCCTTCCAGGGTCGAGGTCGGCCGGGGCCGACCGAAGGGTTGACGACGGTAGCTTACTGCCTGTCCCGGTTCCGTTGAAAGAGGCAGCCTTATTATGTCGGAAATTTGATGGCGCCAAACCATCTTATCCCCACGGAAACCCTTCGAAAAAAGCCCGGTTGCGTTTCCGCAACCGGGCTTCCTCATTCATGTTTCAAGCCTGTTACCCGCAGACCCGGACGCGGCGGAGCTGCCAGCCGAACCCATCCCAAACGCGCTGGCGGGTCCAGTAGCAGGGCGGGCCATACGCGGCATAACCGTAATAGCCCGGGCTGCCGCCGTAGTAGCCGTAACGGGGGCCATAATAATAACCGTTCTGCGAGGCGATGCCGCCGATAATGGCGCCGGCGAAAAGACCGCCGATGATGCCTGCGGCGATGCCGCCGCCACGCGCTTCTGCCGGTTGTGGGGTAGCCACGGCCGCGACGGCAAGGGTCGCAGCGACCGCAAGAGCTGTCAGGGACTTGGGAATTGTAATCATGGCGTGCCTACTTTCAGTTATCAGGGTCGTATCCAATGAACGACCGAGCGGTCTATTTCCTGCGATTTTCGTACGCAGTGGTAACGTCTGGCTTGAGGCTCAAGTTCCGATTTTGCGCGTGAATGCGCCATGAACGGCGCGTTTCGACATGGTATTTCGAGCTTTTTGGTGGATTAAATTTTGGCAACATTCAAAGGCACGATGGCGGCAGTAACTCAGCGCGAGAGTCTGCCCAAAACGCGCTGCAACATGCCGCGGCGCGCGGCGGATTTTGTCGCTTTGGTTTTACGCCGACGCGATTTGGCGGCGCCCCGCTTGGTCTTTGCCTTTTTCTTGCGCGGTTTGCGGCGCGGCATGACGCGGCGTCCGACGTTGCGCAAGAACAATCGTTCCAGCGGATAGCTCAGTCTTCGGATGGCTTCAGCGAGCGGCAACCATTCGACCGCGGCGATGTCCTTCATCAAATCATAGCTCGGCCGCACCTGCGCCTGCATGCGCCAGAACTGCACGACCTTCGGGCGGCCGCGCGCCCGGTAGGTGATGGCACCGAGAAATTCGCGCACGCGCACGCGGTGGCCGGTTTCCTCCACCACCTCGCGGCGTGCACCGGTGATGGCGCGTTCGGTACGCTTGAGCTTGCCGCGCGGCAGCACCCAGCGGTCGTCCTTGCTGCGCTGTACGACAGCGATCAGCGCCCGCGCGCCATTGCGCACCACGATGCCGCCTCCCGCATGAATGGTCTTGCTTGGCACGTTATGACCCGCTCAGCCGCTTAGATTGCGGCTCAACAAACTCGTTTAGCATCGCAGCGCCCCGAGCGAAATTGCGCGGACTCGCGCGGCTGTGGGCAACTCGCACGCGATAGCTGTCACAAAACTGTGGGATCGATTCTGCTGCTACGCAGCATGACGCCTCGTGAGCGTCCTCGGTGGAGGCGCGCCTTATTAGATCCGCCACGCCATCCTGTTGACCGGAATGCCCGACACCGGGTTCTTTTCGTCGCCCATATAAACAAAACCGTGCTTCTCGTAGAAGCGGATGGCGCGGGCGTTGTCCTTGTTGACCAGCAGATCAAGGCCCTTGGGCGACAGACGCTTGGCTTCCTCGAGCAACGCCGCCGAGATGCCTGAGCCCCAATGTTCGGGCGCGACCACCAGTTGATCGAGATACATCGTGTCCGGATCGACGGTAACGAAGCCGATCAGAGCCCCATCCGTCTCCGCGATGATGACGTGGGCGACGGGAATGAGCTCCTGCTTCCAGCGCTCGCGCCACCAGGCGACGCGCGCATTGAAATCGATATGCGGGAAATGGTGCGCCCATGTGCGCCGCCACAGCTCGATCGCCGCGTCTTCGTCGGCGTTGGTGTAGGGGCGCAGCGTAAGGTTCGGCATGGAGCGTTTAGCCATCACCTCAGGATGACGGATTAGCGCAGGCGGCGCTACCTCTCCGTCAGCTTGAACTCGATGCGGCGGTTGCGCTTGTAGCCGTCCTCGGTCTTGGCGGTGTCGATTGGCTGGAATTCACCAAAGCCGGCCGCGACCAGGTGCTCCGGCGCAATGCTCTTGCTGGCAAGGTATTGCACCACTGCGATGGCGCGTGCCGCCGACAGGTCCCAGTTCGACTTGAACACTGGGCCGGAAATCGGCCGAACGTCGGTGTGGCCATCAACGCGCAGCACCCAGGCGATATCGGCCGGGATCTTCTGGCTTAGTTCGAGGATCGCCGAGGCGATCTTGTCGATTTCGGCACGGGCTTCCGGCTTGAGCTCAGCCTTGCCGACATCGAACAGCAGTTCGGATTGCAGCACGAAGCGGTCGCCGACGATGCGGATATCCGGGCGGTTGCCGAGGATTTCGCGCAAGCGGCCGAAGAAGTCCGAACGGTATTTCGTCAGTTCCTGAACTTTCTCCGCCAATGCAATATTGAGGCGCTGGCCGAGGTCGGCGATTTTGGCCTGGGATTCCTTGCCTTTCTTCTCGGAGGCATCGAGCGCCTGTTCGATGGCCGCGAGCTGACGGCGCAGGGCCAGGATCTGCTGGTTGAGAATTTCGACTTGCGAGAGCGCACCGGAAGATATCTTCTTTTCGCTTTCGACCTGACCCTGGACCGCGGCAAGGCCGGCGCTGGCGGCTTCAGCCGCGCCCTTGTAGCGCTCGCGATCGGATTCGGCGCTGGCGAGCGATGCGCGCAACTGCGCCAACTGGTTTTCGAGATTGGTCTTGTTGGTTTTTTCCATCGACAGCAGATCGGTCAACTGCGCGATCTGCGCGTTGAGCTGGCCGAGTGCCGCGTCCTTGCCGGCGATTTCCTGCTGCAGGAAGAATTGCACCACCACAAAGACGGTCAGAATGAAAATGATGGACAGGATCAAAGTCGACAGCGCGTCGACAAAGCCCGGCCAGTAATTCATGCCGCTGTCGCCACGGCGCGATCGTGCGAGGCCCATTA
>JAYTFS010000239.1:0-10693 GCA_043734185.1 Pseudolabrys sp. | reverse complement strand
CGGGGGTTTGTTCTCACCGTAAATAACACCCGGCACATTGCCGGATCGACGTGCTGCCCGAGCGGCCCCCTTGCCGCCTTTCGGACGCACCGTCGCTTTAATTTCTTGGACGGACGCCATGATCAAATCCTCAATCTAAACCAAAGGAAAAGGCGGCTTTTTTGGCCGCCCACGAACGCGGCAAGCCTCCAGGGGTGCCGGGGGCCGCGTATCGCGCGGGTTTATAGCTTCGTGGGCTGCAAAGGGCAAGAAAGCCCCAAAGGGCGTAAATTCAGTCCGAAGCGGCGCCTTTCTTGGCGGGCTTGGCGCCTGCTTGGGCCTCCAGCGCCTCGATCCGCGCCTTCAACGCCTCGTTTTCCTCGCGCGCCAGACGGGCCATTTCCTTGACCGCCTCGAAGTCCTCGCGCTGGACCACGTCGAGGTCACGCAAAATGCGTTCGGCCTGGCCACGGAACAAGGTGTCGAATTCACGCCGCACCCCTTGCGCGACGCCAGCTGCGTCGTTCATCAGGCGCGCCATCTCGTCGAAAATTCGGTTGCTGGTCTGAGTCATGGGGTTCGCCTCCGGCGCGGTTAATGTAATGCTTGCACCTCGCCCACTGCAATGCCTACCGGACTTTCTTGATGCCCTTGTTCGTCATTCCTTTTCCCGCGTTCGATCCGGTGCTGGTGCAGCTTGGCCCCTTCGCCATCCGCTGGTACGCGTTGGCCTATATCGCGGGCATTCTGCTCGGCTGGGCCTACGCCCGCGCGCTGGTCCGCTCCGAGCGATTGTGGAGCGGCAAGGCGCCGCTGGCGGCCCAGGATTTCGACGATTTCGTTTTGTGGGTAACGCTCGGCATCATCCTCGGCGGCCGCATCGGCTATGTGCTGTTTTACAATCCGTCGCACTTCGCCGCCCATCCCTTGGAGATTCTTCAACTGTGGAACGGCGGTATGTCGTTCCATGGCGGCTTCGCCGGCTGCGTGGTCGCGGTGGTGCTGTTCGCGCGCAAGCGCGGCCTGCCGGTTTTATCGCTCGGCGACATCATCTGTGGGGTCGGCCCATTCGGAATATTCCTCGGCCGCATCGCCAATTTCATCAATGGCGAATTGTGGGGCCGCGCTGCCGACGTGCCCTGGGCGATGGTGTTTCCCCATGGTGGTCCGCTGCCTCGGCATCCGAGCCAGCTTTATGAAGCGGCGCTGGAAGGCCTGTTGCTGCTAGTGGCGCTGGCGCTGCTGATGCGCGCCGGCGCTCTGAAGCGCCCGGGCATGATCATCGGCGCCTTCGCGGTGGTCTACGCCATCACCCGCACCATCAGCGAATTCTTCCGCGAGCCGGATGCCCAGCTCGGCTTTCTATGGGGCGGGGCGACGATGGGGCAGTTGTTGTCGTTGCCGCTGTTCCTCAGCGGCGTCGCGCTCATCGCCTATGCGCTGAAGCATCCGCTCAGGCGGAGCAAGTAATGGATGTGGTTACGCCGCTGGAAATCGAAATCCGCCGCCGTATCACGGCAGCGGGTCCGATGCCGGTCGGCGAATACATGGCGCTTTGCCTTAGCGACCCGGAATATGGCTACTACACAACGCGCGATCCGCTCGGCAGCCGCGGCGATTTCATCACCGCGCCGGAAATCAGCCAAATGTTCGGCGAACTGGTCGGCCTATGGATGGCCGCGGTCTGGAAACAGATGGGTGCGCCGGAATATATCCGCATCGTCGAGCTTGGGCCCGGCCGCGGCACGCTGATGAGCGACGCGTTGCGCGCCGTGCAGGTGATGCCCGGCTTCCGCGACGCAATTGTGCTGCATATGGTGGAGATAAGCCCGGCGCTGGAGGCCCAACAGGAGCGCAAGCTGGAGCACCTGGGAACCCCGATGTCCTGGCACCCGGCGCTCGACGATGTGCCGAAAGGCCCCGCTATCATCATCGCAAATGAATTCTTCGATGCGCTGCCGGTCAACCAGGCCGTGAAAACCGAAACCGGATGGCACGAGCGCCAGATCGAAATCGATTCCGCGGGCAAGTTCGCTTTTGCCGTTGCGCTCAACCCGATTGCGCATTTCGACATGTTGCTGCCCCCGGCTGTGCGCCAAGCGCCAGAGGGTTCGATTTTCGAATGGCGGGACGACAGAGTCGCCATGGAATTGGGCCGGCGGATCGCCGACAACAGCGGGGCCGCGCTGGTGGTCGACTACGGCCATGCCGAGACCGGACTCGGGGAGACGTTTCAAGCCGTCGGCCAGCACGCCTATGCCGACCCGCTGACCTTGCCGGGCAATATCGATCTTACCGCGCACGTGGATTTCCAGGCGTTGGGCCGTGCCATCGAGGCGATGGGCGTGAACGGTTTCGGGCCGCTGGAGCAGGCGCAGTTCCTGCAACGGCTTGGCATCGAAAGCCGCGCCACAAAACTCAAGGCTGGAGCCGCGTCGCGCGCGGCCGCCGCCGAAATCGATTTGGCCGTAGCGCGCCTGACCGGTCAAGGCCGCACCGCCATGGGCTCGCTGTTCAAAGCCGCCAGCTACGCGCACCGAGCCCTAGGCGTGCCGCCCGGATTTGAGTAAAGAGCAAACTTATGTTGCAAGCCCCCTCGCTCACCAAACTCGCGCACATTCGCCATGGGTTTTTTACGCGCGCTGGCGGGATTTCGCAGGGCATCTACGCTTCGCTCAATGGCGGCATTGGCTCCAACGATGCGCCAGACAATGTTACCGAAAACCGCAGGCGCATGGCGAACGCGCTGGGCGTGAGCCCGGACCGGTTGCTCTCTTTGTATCAAATTCATTCGCCCGAAGTGATTGTCGCGGAAAAATCGTGGACGCGCGAGAATCGCCCGCGTGCCGACGGAGTCGTCACGCGAACACCATCGCTCGCGATCGGAGTTTCCACCGCCGACTGCGGGCCGCTGCTGTTTGCCGACAGCGAAGCGGGCGTGATCGGCGCCGCCCATGCCGGATGGCGCGGCGCGTTCACCGGCGTGATTGAAGCCACCCTCGCCGCGATGGAGAAACTCGGCGCTGACCGCAGCCGCATCGCGGCCGCGCTTGGCCCAACGATAAGCCAACCGAACTATGAGGTGGGCCCGGAATTCGTCGACCGTTTCGTGTCGGCCGACACCGCCAATGCGCGCTTCTTCAAAGCAGCAGAACGCACCGACCACGCTCTGTTCGATCTCAACGGCTATATCGCTGCGCGAATCCAACACGCGGGAATTGTGAATTATGAGGACCTCGGCCTGTGTACTTATTCCGATCCGGAACGATTCTACAGTTTTCGCCGCTCGACGCACCGTGGCGAGCCCGATTATGGCCGGCATATCAATGCCATCGCGCTGACGGGATGATTTGCACGCCAACGGTAGGCGCGTAACGCCAAGCTGGACTCGATTGCAGTCTTGCCGCTACGCTTTGTCGCGGCCGAGGGGCGATCAAAACCAACAAGCAAGGCCGCGAGGGTCTCCTAGGGGCGTCAATGAAGTTGAGTCACCGTGCGTTCCGCGCTGACGTGTCTCCCTTTTCTTGTCTGGCTCTCGCGCTGGTCGTTGCCAGCGCAATGACACTTGTCGGCTGCACGCTCGACGGCAAGCCAAGCCTGTCTGCTGCGCAACCGCGCGGCGCAACCGTCGCATTCGAGTCCATTGAAGGGCCGCCGCCCGCACAATTTCGTACGCTGGTTCAGAATCTGAATGACGAGGCGCAGATTCGCCGGCTTGCGGTCATCTCGCGCGAAACCGCGTCGGCCTATCGCGTGCGCGGCTATCTCGCCGCCAAAGTGGCGAAAGGCCAGACCACCATCGTGTGGGTATGGGATGTGTTCGACGGGGACGAGCATCGCGCCTTGCGCATCAGCGGCGAGGAGACCTCCAAGAGCCGGCAGCACGATGCTTGGACTGCCGCCGACGACGCGATGTTGCGGCGCATCGCGCGCACCAGCATGGAGCAGCTCGCCACCTTCCTGACCTCGCCTGACGTTGTGCCGGGGGGCCCAGAGCATTCCGAATCGCAGGTCGCAACCATTGGACTGCGCGACCCGTCGCCGAAAGCCGCCGGGATTTTCCGTATATTCCGGGCCAATGCCGATCCGGTGCCGGCCGAGAACGCGGAAGCGGCTGGCGCGGCCGACAAAAATAGCGGTTCGGTGCCGATGCCGCGCCGCCGCCCGGCGCCAGAGGCAGCCGTTTCGACGCTGGAAACGCTTACGCTGGCGGCGGTGAGCCCCTAGGCGGCAGATCGATTAAGCCTGCCGGTGAAAGCTTCGGGACAACGATTCCGACTCATATTGCCGCGCCCTCCCCGCCTTGATATGACCACGCCGCCCGCTAACCAAGGAATTCTGGAATGTCGAAGAACGGAGCGATCAAGCTCGTTGCCGGCAATTCCAACCCTGCGCTGGCCCAGCAAATTGCCGACTACCTCAAGACGCCGCTGACAAAGGCGATAGTCAAGCGCTTTGCGGACATGGAAATTTTCGTCGAAATCCAGGAGAACGTGCGGGGCGCGGACGTCTTCGTCGTCCAGTCGACGTCGTATCCGGCCAACGACCATTTGATGGAATTGCTGATCATCATGGACGCGCTGCGGCGTTCGTCCGCGCGCCGCATCACGGCGGTGATCCCCTATTTCGGCTATGCGAGGCAGGATCGCAAGCCGGGTCCGCGCACGCCGATCTCGGCCAAGCTGGTCGCCAATCTCATTACGCGCGCCGGCGCCGACCGCGTCATGACGCTCGATTTGCATGCCGGTCAGATCCAGGGCTTTTTCGACATCCCAACAGACAATCTTTATGCCTCGCCGCTGATGGTGCGCGACGTGCGCGAGCGCTTCAAGCTCGACAACGTCATGGTGGTTTCGCCCGATGTCGGCGGCGTGACGCGCGCGCGCGGCCTTGCCAAGCGCATCAACGCGCCGCTCGCCATCATCGATAAGCGGCGTGAGCGCGCCGGTGAATCGGAAGTAATGAATGTGATCGGCGATGTCGCCGGCCACACCTGCATTCTGGTCGACGACATCGTCGACTCCGGCGGCACGCTGGTGAACGCCGCCGCCGCCTTGCTCGAGCAGAAAGCGAAAGCGGTTTATGCCTACATCAGCCACGGCGTGCTGTCGGGAGGCGCGGTTGCGCGCATTGCCAAGTCGCACCTGAAGGAATTGGTGATCACGGACTCGATCGAGCCGACCAAGGAAGTGCTGGCGGCTGGCAACATTCGCGTGCTGGAGATCGGAACTCTGATCGGCGAAGCGATCGGGCGCACCGCGGCCGAGGAGTCAGTGTCGAGTCTGTTCGACTGAGCATCGCGCGGCCAGCAAAAGTGGGAACCGGTTTTGCGTCCGGCCGCGCGATCGAATAAGAGAAACGCACTTCGCGCTCTCGGACTTATCCCCAAAAGATTCATCATGTGACAGGATTGGCTGTGGAGATTCCGTTTGGCGCGGTTGCCACGGAGTCGCAAATCACTGCTCATTAGGGCTCGAAGATGCCTTTGGCGGGCTGAATCGAGAGGGATATAGTCAGATCGCCTAGTGATTCGCGTAAGCCGTCAAGGTACCCCGTAATCCCGCGTCAAATCGTGTTCGTTGCCCAGTCCGGGTCGTTTTCGTCCCGTACGCGTGCCGCGCCGTGCGTTTCCCTGGCTCAATCCGGCAAAGCGGAGACGGTTATGTCCCTGACCAGCTATGCGGAAGAACAACGGATCAATCCGCTCGACGTGGTGGAACGTCTGGCGGCCGGCAATGACTGGTCGTTCGAACGATCCAGCGAAGACGAGATCACCATTCTGGTGACCGGCAAGTGGACCGATTACCAACTGTCATACACCTGGATGGGCGACATCGAGGCGCTGCATTTGGCTTGCGCCTTTGACCTGCGAGTTCCTGAGCGGCGGCGCGCTGAAGTGCAAGCGCTGATCTCCCTGATCAACGAACGGCTTTGGGTCGGACATTTTGATCTGTGGACCAAGGAAGGCATCGTCATGTACCGCCATGCGCTGGTGCTGGCCGGCGCCGCGGAAGCCTCCGGCAAGCAGTGCGAGGCATTGCTCGGAACCGCGCTCGACACCTGCGAGCGCTATTTCACCGCTTTCCAGTTCGTGGTCTGGGCGGGCAAGCTGGCGCGCGAGGCGCTCGACGCCGCCATGTTCGAGACTTCGGGCGAGGCGTGAAGGCCAGCCAAAAGACCCTGCGCAAGCTTTCCGGCCCGCTTGTATTGGTCGGCGCCGGCAAGATGGGTGGCGCCATGCTCGACGGTTGGCTGGCGCAAGGACTTAGCGCGAAATCGCTGGTCGTCATCGAGCCGCAGCCAGGCAAATCGCTAAAGGCGATGACGCGCCGCGGCATCAAACTCAATCCCAAACCCGGCCCCAAGGCCAAAGCCGATGCGGCCGCCATTGTCATCGCGGTTAAGCCGCAAACCGCGCCCGAGGCAGTACCGCCACTCGGCCTCTATGTCGGCAAGTCGACGCTGGTGCTCTCGATCATGGCCGGCCGCACCATCGGGTTTCTGGAAAAAACGTTGCCGCCTGGGACGGCCATTGTTCGCGCTATGTTGAACACGCCGGCATCGATTGGCCGCGGCATCAGCGTCGCGGTCGCCAACGCAAAAGTGTCCACGCGCCAGCGCAAGCTTGCGAGTGATCTCCTCGCCGCCATCGGCAGGGTCGAGTGGGTTAGCGAGGAAGAACTCATCGACCCGGTCACCGCGCTGTCCGGGTCCGGCCCGGCCTATGTTTTTCTGCTGGCCGAAGCCATGACCAAGGCTGGCATCGCTGCCGGATTGCCTGCCGCCCTGGCGGCGCGGCTGGCGCGCGAAACCGTCGCAGGCTCCGGCGAACTCCTACATCGCTCCGATCTCGATGCAGCCATCTTGCGGCAGAACGTGACTTCGCCCGGTGGCACGACCGCCGCAGCGCTTGAGGTGCTGATGGGACCGGGCGGCTTCGACGAATTGCTCACCAAAGCTATCGCCGCTGCCACCAGGCGGTCGAAGGAACTAGCCGGCTAGCGCGTGATCCCGAAAAGTGGGCACCGGTTTTCGGATCAGATCACGCGCAATTAAAAGCCCCGCCCTAGAACGGTCGCCTTTGCGAGCTTAGATTAGGGCCATCCGAGCAATCCTCAGGAGGCCATCATGGTCCGCAAGCCGAAACGGGATCGCAAAACGCCAAGCGCGCCGTCGCCGCGCGGAACGTCTGACCGCGACAAGGCTATCGACGCGCTGATCGCGCTATTGGCTGAACATTCCTTCGAGCAGATCGGCCTGGCCGAAGTCGCCGGACGCGCCGGCATCAAACTATCGCAATTGCGCGCCGAGTTCGGCTCGACGCTGGCCATTCTAGCCGCTCACATCAAAAGCATCGACCGCGTTGTGCTGGACGGGGGTGATGCAGACATGGCTGAAGAGCCGGTTCGCGAACGTTTGTTCGACGTTCTGATGCGGCGGCTGGAAGCGCTCGCGCCCTACAAGGAATCCGTGCGCTCGATCATGCGCTCGGCGCGGCGCAATCCGGGCCTGGCATTGGCGCTCAACGCCATGGCGGTGCGCTCGCAAAAATGGATGCTGGAGGCAGCCGGTATCGGTGCCTCGGGTCCCCGCGGCGCCTTGCGTGCGCAAGGGGCGGCGCTGATGTTTGCGCGCGTGTTGACGGTGTGGATCGATGACGATGAGGAAGGCCTCGACCGGACCATGGCAGCGCTCGATCGAGGACTGTCCAGCGCCGCGCGCTGGGCTGGATTCCTCGACGATCTATGCTCGATTCCGAAATGCGTCCTGCGCGGCCCGCGCCGCCGTCGTCGTCCGGCCGATGAAGGCCTTGCCGAAGCTGACGCTGCTTAAACGGGGACCCGTACGGTCGCCCGCAGGCCGCCAAGCGGACTATCGCCGAGCGTGATTTCGCCGCCATGCGAACGCGCGATGTCGCGAGCGATTGCCAGACCCAGTCCGGTGCCGCCCTCGTCCTGATTGCGCGCGTCGTCGAGCCGCAGAAACGGTTTAAACACATCCTCGCGCAATTCCGGCGGAATTCCAGGTCCGTCGTCGTCCACCGTTACCGTGAGATAGCGGTGATCGCTATGGCCGGTGATCTCAATTGAAGATGCAAAACGCGATGCGTTAGAAACCAGATTGCCGAGGCAGCGCTTGAACGCTGCCGGCCGGACCGTGACAACGGGCGGGCCGTGGAATACCACGCTCGCTTTGTGGCCGTTGCGCTCGGCATCAAGCTTGAGTTCTTCGAGGAAAGCCGCCATGTCGGTCGGCGCCGACGCCTCGCCGAGGTCGCCGCGCGCGAAGGCGAGATAAGCCTCCAGCATGCGGGCCATCTCGTCGACGTCCTTCTTCATGGCGTCGACTTCCGGGCTGTCATCGATCAACGCCAGTTCGAGCTTGAAACGCGTGAGCACGGTACGCAGGTCGTGCGACACGCCGGCCAGCATCGTCGTACGTTGCTCGATTGCGCGCTCAACGCGGATTTTCATTTCGATGAAGGCCTGCGCCGCGCGCCGCACCTCGCGGGCGCCGCGGGGCCGGAAATTCGGCGCATCGCGCCCTTTGCCGAAGCTTTCGGCAGCATCCGCCAGCTTCAAGATCGGCTTGATCTGATTGCGCAGAAAAATAATGGCGACGAACAACAACACCACCGACGTGCCGACCATCCAGAGCAAAAATATTTCCGAATTCGATGCGTAGGCAGCGTTGCGGCGCGCAAACACTCGCAGCACGGTGTTGTCGAGCTGCACGCGGATCTCGACCAGCGACGATTTTCCAACGGTATCGATCCAGAACGGCCGGGCGATCTGCTTGCGCAATTCTTCCGAAAGCGCCTGGTCCAGCAACGAGAAAAACGGCTTGGGACCGGGCGGCGGCATCTCGCTTAAAGGCAGGAAATCCACCACCAGACCGAGCCGATCCTGCGCGATGCGGCGAATCTGCGTCTGGTCGGCATCTTGAGGATAGCCGCGATAAACGTCGATGAGCGCGCTGATGTCCTGCACAACGGCCGCGGACAGCCGTTGCGTGACGACGTTCCAGTGCCGCTCCATGAACACGAACGCGATCACCGACTGCAAAATCACCATTGGCAGGATGATGATGAGCAGCGCCCGCGCGTAGAGACCCTTCGGCATCACGCTGTTGAGCGCCCGGCTCATGCGCCGCCAGCCTTCCGGAATCTGGCCAAGCGCGGCGTGGATGCGGCGCACCGGCGGGATCGCGTCGTAGCGGCGCCAGAGGTCCTCGGCACGCACCAGTGCATTGCGAAGCGTAGCGATGCCGCTATCGAGACTGGTCATGTGGTGACCACTAGGCGGTAGCCGATGCCGCGCACGGTCTGCACGAACATCGGATTGGCGGGATTACGCTCGATCTTGCGGCGCAGCCGGTTGACCTGAACGTCCACCGCGCGCTCGCTGACCGAGCCGCCATTGCCGGCGAGCGCCAGCCGCGCCACGGTTTCCCCCGGCGTCGCCGACAAGATGCGCAGCATCTCGCGCTCGCGGTCGGTAAGACGGATAATGTCCTCGCCTTTGCGCAGTTCGCCGCGGCTGAGGTGATAGACGAAGGGCCCGAAGCGCACGGATTCCACTGGCGGCGCTAGTGTTGGCTGGGTGCGTTTAAGAATGCTGGCGATCCGCAACGACAATTCGCGCGGCTCGAACGGCTTGGAAAGGTAATCGTCGGCGCCCATTTCTAGGCCCTTGATGCGGCTCTCGGCGGCGTCGCGCGCCGTTAGCATCAAAATCGGTACGTTGGATGAACCGCGCAATGATTTTGCAAAATCAAATCCGGATTCGCCTGGCATCATCACGTCGAGAATCAGCAGATCGAAACTCAATCCGATCAGCTTGGCGCGCGCGTCAGCCGCGGTCTCGGCGGTGCTGACGCGGTAGCCCTCGCCGGCGAGAAAACGCGATAGCAGGTCGCGGATACGCCGGTCGTCGTCGACCACCAGCAAATGTGGCGCATCGTCGGGAAGCGCGGCGGGCTGCATCTTAGCCTCGCGGCTTGACGACACGGTCGGCGCGCGCGATCAGACGCAGCACGCCTTCACGATTGTCAGCATCGATCATGGCGGTGAGAAAGTGTCGCGCCGCCTCGTGCGCGGCGGGGCCGAGTTCGGCGAAGGCGCGGTTGATGCGTGCGGTCTGCAAACCGGCAAGCTTGAGTGCCAGCGCCTCGCCCTTGAGCGTCACAAACAACAGCCGTTGACGGCGGTCCTGCGCGCCTTCCTTCTGCACCACGAAACCCTGGTCGACCAACTGCTTGAGCACGCGGCCGAGCGACTGCTTGGTGATGTTGAGAATCTCGAGCAGGTCAGCGACTTTCATGCCGGGATTGCGATTGACGAAATGCAGCACGCGATGATGCGCGCGGCCGAAAGTAAGCTTCGACAGCACCTCGTCCGGGTCGCCGACGAAATCGCGATAGGCAAAAAACAGCAGTTCTATGATGTCCCAGGTAGGGTCCGCAGACGCGGTCCCTGAGGCCATGCGTTCGCCCAAGCCGGCTTCGCCGGCGGCCGTTTTTGACTTCACATTTATGTCAGCCATATTGACATATTTTGGTTTTATGTTACAAAAACACCGCGAAGAACGAAAGGATCGTACGCATAGGCCCTATTCCGGCCGCGAAAGCTCACTTCCGACAGGCGTTCTGCCGCATTGGCGCCAGTCATACCGGGTGTTGCCCTGCGACGCAAAGTGTTGGATTAGCCGCGAAA
>JAYTFS010000238.1:0-1724 GCA_043734185.1 Pseudolabrys sp. | reverse complement strand
GCAGCATGGCGATCAGGCTCGCGGCGAAGCGATCATGCGTACTCTCCGAGCCGACGCACTACAAGTTCATTCAGCATATTTCGGCTCCACGCGAATCGCCCTCTGGTTTGCAGCTGCCTTGCACGCCTTCGGCATGCACTATATCGCGACCGGACGCGCTCCGGACGCGGCGACACTCGCGCATGAGGTCATTGACAATGCCGACCGCTTCGAGAAGCCTAAGTCGGTATGCGATGCGATGCATGGTCTGGCCGCCAAGGCGTATCTCGACCTGGGTGATCTCGAAGCAGCGCTCGGGGAGCTTGCCCTCGTTCACGATATCAGTGCGACAAAGCTCGTCGGCTATGACGAGTATATTGAGCCTGGCACCCTCGAGCTCTGGCTAGACATCGCGCGGATCCACGCTGCCCGTCACCGTTACCAGTTGGCAATGAACGCCTACGAGACACTCGCCTATAACCTGGGCGCGCTGATCGTGGATCGAAACTTCGGAAACACCACGCGGCTCCGCACGCACTGGTTGGGGCGGATGGCATTCGTCGTCCAAGAGATGGCGTCAGTGTGGTTGGATATTGCGAACGCAGACACGCGTCAAGCTTTCGAAGCCCACGTTGCGAACGCGCTCATACAAGTTAAGACCAACACTTTCGTGGCAATCGAGAAGAGCAAGGGTGAGGGGGCACTTAGCATTGCTGCCGAGGTCTTTGCGGCGAACCGTCGGTACGCGGCGGCCGCGCGACTGGTAGTTGCAGGGCCAGACAACGTGGACGCAATGCTGGAGCTTGAGGCGGCGCTATTGCAGCGCGAGCAACTCGAACGAATCGATCTGCCGTTCGCCGAGAACCAACTTGTTGCGCCTTCTCTTTCTCAGGTAGCTAACGGGTTCGGACGCCCACTGTCGATTCACTTCTCTCCGTCTGCTGGGCTGGCGGCGACCCTCAAAGGTGGCGTGACCAAACTGGTTGAAAACGACACGGTGTTCGTGGATTACTCACTCATCAGCGTCCAGCCACCGCGTGACGGCCGGCAAGGCATGCCGCAGGGGCGCCGGTATCTTGGCATTCGGGTGCATGAAGGAGGCTACCGCATCGGGGATCTGGGTGACGCCATGGAGATTGATGCGCAATGTGTGTCTCTGATCAAGGCCTGCTCGGCGCCGGGGAAACGACGCTCCGTCAGGCATCTAGCGCTGGAAAAATCGGCTGCGCAACAGGAAGAGGTCAAGTTCGATCGACTGGCTGGGAACTTGTATGGCCGACTCATGGCGCCGTTTGAGCCACTAGCCCGGAAGCTGACGCTGTCTCCGGACGGGATGCTTGCCGCGTTGCCGTTTCAAGCTTTGCTCCGCGCTGATCGCTGGCTCGCGGAAGAAACACAAGTCACCTACTGTCACTCGCTTCAATTCCGGGAAGGTCTGTTCGCGCGGCAATACAACCCTGCTACGCGACGTTTGCCGCCCGCCAAGAAGGTTGCCGTTGTGCTGGGGAATCCCAATTACGAGGGGAGTGGATTAGCGCCCCTTCCGGGCACGAAACAGGAAGTTTCGGCCGTGGCCAAATTGCTCACAGAGGCACGCTCCCAAGATGGGGAAAATGTATTTGACGAGGTGCGAGTTCATACCGGCCGTGACGCAACCGTGTCACGGCTTCTCGGAGGCACGTTGCCAAGGGTGATTCATATCGCCGCCCATGGCGGTTTCGAGACGAAGCCGTTCGAACTGGCCC
>JAYTFS010000237.1:0-2447 GCA_043734185.1 Pseudolabrys sp. | reverse complement strand
TGGGGTACACGTTAGGCCCCCGGATTATCGAACTCGACTTCAATCTGCGACTCCGTGATCCGCTGATCCTTGCCAGCCGGCCAGTGATGTCGGAATTGGTACAAGACGTGCCCGGAATTGCGCTGTTGTGCCGGCGCTATCGCGACAAAGTCCTTTGTGTGCATCAAGAGCAAAGCACAGCCGCCATTCAAAGTAATTACGAGCGCGGCCGAGTGCGCCCGCTCCTGCGCGGCGCGGCGTCGCGCATCATCCTTGCCAATATGCCGATGCAACGGATCAAGCGGCTGTTTGAAACGCAGCCGCGCGAGTTTGCGGCCGCCGGTCTCGGCCGGACCTTAAGCGACGTTCGTGAAAAGCTTAGGAAAATTAGTCAAGCCGGTTGGGATCAAACAACCGGCCAAGTAACTCCGGGCATCATCGGCTTGGCGGCGCCGATTTTCGACAGCCGGGACAATGTTTTGGGAAGCCTCAGCATTAGTCTGCCGCAAAAAGGCATTGACGCAGAGCGGGTCGCACAGATCGCCGATCGCGTTACGTTTTGTGCGCGCATCGTCACCCAGGCGGTTTCGCGCATTTCGTAATGGCTGGCAATCGGCTTCCGCGCGCGCCAATGGCGCCCGTCGCCAAGGCGGCGCTTGCGACTATGGCCTTTTTGCGCTGCTGCTGTCTAACCTATGACTTGATATGTCCAAGAAGCTCCAATTGGCGTTTGGAGACCGCAATCCACACTTAATGCAGTACCTACAGCTTTGGGCCCTAAGCATTCTTAGCATCAAGCTTTTTTGGGCCGCAGCTTCAGATGAATGTTTTTTTCTTGCGTGAAACTTACCATTTCTTCGAAGCATTCCTCGCGGCCGATGCCCGACTGCTTGAAGCCACCGAATGGCGCGCCCAGGAAGTGTTTGCTGACCTCGTTGACCCAGACATAACCGGCTTCGACCGCCATGGCGGTCCGGTGCGCCGTGTCAAGGTCGTTGGTCCAAATCGAGGCGGTAAGGCCGTACTCGACGTCGTTGACCTCTGCGAGCATTTGAGCTTCGTCGTGCCATTTGAGCACGCCGAGCACCGGTCCGAAGATTTCCTCGCGTGCAATACGATTCTTGGCGGTGACCGCAAACACCGTCGGCTCGATGTAGAACCCGTTGGCCAGCGACGGGTCGGATGGCGGGCCGCCGCCGGCGATGAGTTCGGCGCCTTCGCTTTTCGATGCGGCAATGTAGCTCATCACGCGATCGAACTGAGTCCTCGACACGATCGCGCCCATGGTCGTGGCCATGTCGGTCGGGATGCCGGGCTTGAAGTGCTTGATCTTCTCTTTCACCCGCGACACCACCGCGTCGTAGATTTTTTCGTTGAGAAAGGCGCGGCTAGTTGAGCCGCAGCTTTGCCCGCACCAGGTGAAGTTCATGCCGCCGATCACCGCATCGGCCACTTCGTCCGGGTCCGCATCGCCATAGGCGATCAACGCATTCTTCCCGCCCAGTTCGAGTAGCGTTGGTTTGACGGTGTCGGCAGCGGCTTTCATTACCGCGCGGCCAGTCGGCACGCTTCCGATGAGCGCGATCATGCCGACATCCGGATGGCTGGCGAGGCGCTGACCAGCCTCGCGGCCCCCCGGCACGACGTTGAATACGCCCGGTGGCAACAAACCGCCGATGAGCTCCGCCAATCGCAACGACGAGAGCGGCGCCTGTTCCGGGGGCTTGATGACGACACTATTGCCCGCGGCGAGGGGCGCTGCCGACTTGCCGGCGCAGAACATGAACGGGTGGTTGAACGGTATGATACGCCCGACTACGCCAATCGGCTCGCGCACGGAGAAATTGACCACATCCGGTCCCATTGGGATCGACGAGCCCTTCATTTCGGTGACGAAGCCGGCGAAGAAATCCATTTTAGACGCCGCATTTATGGCGTCGCTGACCATCTCGCGTACCGGATTGCCGCAATTGGCGGCGTCGATCATCGCCAGCTCATGGGCGTTGGCACGCAGGACCTCCGCGATCCGCCGCAGGATTTTGGCGCGTTCGAGCGGCAATACGCGCCGCCACTCCTTGAACGCCGCTTTAGCTGACGCCACGGCAGCATCAATGTCGCCGGCGCCGCCATCGGCGACCTTGCCGAGCGACAGGCCCGTGCCGGGACTTATCGTATCAAGGAAACGGCCGGAGTTTGGCTCGTGCCAGGCGCCGCCATAGTAGACTCCGCGGCTTTTCGGCAGCGGTATGGCTTGCTCTGCGGCAATTTGAGGAGAGACGGCAGTGGTCATGAAGGGTGCCTCACTTATTTGTTAAGTTCCAACGGCTGCGACGGGCCGCGTTAATCTTCGCGTTGATTCAAAACTGTGCTGATGGGTGCCGCGATCCATGCGTATGCATTTCCGGATTTGACGACATGACCCAGCCCCGGCCATGCACAGTGGTAGCCAAAGGAGATGCAACGTTCGG
>JAYTFS010000236.1:0-9204 GCA_043734185.1 Pseudolabrys sp. | reverse complement strand
CGGCACGCGCTTCTTCATCTCGGAGCCTTTGCCGAATTCCTTATCCATCGAGCCGGCAAAGCCCATCTTGACGTCCTTGAGCGCGACGCGATCCTGCGGGCGCTTCGGGCCAGCGAGCGAAGGCTCGACCGACGACAATTCAAGTTTGAGAATATCGGTGAACATCGGGTCGGGCGTGGTCTTGACGCGGTACATGCCCTGCGCCTTCGCATAGGCGGCGACCAACGCGACCAATTCAGGCGAGCGGCCGGTATTTTTCAGGAAGGCGATGGTGTCATCGTCGATCGGCGAGAAGCCGCATGTCGCGCCATATTCCGGCGCCATGTTGCCGAGCGTGGCGCGGTCCGCGATCGAAAGATGCGCGAGGCCGGGGCCGAAGAACTCGACGAACTTTCCAACCACGCCGCGAGCGCGCAGCATCTGCGTGACCGTGAGCACCAGGTCGGTGGCGGTGAGGCCTTCCTTGAGCTTGCCCGACAGCTTGAAGCCGATCACTTCCGGCAGCGTCATCGACATCGGCTGGCCGAGCATCGCGGATTCCGCTTCGATGCCGCCAACACCCCATCCCAGTACGGACAGGCCGTTGACCATCGTGGTGTGCGAGTCGGTGCCAACCACGGTGTCCGGATAGGCAATATCCATTGTCGCGTTCTTGCCGTCGACTTTGACCTTGTCCTTTTTGGTCCAGACCACACGCGACAAATATTCCAGGTTCACCTGATGACAGATGCCGGTGCCTGGCGGCACCACGCTGAAATTATCGAAGGAACGCTGCGCCCATTTCAGGAATTTGTAGCGCTCCTGGTTCTGCCGGTATTCCTCGTCGACGTTTTTCTTGAATGCCTGATTGTTGCCGTAAAACGTGATGGCGACAGAGTGGTCGATGACCAGATCGACCGGCACCTGCGGATTGATTTTCTTGGGATCGCCGCCGAGCGCCTTCATGGCGTCGCGCATGGCGGCCAGATCGACCACCGCCGGCACGCCGGTGAAATCTTGCATCAGCACGCGCGCCGGGCGGAAGGCGAACTCGTGGTCGGAACTTTTGGTCTTGAGCCATTCGGCGACCGCCTTGATGTCGTCCTTGGTCACCGTGCGCCCGTCTTCGTTGCGCAGCAGATTTTCCAGGAGAACTTTCATCGAGAACGGCAGCCGCGAGATGCCCTTGAGGCCATTTCTCTCTGCGATCGGAAGGCTGAAATAGGCGTAAGCCTTGCTGCCAACCTGGAGGGTCTTGCAACATTTAAAGCTGTCGAGCGAAGTCATGTCGGCGGTTTCCATATCCCGGCTGGGGACATCGGCGGTGAATCAGTCTAAGTTACTAGCAAGACAGGGATTTTCTGGCCGGCAAGACTTAGGTTCCAGTTGCTCTAACGTAGCGCCGTGCGTGCGGGCTTAAAAGGTATTTTCGGGCTAGACGCAAAAATTACCGGATCGGCCCCACGATGCTCCGGATTTCGAGGTTTTCGGTCTGATGCAGCTTACAGCCTCCAACCTGGCCTGCATCCGCGGCGGACGCGAAGTATTTGTGGGCCTGAACTTCAGCCTTTCCAGCGGCGAAGCCCTAATGGTGACCGGCCGCAATGGCGCCGGGAAATCATCACTCCTGCGCATGATTGCCGGGCTGTTATGCATTTCCGTCGGACGCCTCGCCCTCTCGGATACCGAGACGACCCTGTCCGAACAGGCGCACTATCTGGGTCATCAGGACGCGATCAAAAACTCACTTTCAGTGGGTGAAAACCTGCGGTTCTGGGCAGATTATTTGGGAGGCCGCGAGGCGGTTGAACTGGCTCTGCATGCGGTCGAGCTGACGCCGCTGGCCGATTTACCGGCCGCCTATCTGTCGGCCGGCCAACGGCGGCGGCTGTCGATCGCCCGCCTAGTCGCGGTCAAGCGGCCGCTCTGGTTGCTCGACGAGCCAACCTCAGCGCTCGATGCGCCGTCGCAAAAGCGGCTGGCGGAATTGATGCGCGAGCATCTGGCCGGCGGCGGTATGATCGTCGCCGCGGCGCACGGGCCGATTGGCCTCGAACGGGCGCGCGAACTCATGCTGGGACCAGCATGAGCGCATTTGCATCTCTCCTCGTGCGCGACATCCGGGTCGCGGTGCGCCTCGGCGGCGGCGCGCTGATGGGCGCGCTGTTTTTCCTGATCGTGGTCACAATGATGCCGTTTGCCATTGGCCCCGACATGGCGCTGCTCGCGCGCATCGGACCGGCGATCCTCTGGCTTGGCGCGCTGCTGGCAAGCTTGCTCGCGCTCGACCGGCTTTTTGCGACGGATCACGACGACGGCTCGCTCGATTTGTTGATGATGGGCACCATGCCGCTCGAACTTGCGGTCGCTGCAAAGGCCATCGCCCATTGGCTGACCACGGCCCTGCCCCTCGTGATTATTTCGCCGCTGCTCGGCCTGATGCTCAATGTCGAATTGGGCGCGATGGGATGGGTGGCACTGACCTTGTTTGCAGGAACGCCTGCGCTCACTTTCATCGGATTGATCGGCGCGGCGCTGTCGGTAGCGCTGCGGCGTGGCGGCCTGCTATTGGCGGTGCTGGTGCTGCCGCTAACTGTCCCGGTGCTGATTTTCGGCGTCGCCGCGGCCAATGCCGCGATCATCGGGCTTGGCTTCGGGGCCCCTCTCACCATTCTTTGCGCGTTATCGTTAGCAAGTTTTGTGCTGGGGCCATTCGCCGCGGCCGCGGCACTTCGACACGGGTTAGAATAAATCATGGCTATCATCGACCTCGCCAACCCGACGCGCTTTATCAACGTCGTCAACCGCGTGCTGCCGTGGCTGGCGGCGGCGACGGTGCTCGTATTTGTATTAGGCCTCGTACGAGTCGCGTACGCGCCCGACGACTACCAGCAGGGAGCCATTATCAAGATCATGTTCCTGCATGTGCCGGCCGCCTGGCTCGGCATGATGGGCTGGGGCGTGATGACTATTGCCGCGCTCGGCACCTTGGTGTGGCGTCATCCGCTGGCGGACGTCGCAGGCAAGGCAGCCGCTCCGATTGGCGCGGCGTTTACACTGATATGCCTGATCACCGGCTCACTATGGGGCCGCCCGACCTGGGGCACTTATTGGGTGTGGGACGCACGGCTCACGTCGGTGCTGGTATTGTTCCTGCTGTATCTCGGCGTGCTTGCGCTTTACTGGACCGCCGAGGATCCGGGCCGCGGCTCGCGCGCGGCGGCGATCCTGACCTTGGTCGGCGCGGTCAATATTCCGATCATCAAATTCTCGGTCGAATGGTGGAACACGTTGCATCAGCCGGCATCGATCCTCCGCTCTGGCGGCTCGGCGATCGATACGTCGATTCTCACGCCGCTGTTGGTCATGGCGCTGGCTTTTACGCTGCTGTTCTTCACGCTGCATCTCGCCGCCATGCGCAACGAAATTTTACGCCGGCGCGTGCGTTCGTTGAGGCTGATGCAGGCGGCCCAATCATGACGCTTGGCCCGCATGCCGATTTCATCATCACCGCCTATGCGGTGGCTGTGCTCACGGTGACGGTGCTCATCGCCTGGGTTGTCGCGGATTATTCGGCGCAAAAGCGGATCCTCGGCGAACTTGAGGAGCGCGGCGTGACGCGCCGCTCGCGGCGCAAGGGCGGCACATGAGCGAGGCCTCCGGCAGCAAGCGACACAATGTATTTGTGCTGCTGCCGCTGGTAGCCTTCCTCGGTCTGGCGGCATTGTTTTTCGTGCGGCTTGGCGCCGGCGATGCCTCGCGCCTTCCCTCGGCCTTGATTGGCCATCCAGCGCCGAAGACCGATCTGCCGCCGCTTCCCGGCCTTGAACGCAACGGCAAGGCGGTGCCGGGCCTGAGCAACGCGACGCTCGAAGGCGCCGTAACGCTGGTCAATGTCTGGGCGTCGTGGTGCGTGCCTTGCGCCGACGAAGTGCCGTTTCTGGATCAACTGTCGAAGGACAAGCGCATCCAACTCGTCGGCATCAATTACAAGGACTCAGCCGACAATGCGCGGCGCTTCCTCAATCGCTACGGCAACCCGTTTGTGGCGGCAGGCGCCGACAGCAATGGCCGCAACGCCATCGACTGGGGCGTCTATGGCGTGCCGGAAAGCTTCGTGATCGGACGTGACGGCCGCATCGCCTACAAGCTGGTCGGGCCGATCACCGCGGAAAATTTTGCCAAGGTGCTCAAGCCGGAAATCGAGAAGGCGCTTTCGCGCTAATTCTTCTTGTCTGCCGCGTATTTCATCAGCAGCGGATATTGCAGGCCGCCGAACAGCAATGTCAGCGGCACGACGCCGAATAATTTGAAGCTGACCCAGAAATCGGTCGTTTGTGTGCGCCAGACGATTTCATTGACCACGGCCAGGAACAGAAAAAACAGCGCCCAGCGCCAGGTCAGCTTGCGCCAGCCTTCCGCTGTAAGGTGAAACATCTGGTCGAACATGATGCCGAGAAACGGCTTGTCGAGCGCCAGCCCCGCCAGCAGCGTACCGCCGAACAACACATAAATGATAGTCGGCTTGAGCTTGATGAACAACTCATCGTGCAGCACCAGCGTCAGCCCGCCGAACACCAACACAATCACGGCGGTCACCACCGGCATGATCGCGATGTGCCGCGTCGTCGCGTAGGAACCGCCCAGCGCGATCAGAACCGCGACCATGAAGCCGCCGGTGGCGGCATAAATCCCGAATCTGGAATTGAGGAAAAAAAACAACACCAGCGGCCCGATATCGAGCGCCAGCTTTAGCATGGGATTGAGCTGCTTTTTTTCGGACATGACGCTTCTAGCTTTCCAACCCGACCATCATCCGCGAA
This sequence comes from Pseudolabrys sp., assembly GCA_043734185.1. GTDB lineage: Bacteria > Pseudomonadota > Alphaproteobacteria > Rhizobiales > Xanthobacteraceae > Pseudolabrys. The sequence continues at coordinate 4,402 of JAYTFS010000236.1, read as the reverse complement.
AAATCCCGCGCGGTGAACGGAGCAAGATCATCAACACCCTCTCCGACGCCGATGAAATGCACCGGCAGACCGAACTTCGCCGCGATGGCGACCAGAATGCCGCCGCGCGCGGTGCCGTCGAGCTTGGTCATGACAAGCCCGGTCACGCCAGCTGTCTTGCCGAAGATCTCAACCTGACTGAGCGCGTTCTGCCCGACGGTGGCGTCGAGCACCAGCAGCACGGCGTGCGGGGCGGTCGGCTCGACCTTGCGGATGACGCGCAGCATTTTTTCCAGCTCACCCATCAGTTCGGTGCGATTTTGCAATCGCCCGGCGGTATCGACCAGGACAACCTCGACGCCTTCCGCCCTGGCAGCAGTAATGGCATCGAAGGCGAGGCTCGCCGCGTCGGCGCCCGGCGTGCTGGCTCTGATGCTGGCGCCGGTGCGCGTCGCCCAAATTTTCAGCTGATCGATTGCCGCGGCGCGAAAGGTGTCGCCCGCGACCAGCATCACGCTCTTGCCCTGGGCGCGGTATTTGGCGGCGAGCTTGCCGATGGTGGTGGTCTTGCCGGAGCCGTTGACGCCAGCAATCAGAATGACGAACGGCCTCGCGGTGATTTCAAGCGGCACTGCGACACGCGCCAGCACCTTTTCGATTTCGGCGGCGAGCACTCCCTTCACTTCGTCGGGCGTAAGCCCGATCTTGAAGCGCCCTTCGGCGAGCGAGGCTGCAACGCGGGCCGCCGTCTCTAGCCCAAGATCGGCGCGGATCAGTTCGCCTTCCAGTTCATAGATCGTGCCGACATCGAGTCCGCTTTTCGACAGGTCCGCAATCGCCTCGCCGAGCGCCGACGACGTGCGTTTAAGCCCGCCGCCGAGGCGCTTGAGCCAGTTTCCGTCCTGCGCGCTGTCGTTCATGCCGCGCCCGTGATAGCCGTTTCGACATGACACCGGAAGAGATGCTTGCGCGTTTGCTCTACCGCGATGGACTGATGCTGGTGGTCGACAAGCCGGCCGGCCTGTCGGTGCATCGCGGGCCGAAAGGCGGCGATAGCCTGGAAGACTATTTCGACGTGCTGCGCTTCGGCCTGCCCCGCATGCCGGCGCTGGCACATCGGCTCGACAAGGATACGTCCGGCTGCCTGGTCCTCGGCCGTCACCGCAAGGCGCTGGCCCTGCTCGGCAAGCTGTTCAAGCAAGGCAAGATCGGCAAAACCTATTGGGCGGCGGTCGAAGGTTCGCCGGAAACCGACGAAGGCCGCATCGACATCGCGCTTGGCAAGCTCGACGCAGACCGCGGCTGGTGGATGAAGCCAGACTCGGCCGGAAAGCCATCGTCGACAACATGGAAGGTGATGGGACGCGGACCCGGCGTGACCTGGCTGGCGCTTGAGCCGCTGACCGGGCGCACCCACCAGATCCGCGTGCATTGCGCCGAGATGGGCTGGCCGGTGTTGGGCGACAACATTTATGGCCGCGCGCCGCGCACGGGCGGACCCGCGCTTCATCTGCATTCACGTGAGATCGCGGTGCCGATTTCCAAGCACAAGCAGCCGGTCACGACCACCGCGCCGGTGCCTGAGCACATGCGCGAGACACTGCGCGCCTGTGGGTGGAAGGGCGAGGACGCTAGTAAAGCTGTGCCTTGATTTTCTCCGGCGCTTCGCGGTCGTAAGCCTCGCCGCCGAGCTTGCCGTTGCTCAATTCCGCAATGATCGTGCCGGTCGAGGGCAGACTCTTGCGATCGATCTTGGTCTCTTCGCTCCACAGCTTGGAACGCACGATCGCCTTCGAGCAGTGGAAGAAGGCGCTGTCGATGTGAACGATCAGAACACTGCGCGGCAATTTGCCGTTGACGGCAAAGCTTTGCATCAACTCGGGATCGATCGAAATCGAGGCGCGGCCCTTGACGCGGAAGGTTTCGCCGACGCCGGGAATGAGAAACAGCAGCGCGATGCGCGGATCGCGCAGAATATTGCGGAAGCCGTCGAGACGGTTGTTGCCGGGCCGGTCGGGTATAGCCAGCGTCTTGTCGTCAAGAATGCGCACGAAGCCGGGTGCGTCGCCTTTGGGCGAGCAATCGAAGCCTTCCGGGCCACCGGTCGCGATGGCCACGAACGGCGCCGCCTCAATCAGCTTGCGATAGCCCTCGCTCAGGTGGTCGATTTCCTTGACGATCGAGTTGGGATTTTTCTCGCCATAGAGCGCGTCGAGTTGCTCCAGCGTCGTCACCAGATGATCGTTCGTGCCCATGATCTTCCTCTCAGGCCGCCAAAAGCTGGCGGCCGTTATGCCCCGTCATCGTCAGATCGAGAAGTCTACCGGGTTCGACCGGCGCAGCAAGGCGCACGGCGGTGAACTGCTCGGTGCGGCCGATGCCGCCGCGTTCGGTCAGCACCAGCCGTTGGCTGCCGACCTGGGCCGCGAGATATGGGCGCAACGCGGCCTCGCCTTTTTCGCGCAGGCGTTGCGCGCGTTCTTTGACAATGGCGCGGTCGAGCTGCGGCATGCGCGCGGCGGGCGTGCCGGGCCGTGGCGAAAACGGAAAAACGTGCAATTGCGTGAGCCCGCATTCGTCGACCAGATCGAGCGAGCGCTGGAACATATCCTCGGTCTCGGTCGGAAAACCAGCGATGATGTCGGCGCCGAACACCACGTCCGGGCGGCGCTTGCGAACCTGATCACAGAACGCGATGGCGTCAGCGCGCGAATGCCGCCGCTTCATGCGCTTGAGAATAAGATCGTCGCCGGCCTGCAATGACAGATGCAAATGCGGCATCAGGCGCGGCTCGTTGGCCAGCGCGTCAAGCAGATCATCGTCGGCTTCGACCGAATCGATGGATGACAGCCGCAGCCGCGCGATTTCTGGAATTTTCTTCAGCAGCCGCTTCACCAGCTTTCCGAGCCGCGGCGCATCCGTCAAATCGGCGCCGTAGCTGGTGATGTCGACGCCGGTCAGCACGATTTCGCGATAGCTGTTGCCGGTGAGCCGCCGCGCCTGCGCCACCGCCTCGTCCATCGGCAACGAGCGCGAATTGCCGCGGCCGAACGGGATAATGCAGAAGGTGCAGCGATGGTCGCAGCCGTTCTGCACTTGCACGAAAGCGCGGGTGTGGCCTTCGATGGCATCGATGGCATGCGCGGCGTGACGATTCACCGCCATAATGTCGCCAACCGCGACGCGATCACCGCCATTCCAGAAGCGCCTGTCGAGTTTTTCCTCGTTGCCGAGCACGCGATCGACTTCTGACATTCTAGCGAATTGCTCGGGCGCGGTCTGCGCCGCGCAACCGGTGACAACGATGTTCGCATCGGGCCGCTCGCGCTTGATGCGGCGGATGGTCTGGCGCGCCTGGCGCACAGCCTCGCTCGTCACATTGCAGGTATTCACTACCACCGCGTCGACGACGCCGGCGGCGCTCGCCTCGCGGCGGATCACCTCGGACTCATAGGTATTGAGCCGACAGCCAAAGGTGACAATGTCGAGGCTCACGACGCCCCCACTTTAGCGAATAGCGCCGGATCGAACTTGCCGTTGAACTCGAACGCGACTGGCCCGGTCATCAACACATGATCGTCCTTCTCGCGCCAGTCGATGGTGAGGTCGCCACCCGGCAGCGTCACTTTCACTTTGCGATTGGTGCGCTTGAGCCGCGCCGCTGCGACAGCGGCCGCGCAAGCCGCCGAGCCACAGGCCTTGGTCAGACCGGCACCGCGTTCCCAGGTGCGAATGGTGATGGCTTCACGTGAAACAATATGCGCCAGCGTGATGTTGGCGCGCTCCGGAAAAATGGGATGATTTTCCAGCAGCGGACCGAAGCGTCCGAGATCATGGGCGTTCACGTCATCGGCCCAGAAGATCGCATGCGGATTGCCCATGCTCACTACCGCGGGCGAATGCAACACCGGCGCGTCGATCGGCCCGATCTGCAATTCGATGGCGCGGGTGTCACGAAATTCTTCTGCAAGCGGAATTTCGTTCCAGGCAAAGCGGGGCTTGCCCATGTCGACGGTGAACAGCCCATCGGCGCCTTTCCAGCAATTGAGAATGCCGGCGCTGGTCTCGAAAGTGAGCGCGTTTTTTCCGGTCTCATCCGAGACCAGCGACGCCACGCAACGCATGCCGTTGCCGCAGGCGCCGGCTTCCGAACCGTCATTGTTATAGATGCGGATGAAAGCGTCGGTGCCGGGCGTGCGCGGCGGATAAAGTGCCATCAACTGATCGTAAGGCGCGCCATTGGGCGCCGCCGCCGCCCGCGCTTCATCAGCGCTGATTTTTGCCGCGGCCAAAATAGTAACCTTACGCAGATCGACCACGACAATTTCGTTGCCGATGCCGTTCATCTTCACGAAAGACTGATTGGCGAGCGCGCTCATGATGCGGGTTTATATGGCGAATAAACACAGATTGGCCATAGGCC
>JAYTFS010000235.1:0-17250 GCA_043734185.1 Pseudolabrys sp. | reverse complement strand
ATCTGCCGCACGCCGATCAGTATCCTTTCGGGCAAGCGAGAGGCGCATCTCACCGCGCTCGGCGTGATTTCCGGCATTTACAAGCCGGATGGCATTGTTGGCGATCTCGGCGGCGGCTCGCTGGAACTTGTCGATGTTCACGGCGCGCGCGTGCGCGGTGGCATGACGCTGCCGCTTGGTGGCCTGGCCTTGCAGGACATCACCGGCAAGTCGCTCAAGAAGGCCGAGAACATCGTCGAGAAGGCATTCGATGGTCTCGATCTTTTGACCGAAGGCGAGGGCCGCACATTCTATGCGGTCGGCGGCACCTGGCGCGCTCTGGCGCGGTTGCACATGTGGCAGACCGGCTATCCGTTCCACGTGATGCACAACTACCGGGTCTCGGCGCGCGAGGCGCTCGACTTTTCGCGTCTGGTGCATCGCGTGGATACCGAAACGCTGTCGAAGATTGAAGTCGTGAACGCGGCCCGCCGGCCGCTGCTCGCTTATGCCGCGCTGGTGTTGGAAAATCTCGTGCATGCCATCAAGCCGCGGCAGGTTGTCTTTTCGGTGCTCGGCGTGCGCGAGGGGCTGCTTTATTCGCTGCTCGATTCGCGGGAGCGCGCGCGCGACCCGTTGATCTCGGCGGCCGCCGATCTCAACGTGCTGCGGTCGCGTTCGCCACGTCATGGCGAAGAACTGATCGGCTGGACCGACCGCTTCATGGCGTCTTCCGGACTGGATGAGACCAGCGACGAGCGGCGTTTGCGCCATGCGGCTTGCCTGCTGGGCGACATCGGCTGGCGGGCGCACCCGGATTATCGTGGCGAGCAATCGATGAACATCATCGCTCACGGCGCCTTCGTCGCCGTCGATCATCCCGGCCGCGCCTATCTGGCGCTGTCGGTCTATTTCCGTCACGCCGGCCTGAACGAAGAGGAATTGTCGCCGCGTCTGCGCGAACTCGCCACCACGCGAATTCTCGACCGCGCCCGCGTGCTCGGCGCTGCCATGCGGGTCGCCTATATTCTCACCGCCGGACAGGGCGGCGTATTGCCCAAGACCCCGATGCAGGTTAAGCGCGGAGAATTGGTGCTGCGGCTGCCGGGCCGTTTCAGCAAGCTCTCCAGCGACCGGCTATTCAGCCGGCTGCGGCAGCTGGCGCGGCTGATCGGCCGCGATCCCGTGATCGAGTTTTAGTTTTTATCGACCGTCACCACGCGGCCTTTGTCGACCGCCAGTGCAAGCTTTCCGTGCTTGAGCGCGAGCGCTTTCTCACCGAACAGTTCACGCCGCCAGCCTTTCAGGGAAGGAACGTCGGCATCGTCATCGGCGGCGATGCGATCGAGTTCATCGGCGGTGGCGATGACTTTGGCGGCGACACCGTTGCTCTCGGCCGTCATGCGCAACAATACCTTGAGCAGTTCGACGGTAGCGGCGCCGTTTGGCGCCGGGCGAAAGCGGTCGAGCCGCGGCAAGGTCTTGGGATCGCGCGCGATGCCGCGGGCGATTGCCTCGACGATGGCCTCGCCCCAGCGCGAGCGCTCGAAGCCCTTGGGCAATGAGCGCAACTGCCCGAGCTTCTCGACCGTGCTCGGCGCCTGCACCGCGATATCGCCGAGGACATCATCCTTGAGCACGCGGGAGCGCGGCACATCACGCGTCTGCGCCTCGCGTTCGCGCCAGGCGGCGACCTCGATCAGCACGGCGAGTTCTTTGGGCTTGCGAACGCGATTCTTGAGCCGCTCCCAGGCTTTCTCCGGCTCCATGCGGTAAGTTTCGGGCGAGGTGAGCACGCCCATCTCGGCCTCGACCCAGTTCAGCCGGCCGCGCTTTTCGAGATCGGCGGAAAGTTTGAGATAGATATCGCGCAGATGGGTGACGTCGGAAACCGCATAGGTCAATTGCGCGTCGCTGAGCGGCCGTCGCGTCCAGTCGGTGAAGCGGTGCGATTTGTCGAGCATGTCGCCGGTGATGCGCTGCACCAGTTGGTCGTAGGAAATCGAATCGCCATAGCCGAGCACCATGGCGGCGACCTGACTGTCGAAGATCGGATGCGGGATCTTCTTGGCCATGTTCCAGACGATTTCGATGTCCTGGCGGGCCGCGTGGAAGACCTTGACTACTTTTTCGTTCGTCAAGAGATCGAAGAGCGGGCCTAGGTCGATCCCTGGCGCCAGGGCGTCGATCACGAAAGCCTCGTCGGGCGAGGCGATCTGCGCCACGCAGAGCAAAGGGTAATAGGTGGTCTCGCGCAGGAATTCGGTGTCGACCGTCACGAAAGGGTGCCGCGCCATGCGCGCGCAGACCTGGGCCAGTTCCTCTGTGGTGGTGATTGGTTGCATTGCCGGGGCAAGCCTAACCCGATCTGTGACGTTCATGGCAAGAGCTTGCCGGTCTGCCTTGAGTCTGTCGAGCCGCGTCCCCGCCGCCTTACCTTGACAAAGCCGACCCCCCATGCGCTTTTCGCGGCACTCACCACACCCTTAAATCGCCTGCCGGATCAGCCTGAAATGACGATGCATCGCTATCGCTCACACACCTGCGGCGCGCTTCGCGAGGGCGACATCGGCAAGACCGTGCGTCTGTCCGGCTGGTGTCACCGCATCCGCGATCATGGCGGCGTGCTGTTCATCGATCTGCGCGACCACTATGGGCTCGCCCAGGTGGTGGCCGACCCCGACAGCCCGGCGTTCAAGCTCGCCGAGACTTTGCACTCGGAATGGGTGGTGCGCATCGACGGCAAATTACGCAAGCGCCCGGCCGGAACAGAAAACCCCGACCTGCCGACCGGTCAGGTCGAGGTCTATATCGACGAGATCGAGGTGCTGGGCGCGGCCGGTGAATTGCCGATGCCGGTGTTTGGCGATCAGGAATATCCAGAGGATATCCGGCTCACATATCGCTTTCTCGATCTGCGCCGTGAAAAACTTCACAGCAACATCATGCTGCGCGGCGCTGTGATCGACTCGCTGCGCAAGCGCATGAAGGCGGGCGGCTTCTTCGAATTCCAGACGCCGATTCTAACGGCATCGTCGCCGGAAGGCGCGCGCGATTATCTCGTGCCCTCGCGCATCCATCCTGGAAAATTCTACGCGCTACCGCAGGCACCGCAGCAGTTCAAGCAGTTGATAATGATCGCTGGCTTCGACCGCTATTTCCAGATCGCGCCGTGTTTCCGCGACGAGGACGCGCGCGCCGATCGCTCGCCCGGCGAATTCTACCAGCTTGATCTGGAAATGAGCTTCGTCACCCAGCAGGATGTGTTCGACGCTGTAGAGCCGGTGATCCGCGGCGTGTTCGAGGAGTTCGGCAAGGGCAAAAAAGTCACGACGAAATTCCCGCTCATTCCCTATGGCGAGGCATTGCGCAAATACGGCACGGACAAGCCCGACTTGCGCAATCCGATCATCATGGAAGATGTGAGCGAAGCCTTCCGCGGCTCCGGGTTTAAAATCTTCGCCAACATTCTGGCTAACGATCCTAAGGGGGCGGTGTGGGCGATCCCCGCGCCGAAAGGCGGCAACCGCGCATTCTGCGACCGCATGAATTCGTGGGCGCAGGGCGACGGCCAGCCGGGCCTCGGCTACATCTTCTGGCGCGAAGGCGAGGAGGGCGGCGCTGGCCCACTGGCGAAGAACATCGGGTCGGAACGCACCAAGCAGATTGCCGATCAGCTCAAGCTGACCGTCGGCGACGCGTGTTTCTTCGTCGCCGGCAAGCCGAAGGACTTCGTCAAGTTCGCCGGGCTGGCGCGATCCAAAGTCGGCGAAGAATTGGGCCTGATCGCAAAGGGTCGTTTCGATTTCTGCTGGATTGTCGACTTCCCGATGTTTGAATGGAACGAGGAAGACAAGAAGATCGATTTCTCGCACAATCCGTTCTCGATGCCGAACATGGAGGTCGATGAATTTCTCGCGCTCGATCCGAAGGACAACGACAAGCTTCTGGCGATCAAGGCGATCCAATACGACATTGTCTGCAACGGCACGGAGTTGTCATCGGGCGCGATCCGGAATCATCGCCCCGAGGTGATGAAGAAGGCCTTTGCTATTGCCGGCTATGACGAGTCAGTCTTGGAAGCGAAGTTCGGCGGCATGTTGCACGCGCTGTCGCTAGGCGCGCCGCCGCACGGCGGCATTGCGCCCGGCATCGACCGCATCGTGATGCTGCTTGCCGGCGAAGAGAATCTGCGTGAAGTGGTGCTGTTCCCGATGAACCAGCGCGCCGAGGACTTGTTGATGGGCGCGCCGTCGGAAGCCACGCCTAAGCAGCTCAAGGAGCTGCACATCCGGCTGGAATTGCCGAAAAAATAACGCCGCGTTAGAGCGGCGGCGTCTTGCCGATCGAGTTGACGCCTGGTTTTTCCGGCAGCGGGATGAATTCGATCTCGTCGCCCGGCACCTTGCCGAAATGGCCGGCGGTCCATTCCGCCTTGGCCTGCTCAATGCGCTCCTTGCGCGACGACACGAAATTCCACCAGATGTGGCGCGGGCCATCCATCGGCGCGCCGCCGACAATGACGAAATGCGTGTTGGTCGCGGCCTTGATGGTGATCTTGTCGCCGGGCTTGAACACCAGCAAGCGTCCTGGCTCGAACTTGTCGCCGGCAATCTCGATCGAGCCATCGATCACATAGACGGCGCGTTCCTCGTGATCGGCATCCAGCGGCAGGCTCGATCCAGCGGCCAATGTCACGTCACCGAAAATCGTTTCATGCAGCGTCGGCACCGGCGACTGCGCGCCGTAGAGCGAGCCGACCACCACGCGCACGTTTCTGCCGTTTTCCTTGATCATCGGAAATTCAGCCGCCTCGTGATGGGTAAAGCCCGCTTCGATTTCTTCTTTCGCCTTTGGCAGGCCGACCCACATCTGCAAGCCGTGAATGGGGCTGCCGGTGGTGCGCAGTTCCGGCCCGGTGCGTTCGGAATGCACGATACCGCGCCCGGCGGTCATCCAGTTGACCTCGCCCGGCTTGATCGGCGCCGCGGTGCCAAGGCTGTCGCGATGCATGATTTCGCCGTCGAACAGATAGGTGACGGTCGCCAATCCAATATGCGGATGCGGGCGAACATCTAGGCCCTTGCCGGCCTTGAATTCCGCCGGCCCGAAGTGATCGAAGAAAATAAACGGCCCAACCATGCGCGACCGCGCCGAGGGCAAGGCACGGCGCACCGTAAAGCCATCGCCGAGATCGACTGTGCGCGGCACCACGACATGTGCGATGGCCTCGCAGCTATGAGCATCGCCCGCTTCGGGGTCCTTGCCGGGGAAGAAACTCATGGTCGACTCCTTTGCAGCTAAGTCTTCAGCCGCGGCAACAATTTAAGTGCAACCCCGCGCTCGATCGATTGCAAGTCGCCGGGGTTGAAGCCGTAATCGGCGATACCGGCACTGACCTCGGCGCCGGGCCGAAACGGATAATCCGTACCGTAGAGCACTTGTTCCAACGGCACCATTTTCAGCAAGGCGGCAATCTGGCCGAGCGTGTTGCCTTGCGCTAACTCGTAATGAAATTTGCGAAATTCCGGCAGGGGGCCCTTCGGCAGAAATGCCGGCTTTCGTTCGTCGGCTAGTCGGGTGAAACGCCCGGTCAGGAACGGCATCGTGCCGCCGCTGTGCGAAAAGATCCAACGGATGTCCGGAAATTGCGTTGTCGTGCCGCTGAAGACGAGATGCGCGATGGTGCGGGTGGTGTCGGTCGCGTATTCGATCGATCCCACCGGAATTCCCGGTACCAGGCTCTGGCAGCAAATGGGCGATGTTGGATGGACATAGACCAAGGCTTTGCGCCGGTTGAGTTCGGCATAGACGGGCGCGAAAGACGGATCGCCCAGATAGGTCGTGCCATAGCTGGTGAGCAGCGCGATACCGTCGGCCTTCAGCGTGTCGAGGCCGTACTCGATCTCCTTCAGGCTGCCCTCGACATCCGGCGGCGTGATGCAGGCGAACAGGCCGAAGCGGCCCGGGTGGTCGCGCACCAGCGTGGCGCCGTAGTCGTTGAGCTGGCGCGTCAACGGCCGCGCCTCTTCGGCGTTGCCGAACCAGGTGCCGGGCTGAACCACCGACAAGATGGCGGTGGCGACGCCGTTCTTGTCCATGTCGTCGAGCGACATCTGCGGCGACCATTTTGGCCATGAAAGGCTGCGCTTGTCGCCAAGCGCGTCGCGGTGAAACGTCGGCGCGAAATGATGATGTACGTCAATGCGGCCGGGTTTGGCCTGGGCCGGGAGCGGTGTGGGGATAAACCCGGTTGCGGCGGCCGCGCCGGCACCGGCTGCGTTTGAGAGAAATCCACGCCGGGTCAGGCCCGCAGGCTCGCTACAGCAATCGCAGGAGCCCACGAAACGCCATTTCCGCTCGGCCATCGTCCTCTCCCTTTGGCCGCCCGCTTAGTCGGGGCGGTCCGTCTAGAATGCGGCACCGGCGGTTCACCCGCCTGGCTTCGGTCCGAACAGCCGCAATGCGTTTCCGTTGGCGATACGACGCGCTTGCTCTGCCGGGATCTGCGCCAGCCAGCCGCGATATTCCTTGAAGATGGTATCGTAGCCGAACCAGCGCTCGTTGATCCAGGTGTCGGAGCCGAGCAGGAAGCGATCCGAATAGCGCTCGAACAGCGAACGCCAGTCGGCAGTGAGGGTTCCATCGCGTTCGATGATGCCGCTACGGTACGACAGTTCGCCCCACAATGCGTCTTTATGCTGATCGAGCAATTCGGCGACGCGCTTGGGCGGCGTCGAAAAGCCGGTATGCGCCCAGATGATCCGCGCCTTCGGGTTATGACCGAACAGAATGAGCAGCGCTTCCTCGTCGCAATGCGCGTGCAGATAGAGATTTTTCTCGACTGCGAAATCGACGGTCTTCTTTACCCATTCGGAGGCGGCGGACTTGCCATAAACGTGAAACTCACCAATGCCGCGGTAATAGCCACGCGCATATTCATCCTTGATCAGGTCGAAGATCGCCGGATCGTTGAACCAGGTCTGGATGTCGTCGCGCACGCGATAGGGCCGGATGAAGGGCACCACCCAGAGGCCGGGGGGCTTGGCCTCCATCAACTGGTGCGTGCCCTTGTTCGGCCGGCTCGTCGAAAGAACGCCGGTAATGCCGTTGCGCTTGAAAACCTCAAGCAGCTTGTCGAGTTCGTAGAACGGCTTGGGTTCCTGGTTGTAGTGCATGTGCGCGTCGAAAATTTCGAACCGCTCTTGCGCGGCAGCTTGGGTCAGGCCGGCGGCGAGCGCGATGGCGACGATCAGGTTGCTGCGAATGCGCATGGTTCTGGTTCCCTCGGCCTCGATCTTAACATTTTGCTAACCATCGCGGTGCGCTGCACGCTGTTTTCCGGATTTGCGGGCACCTGCGGTTGCAAGCTTAAGCCCACCTTTACGGCGGGCATGGCTCACTAGCCGGATACCAGTATGGTAGTGGCTAGCCGGTACCAGGATGGGGTCATTAGTGCGCCCATTCCCGCGCAGAAATAATCTTATTGCGATCGTCGCCGGCATCTTGCTGGCCGGCGCGCCTTTGATTGCCTTCAATTTCTGGCTGGACCGGCTGGTCGAGACGCAAGGCGGCGAACAGGTTGCGACCGGCGCCCGGCGCGCCGTTTCGCTCGCCGAGACACGCCTGAACCAGACCATCAGCGCACTCGATGAATTGGCGGCGAAAAGCGTCAATTCATGCACGCCCGGCCATGTCGAAACGATGCGGCAGGCCGCGTTCAATACCTCGACCATCAAAGAGATCGCCATTATCGGCCCCGACGGGCAGACACTGTGCACGCAGCTCGGCACGCCGCTCGGCCACCGCAAGCTCATCAGCTCGGAAGCGCTGACCGGCGCCGAAGGCTACACGCTCGACATCATCCAGATCGCGAACGGCCACCGCATGGTGCAATTGCGCCATCATGCGGGTAGCGGGCAAAACATGATCGGCGCTTTGGTGCCCGTGATGCTGTTGCTGCCGCAAGTGACGGTCGACGGCAGCCCGCGTTCGGCGGCTATGCGCAGATCGCCACGCGCGACGGCATCATGATCGGCTCGACCGGAGAGCGGCCCGACGACACCGACCAGCGTTTATCCGCCGCAGTGAAATCGTCCAAACTGGGCATCGAATCCGAAATCGTCGTGCCGAGCGAAATGATGCCCGCCGCCCACAACGGCCTGAAATGGCTCAGCATGTTCGCCACAGGGATATTCATCATCGTTCTGGCGGTGTTCGCCATCGTGATGCCGCGCCGTGAGGTCAGCAATCCGGTCAACGCCATCGTGAACGCGCTCGAAGCCGGCGAGTTCGTGCCTTATTACCAGCCGATCGTCGACATCCGCTCGGGCCAATTGCGCGGCGCCGAGGTGCTGGTACGCTGGAAAAAGCCGGATGGCTCGCTGGTGTTGCCCGGCGCCTTTATTCCGCTGGCGGAATCGAGCGGCTTGATCCTCGATATGACCACCGACTTGATGCGCCGGGTTTGCGCGGAGGCAGGCGAAGCGATTGGCTGCCGTCCGGCGATGAAGATCTCCTTCAATTTCGCGGGCCAGTTGTTCAGTGGCGACGCCATCGTGAAACAGGTCCGAAATATCTTTTCCGGCTCGCCGATCAAGCTATCTCAAGTAGTGCTGGAGCTGACCGAGCGCGACCCGATCGAAAATTTCACCGTGACGCGCCAGGTCATCGCGGCCCTCCAGGAGCTCGGCATAAGGATCGCGATCGACGACGTCGGCACCGGTCACAGCGGGCTGTCCTACATGCTCAAGCTCGGCGTCGACATCATCAAGATCGACAAGATGTTCGTCGACGCCATCGGCACCGACCGCAACTCCACCACCATCGTCGAGACCTTGGTCGATCTCGCCAACAATATGCGCATGGACGTGGTCGCCGAGGGCGTCGAGAATTTCGAGCAAGTGATGCATTTGCGCGAACTCGGCATTCGTTCGGCGCAGGGCTATGTGTTTGCTCCGCCGCTGCCGGGCAGTGCGTTCCTGCAATTGATTGAGGCGATCGATCCGCGTTCGGTCGCCGCGGTTGAGCAAAAGCTGGCCAGCGCGCGCAGCCGTTTCAACGCCGCCTGAATTCTCGCATGAAAAAGGGCGGCCTTTCGGCCGCCCAGTTAAAACGCCACGCGGGAGGAACCTCGCATAGGTCCGACGATAATGGCGGCCGAACCACGTGACCGAATAAGTAGCCAAATATCGTATTGCCAGTCCGTCATGGGCGGACCGATTCGTCAATCGGATATTTTCGCTTTTATGACGGCTTTATGCGGCGGCCAGTTCTCGTTCGACCGCCGCGACCACCAGCGCATCATTAGGCTCGACCGCCGAGCTAAAGCCTGCCTTCAGGCGCCCATCGCGGCCGATCAGATATTTGTGGAAATTCCAGCGCGGCGCCTCGAGCGGGCGCTCGGTGGCCGCCCATTTGTAGAAGGGGTGGGCGTTTGCCCCCTTGACCGCGACCTTGTCGGTGAGAGGAAAGGTGACATGGTAGTCCTCGTGCGCGGTCTTGCCGATTTCGGCCGCGCCGCCCGGCTCCTGGCCGCCGAAATCGTTGGACGGCACGCCCAGCACGATCAGGCCTTTGTCCCGGTAGCGCGTCCACAGCGCCTGCAGCCCGGTGTATTGCGGCGTATAGCCGCATAGCGAGGCGGTATTGACCACCAGCATCGGATGACCGGCATAGGAGGCCAGCAGGATCTCGTTGTTGTCCAAGCCCTTGAAGCTGAAGGCATAGGCGGTGATGCGGCTCATGCCCTGAGCCTGCACGCGGGCAGGGGCGAGCGCCAGCATTCCGGCGCCCAGTATTAGATGCCTGCGGTTGATCATGGCGGCATCATAGCGTGCCACCGCCGTCTTATGCGCGCAAAACTTTGTGAGCTAGGCCGCCGCGGCAAACCGGATGGTGGTTTCGAAGGCGTAGCCGCAGGCTTCGCATTCCCACAGATGGCGGACGCGGCGCGCGTCGACATATTCGGACCATTCGGGCGCGAACAGATGCTCGCCGCATTGGGCACATTCGACGACCCGGCGGGGTCGTGGGACTTTGGCAGGTGCGCTGTAAAGTTCCATGGGGCTTCCTCGAACTGTTTCACCTAAGCCTTACGCTTGCGTCCGGACCCCCGCCCCCTTCTTTCTTCTTGCCGCCGACAATAACGCGTTGCCTGCGTTATTGAAGCAGCAAGCCTGACGTAATGCGCCGCTATCGCCATTAAATTTTTGCGACAGAAAGTTCAAACTCGATTCAAATGGAATGTTGCGCTGCGCTCACCGTTTGAAGCGGCTTAGTCTCGTCGCCTTGTCGGCATTGGCGGCACCGGATGGCACGCGGCCCGCGAGCAATTCACGCACTTGGTTGACGGTGTCGAAAGCCTGGTGCTCGGCCGCATCCGGCGTAAGACCCGCCGTGTGCGGGGTGGCGATCATGTCGGCGCGTGAAGCCAGCGACAGTGTCGGCATCTGGTCCTGCGCGCGGCCGACATCGAGCGCCGCGCCTGCGATCTGCTTGGCGTCGAGCGCCGCGACAAGCGCCGCCTCGTCCACCAGATTGCCGCGAGACAGATTGATGAAATAGGCGGTTTTCTTCATCTGCGTGAAGGCCGCGGCGTTCATCAGGTTTTCGGTGGCCTCATTGGCAATCGCCAGACACACCACGAAATCAGATTGCGCCAGCAATTCCTCGAAGGATATCTGCTTCAACCCCGGCGCGGTGATCTTTTTATGCGGGTCGGCGACCAGCACCGTCATGCCCAGCGCGACGCCCAAGGGCGCCAGGTATTCACCAATCACGCCGTAACCGATAATGCCGAGCGTTGCGCCCTTGAGCTGGCGGCCCATGCGCGCGGTGGGCGCTTTGCCCGCGTGGTAAGCGGCGGCGGACGCGCTGATATGGCGGCCGCAATCGACCATGAAGCCGATCGCCATCTCCGCCACCGACGGAATAAAGCCGGGCGTGGCATGGGTGACGAGGATGCCTTCGCGGCTCGCCGCCGCCACGTCGATATTGCGGATATCGACCGCCACGCGGAGAAACGCCACCAGATCGGGCGCCAGCGGAAAGAATTCGGCAGGGCCGGGTGTCTGGCGGTCCGACACGATGATGGCGCAGCCAGCCGCGGCCTGCGCCAGCGCCTTGGCGTCGAGAACCTTGCCGGTGTCGTTGAGCCGCACCTCGCCGAGCCCACGTAATTCCGCCAGCGCGCGCGCGCCGTAATAATTGGCGAGCATGTCGGGAATGTGGGTGAGGAAAATCGCGGTCATGAACGCCTCCGGCCGGCAGTGTGTCACTGCCAGCCGCGGCAAGCCATAACCCTAGGCTTGAGTTATTTCGGCGCGATCAGAACCAGAGCGGGCTGTTCGATGAGCGCCGGCTCGGCCTTCGCCTTTTGCACGTAGTAGTACAGGCCGGCGACGGCGAGAACGATCACGACCAGAATGATCAAGGCATTCACGGTCGTATCCATGCTCGTGTCGGACTTACTCCGCCTGGCGGATTTCCTTTTGGCCGGCTTCCTGGACGCTGACTTCCTGCGCTTCTTCGCCATGATCGTGCTCCCCCGAGGCTCCGGTGACGAATCACCGGTGTCGAGTTCCAGAATATCGCAAAACCGCCTAAACTGCGCCCCCGATGAGCCCGACCGCCGTTAAACCGCGAATCAAAACCAAGCCCAAAATCCAGCGCCCACCGCTGTGGAAGGTGATTCTGCTCAATGACGACTTCACGCCGCGCGAATTCGTGGTGCAGGTGCTCAAGGCCGTGTTCCGGCTCAACGAGAGCCAGGCCTTCCGGGTGATGATCACCGCCCACCAGAAGGGCGCCTGCGTGATCGCGGTCTATACCCAGGACGTCGCCGACACCAAGGCCAAGGAGGCGACCGAAATGGGCAAGGCCAAGGGCTATCCGCTGTATTTCACGACCGAAAAAGAAGAATAGGGGGACTAGTGCAACGCGTCTTGATAACCGCCGGAGCCCAAGGCATCGGCCGCGAATTCGCCCGCGCCTTTGCCGCCAATGGCGCCAAGGTCTTCATCTGCGATATTGACCTCAAATCGCTGGACGCGCTGGCCAAGGAAATCCCCGGCCTCGCCGCCCGCGCTTGCGACATGGCCAGCCGCGCCCAGATCGAGCGCATGGTGCCGGAGGCCGTCGCGGCGCTGGGCGGGCTCGACGTGCTGATCAACAATGCCGGTATCGCGGGCTTCACGCTGCCCGTCGAGCAATACCCGCCCGACGACTGGGACAAGGTCATGGCCGTCAACATCACCGCCATGTTCGACGTGTCGCGGCTCGCCATCCCGCATCTCAAGCAATCGAAGGCAGGCTGCATCATCAATATGGCCTCGATGGCCGGCCGCTTCGGCTTTGCCAACCGCAGCCCTTATGCCGCCACCAAATGGGCGGTGATCGGCTTCACCAAGACGCTGGCGATCGAGCTTGGCCAATGGGGCATCCGCGCCAATGCCATCGCTCCCGGCGCGGTGGCGGGCGACCGCATCGAGCGGGTCTTTGCCGGCCGCGCCCAGATCGGCGGCAAGACGATCGATGAGGTGAGGGCGGAGGCTTTTGCGCAGCAATCGATCAAGGTGATGGTCGACCCCAGGGACATCGCGCAGCTCGCGGTATTTCTCGCCTCCGACGCGGCGAAGTCGATATCGGGGCAGGTGATGCCGATTGATAACGACCGGCAGCAGGCGTGAGCAGCGCCTAGCGCCCGCAATTCCACATGTAGCCGATCGGCGTCTGCGTGTAGCAGGGGCCGAAGCCGCCGCCGTTCCAGCGGCCGCGGTAAAAGCCCGGCCGCGCCGGGCCGTACCAGTGCGGGCCGCTGGCGTAATAGCGCCGCGCGCGGTCGCGCTCAATCTGCTGTGGCGTGCGCACGCCGGGCAGGAAGCCGTAACCGGGGTTGGAGCGGTTGGTGTAACGCTTCTTTTTCACCGTCTCCGCCGACACCGCGCCGGCAAGCGACAGGCAAAGCCCGAGAACGATGAGACTTGAAAGAAGGCGCAGCATGGCTGGCTTTCGCAACGAGGTTTGTTAGCAGGGGAGTTTACGGACCGGTTCTTGTTGAAACTGAGACGGACCGCGGCGAAGTCGATACCGGGGCAGGTGACGCCGATTGGCAATGACCGGCAGAGAGCGAGAGGGGCGGCGCTATCTCTTCGGTAAGGTAGCCAGCAGCTTCGGCGAAAGTTGAACGGTCAAACGAATCGGACAATCAGCATTTCTTTGATCGTCTGGAATTTCACAAAATTGGATATGCTCAAATACCGGTCGGTCAAGGATCGTATGAACCAATAGGTCTTCAGCAAGGGTGAGCATGTTGTGGATGCCAGTCTCCATATCTCTTGCTATGTCACCCTCTGGTTGCGACGTTAGCTGCCAAGTAGGGGGGACGAATCCCGATGGATTGGTGCGCGTACGAACATTCTGAATCGTAACCGTGCCTGATTTCCCGTCAGGGTGTTCGATCGCATTCCGCATTCTTATGAATTCACCGCTCCATCGCTGCTCAGTGCGCAATAGTTTGGTTAAGTGGTGCTCTTCGCCAAACGTTTTCACTGCCCATTTGACTAGATTACTCTCACCTTGTCTTTTGAGATCAGCGAAATCGCTGGCGTTTTTCAGTTCGCAGCCATAAACAATCCGAAACAGACCCAATAAATCCCGAACGAAATTTTTTGCTTCGTAAAGAAAGCCTTCGGCAATCCCCTGCAGTTCAGTGATGTGTGGAACTTGTCGTATCCGCGGATCTTGGAGCTTTTGCAGTTCAATAGATCGGTCGCATTCAACAATCTTGTTTACCAACTCATTTTTGAATTTTTCACATCGAATGAGTCGCGGCTTCAAGGCATTTAAATACAAATGTGTAATCTCTTCGCGTTGTCCTGACTCAGCTTTAAGCCACTGAACAAGGTCAAACGTTTGCACGGCCAAACGTGCCACGATCGGGTTAGTTGTTCCAACGTCTGATATTTTTCGTATTTCGAAAGGCATGCGCGGTTGTCAGAGATTGGTCGCGGTTGCATTAAGTGTAAGGTTCGCGTAGCGGTGAGCGCAATTAAAAAGGCGGCCTTTCGGCCGCCCTTTTTAATTCGCGGACGGCCGGATCAAGCCCGACCATGACGCGGCAAACGGCTACTTCTTGTCGACCGAAATCCCGCCTGGGCCGATGTTGATTTGCACGCCCTTCGGCTCCTTGCGGTCCTGGTAGAGATTATAACCAAGCACCGCGACCACCACGGCGAGAGCGCCAATGGCGAGATAAAGGTAGTTGCGGTTGGTTGGCATCAGCTACACCCGCTCGTACCGCCGCATGTGTCGCACTTCATGCAGGTGCCGTTGCGCACGAGTGTGAAGTTGCCGCATTCGCCGCAGCTATCGCCTTCGTAGCCTTTGGCTTTCGCCTCGGCGCGTTTTTCCGACACGGCCTGCTTAGCCGTTGGCTGGGGTTGCGTGCGCGTTTCAAGCTGCTGCGCCGGCGAGAGCTTGGCTTCCGGCTCGGCTTTGAGCGCCGTGGCAGCGCCGCCGCCGGAGAAGGCGGTGACATTGGAGCCGCTCGATGACGACTGCGCCACCGTGTCGCTGCCCACCACCGAGAGGCGGTCGTTGCGCGAGCGGGTGAGGCCCTTCGACACGAAGTTCGGCTGAGGCTTGCCTTCTTCCACGCCCTTGCCGAGCGCGTCGAAGCCGCCGGCCTCGCTCGGGTCGACATGGGCGAGGTCGAAACGCTCCAGGTAGCTGACTGCCAGCTCGCGGAACACGTAATCGAGGATCGAGGTGGCGTATTTGATCGAGTCGTTGCCCTGCACCGGGCCTTGCGGCTCGAAGCGCGTGAAGGTGAAAGCATCGACGTATTCTTCCAGCGGCACGCCGTATTGCAGGCCGAGCGACACCGCGATGGCGAAGTTATTCAGGAGCGAGCGCAACGCCGCGCCTTCCTTGTGCATGTCGACGAAGATCTCGCCGATGCGGCCATCGTCATATTCGCCGGTGCGCAGGTACACCTTGTGCCCGCCGACCACGGCCTTCTGGGTGTAGCCCTTGCGGCGGTCTGGCAGCTTCTCGCGCTCGCGCAGCACGGTGATGCGCTCGACGATCTTCTCCACGACCTTTTCGGCGAGGCCCGTGACGCGCGCCGCTTGCGGCTGGGCGATGAAGGCCTCGACCTGATCGTCCTCGTCGTCATCATCCGCAATAAGTTGCGAATTGAGCGGCTGCGACAGCTTGCTGCCGTCGCGGTAGAGCGCGTTGGCTTTGAGCGCCAGCCGCCACGACAACAGATAGGCTTCCTTGCACTCATCAACGGTGGCCTCGTTCGGCATGTTGATGGTCTTGGAAATGGCGCCCGAGATGAAGGGCTGCGCCGCCGCCATCATCTTGATGTGGCTGTCGACCGACAGATAGCGTTTGCCGGTGCGGCCGCACGGATTGGCGCAGTCGAACACCGCATAGTGCTCGACCTTCAAATGCGGCGCGCCCTCGACAGTCATGGCGCCGCAGGCGTGGACGTTGGCGGCCTCGATCTCGCGCTTGGTAAAGCCGATCGCGGCCAACAGGTCGAAAGTCGGCAGCGCGATGTTCTCCGGCGAGATGCCGAGCTTGTCGCGGCAGAAGTCTTCGCCGAGGTTCCATTTGTTGAAGACGAACTTGATATCGAAGGCGGTTGGCAAAGCCTTCTCGACCTTTGCAATCGCTTCGTCGGTGAAGCCCTTGGCCTTCAGCGTCGTGTGGTTGATGCCGGGAGCCTGGCTGAGGCCGCCGTGACCCACCGCATAGGCCTCGATCTCGGCAATGTCGCTCTCGGAATAACCCAGCGTGCGCAGCGCCTCGGGCACCGCGCGGTTGATGATCTTGAAGTAGCCGCCGCCGGCGAGCTTCTTGAACTTCACCAGCGCGAAGTCGGGCTCAATGCCGGTGGTGTCGCAATCCATGACGAGGCCGATCGTGCCGGTCGGCGCGATCACGGTGGCTTGCGCGTTGCGATAACCGTGCTTCTCACCGAGCTTGATGGCGCGGTTCCAGGCGGTCTTGGCGTGCGTGGAGAGCGCGGCAAAATCCTTCAGCGCCGGATAGCTGCCGTTGCTCAGCGCGGCGTGGTCGAGCGGCGTCGGCGCGATCGAAAGCTTCTCGTAATCGGCCGTCTCGCCGTAGGCCGCGCGGCAATGGTTGCGCATCACGCGCAGCATGTGCTCGGCGTTTTTCTTGTAGCCGGGGAAGGGGCCAAGCTTTTCTGCCATTTCGGCGGAGGTCGCATAGCTGATGCCGGTCATGATCGCGGTCAAAGCGCCGGCGATGGCGCGGCCGGATTCCGAGTCGTACGGGATGCCTGAGGTCATGAGGAGTCCGCCGATATTGGCGTAACCAAGTCCCAGTGTGCGGAATTCGTAGGAACGCTCGGCGATCTCGCGTGACGGGAACTGCGCCATCATCACCGAGACTTCGAGCACTACGGTCCACAGACGCGTGGCGTGCTCGTAATTCTCGACGTTGAAGGTCTTGGTTTCCGGGTCGCGGAACGTCAGCAGGTTCATCGAGGCGAGGTTGCAGGCCGTATCGTCGAGGAACATGTATTCCGAGCACGGATTGGATGCGCGGATGTCGCCCGACGCCGGGCAGGTGTGCCAGTCGTTGACGGTGGTGTGGTATTGCAGGCCCGGATCGGCCGAGGCCCATGCGGCGTAGCCGATCTTTTCCCACAGCTCCTTGGCCTGAACGGTTTTCGCGACCTTCTTGTTCTTGCGGAACGTCAGGTCCCAGGTGCCGTCGGCCTCGACCGCGCGCAGGAACTCGTCGGTGACGCGCACCGAGTTGTTGGAGTTCTGCCCGGCGACGGTGAGGTAGGCTTCCGAGTCCCAATCGGTGTCGTAGATCGGGAAATTGATGTCCTTGTAGCCCTGCTTGGCGAACTGGATCACGCGCTTGATGAAATTATCGGGCACGTGGCTGCGGCGCGCCAGCTTGATCTCACGCTTGAGCGCGGGGTTTTTCTCCGGCGAGAAGCAGTCGTCGCCCGAGCCTTCGCAATTCACGCAGGCCTTGAGCACGGCCTTCAAGTGCTTCTGGTTGATCTTGGAGCCGGTGACGAGCGCCGCCACCTTCTGTTCTTCCATCACCTTCCAGTCGATATAGGTCTCGATATCGGGATGGTCGACGTCGACGATCACCATCTTGGCGGCGCGGCGCGTCGTGCCGCCCGACTTGATGGCGCCCGCGGCGCGGTCGCCGATTTTCAGGAATGACATGAGGCCGGAGGAGCGGCCGCCGCCCGACAGCTTTTCG
>JAYTFS010000234.1:0-11700 GCA_043734185.1 Pseudolabrys sp. | reverse complement strand
CACAATAAGAGGACTTTGTAGTGCAAACTACGCATGGAATTGGTCGCAACGATTTAGGGGCCGCCAAACATGGCATCGCAATTTTTGCCTTCGCAGGATTTGTTCATCGTCGATGACGATGACGCAATCTGTCACGCACTCTCGGCCGCATTCACGCTCATCGGTTATCGGGTCACTGTTTTCACCGACGCCAAGACATTCCTTGCCGCCGCCCGCGCCACCCCGCCGGCCGGCGTGCTGCTCGATCTGCATCTGCCCGACAAATCCGGGCTGGAAGTGCTCAAAGAAATTAACGCCCAGCATTATCCGTCGCCGATTTTCATCCTATCCGGCGATGGCGACATCGCTCACGCTGTCGAGGCGGTGAAAAGCGGTGCGTTCGACTACATGCTCAAGCCGTTCGACGCGCAGGCCATCGTCTCCCGCGTTGGAAAAGTTATCGCGGGCTTTGCTAAACGCTTCCCAAATGGCGCGGCATTCGAATTCCAGGGCCAAGGGCGGCTGACACCGCGCGAGCGAGAGGTTCTGGCGCAGATTGCCGCTGGCGCCTCCAACAAGGAGGCCGGCCGCCGCCTTGGCATCAGCCCGCGCACCATCGAGGTGCACCGCGCCCGCATTATGGAAAAAATCGGCGCCCGCAATGCCGCCGATCTGGTGCGCATCGTGCTTAGCGGCGGACAGGCCCAGGCACCTGCGGCGGAAATGGTAGCCTGACCCTTTCAGGTTTGCACTTGGGCATTTGACGCCGACGCTCCCGCGCGGCATTGATCGCGCTACCATGTCCGCGCCACTAACCATCGGCCGAACCGTCATCCTTCGCCATCTTGCGGAAACCCTTGCGGTTGCCGCCGTGGGCGGCCTAGCACTCGGGCTTCTGGGAATGCCGGCGGGCTATCTTTCCGGTGCAATTCTCGCGGTTGCCTGCGCTTCTCTGGCGGGCCGGCCGATGCTGATCCCGACGCCAATGTTGCGCACCTTGCTGGTGCTTATCGGCATGTCGATCGGCTCCGTGGTCACGCCGGAAACACTGAAAGGCATCACGACTTTCCCGCTGAGCATCGCCATGTTGATCCTGGCGATGACCGCAATCAGTTTTGGCGGGGCTCTTTATCTGCGCGTGGTGCACGGCTGGGACACGATTACCGCATACCTCGCAGCCGCCCCGGGCGGTCTGTCGCAGGTCATGGGGCTCGCTGCCGAATTCAATCTCGACTTGCGCGGCATCGCCATTGTGCAGACCATGCGCGTGGCGATCATTGCCGTCGGTTTGCCGGCGGGCTTGTCGGCTCTCGGCCTCGTTGGCCCAAGTACCCGCAGTATGGGCGGCGCGTTCAATCTCGCGCAGCTCGATGAACTCGCCATCCTTGTCGCGGCCTCAACTGGCGTCGCGCTCGTCGCCTATCGGATAAGATTTCCCGGCGGGTTGTTGTTCGGCGCCATGCTGACTTCGGCGGCGCTGCACGGCAGCGGGCTCATTCACGTAGTGATGCCCTGGTGGGTAACGAACTCGGTGATGATCGCATTCGGCGCGGTCACCGGTTCTCGCTTTGCCGGCACACCGTTGCGCCTGCTGGTTCATTTCATCGGCGCCGCGTTTGGGTCGTTCGCCGTGGCGGTCACGATCACGGCGATTTTCGCGGTTGCGCTGGTCGAAATCCTGGGGCTGCCGGTCGCCGAAGTGATGATCGCCTACGCACCCGGCGCAGTGGACGCCATGATGCTGCTCGCGCTCGCGCTCAATCTCGATCCGGTCTATGTCGGCGCGCACCATCTCGTGCGCATCTTTTTGATTTCGACGACCATGCCTTTTGTCGCCCGCTTAGCGGGTCCGGCAAAATTGCCGGGCGACGCGCCAAAGCCGCCGCTCAAGCCACCGCCATTCGAAGATTGATCTATTCCGCCGCCATCGCCTGCTTGCGGGTCGGCAGTTCGAGCCGATCCCACACATCGGCCAGCGCTTCCGCCAGACGATCGATCAGCGCGTCGTCGTGATAGGGCGACGGCGTGATGCGAAGGCGCTCGGTGCCGCGCGGCACGGTTGGATAGTTGATCGGCTGAATGTAGATACCATGTTCGGCGAGCAACAAGTCGCAGGCCGCCTTGCATTTCTCCGGATCGCCGATCAGCACAGGAACGATGTGGGTGCTGCCCGGCATCACCGAGAGGCCGGTGGCGTTGAGAACCGATTTGACGCGCGCGGTGCGATCCTGATGGCGGTCGCGCTCCCAATGCGATGTCTTCAAGTGGCGGATTGCGGCGGTCGCAGCGGCGCAGATCGCCGGTGGCAACGCGGTGGTGAAGATGAAGCCGGGCGCATAAGAGCGAACGGCGTCGATCATCACTTTGCTGCCCGCGATATAGCCGCCGAGGCAGCCGAATGCTTTTGCCAACGTGCCTTCCACAACGTCGATGCGGGCCATGACGGCTTCGCGTTCGCAGATGCCGCCGCCGCGCGGGCCATACATGCCGACCGCGTGCACTTCATCGACGTAGGTCATCGCACCGTAGCGCTCGGCCAAGTCGCAGATCGTACGCACCGGCGCGACGTCGCCGTCCATAGAATAGAGACTCTCGAACATGATCAGCTTGGGACGCGATGGATCTACGGCCTTGAGCAGCTCCTCGAGGTGGCCGACGTCGTTATGCCGCCAGATCTGCTTCTCGCAGCCGGACTGGCGCGCGCCTTCGATCATGGAATTGTGGTTGTGGGCATCGGACAACAGCAGGCAATTCGGCAGCAGCTTGGCGATTGTCGGGATGCCGGTCTGGTTCGAGACATAGCCGGACGTGAAAACCAACGCGGCCGCCTTGCCGTGTAAGTCTGCAAGCTCACGCTCCAGCTCGACCAGCGGATGATTGGTGCCGGCAATGTTGCGCGTGCCGCCGGCGCCAGTACCCATGCGGGCTGCCGCTTCGACCATGGCGCCGACCACTTTGGGATGCTGGGCCATGCCGAGATAATCGTTGGAACACCAGATCACGACCTCGCGCGGTCCTTGCGGCGAATGCCACAGCGCATATGGAAAGCGTCCAGCGATTCGCTCTAGGTCGGCAAACACCCGATAGCGCCGCTCGTCATGCAATTTATCCAGCGCACTATCGAAAAAAGCGTTGTAATCCATGCGATTTTCTACTTCCCCGTACCCGCGCGAGCCCTTTTTAAAAGGGTTCCAGGGTGTTTGTCGAGCCAAGTTTCGTCAGTTTCCGCGGTGGCGCATTGATCGGGGTCAAATGGCCCCTGCGAGCGCCTTGATGCTTGGCGCGGCATGGATTTCGTCTAAATCGCCATGCTAGGGCAGGGGCATGTTGAGTTTTGGAACCCAGCGTGACGACGCGAAGCCCGGCGCCGGGTGGCGCAAGCTGGCGGTGCTGTTGTTGGGCGTTGCCGCGATCGGCCTGCCGATAAACGATCTGGCCGGATACGCGGTGCTCCTGATTCTCGCCGTGATCATTTTCAACGGCGAAGTGAGCGCAAGTTGGCGCGCCTGGCTGGCCGCGGCAACCATCGTTGCGGTGGCGATTGCTGGACAAATGCTGCTGGCGCCGCCGCGCATCGATGAAGGCCATAACGTGTTTTTGCCAGGCGGCCCGACCAAGGCGCTCGAGCGGGGGCTGCCGCCGCAAGTCTATCGTCACCTCGCGAACGAATTCGACAAACAATATCCAGCGGCAAAGCGTTGCAGCACAAACGTCGCCGGTTGCTGGCTGGTTGGCGGTTTTCCCGATCGCGCCTTTGCCTTTTCAGCCGACGGAATTTTTCACAAGTCCGGCCTGTCGCGTTCGGTCACCACAATCGATTTCACCGATCCTGTTTGGCTGGGCCTCGGCTTCACCAACGAATCCAGGTACAACTGGTATGCCAGCGGCGACATGCAACGCGGCGACCGCGACCGGCGCTTTTGGATGGGTCTCAAGCGCTGGCATCTCACCATGCCGTGGTTCGAGATGATCCGCTTGCCGCAGGCTTTCGTCGGGGGCGAGATGTGCTGGCGCGGCGAAGTAATGTGGGAAGGCGCCGGCGAACAGTTTTCGCTTTGGCCGGGCGAGGGTTGCCGCACCATTGAAGCCGCCGACACCGGCCGGCGCGTTGTCGGCATTGCGATAAAGCCGGACACGCTCGCGATGCGCCTGACGCCGCCGTGGCCGGTGTGGTGGCTGCAACTCGCCAGCGGCGCGCTGGCGCTGGCGGCGGCAGGTGGGCTGGTCCTGGCGCTGGTGCGCTTTCGCGCGCGACGTTTGATTTTGCCGTTCATTCTGATCGGCTTGTCGATAGCCGTGATTGTCATCGACGACGCCAGCTTCCTCGGCGGCATGCGACCCTTCGACGGCGGCGACGATGGGCTTACCTATGACGGCTTCGCTCGCGTCATTCTGCAAAGACTTCTGGCCGGAGATTTGTGGGGCTTCCTTCAAGGTGGCGAAAATGTCTTCAGCGGAAGCGCGGGAATGGTATTTTTTCACGCATTCGAGCACGTTATTTTTGGCGAAAGCTATCTGGGTTATTGTTCGCTTATTCTGCTGTTCCCATTTTTAGTTCACCGGCTTTTTCTTCGATTTTTGCCGCACGATTGGGCGCTGACATTTGTTCTGCTATTCGTCGCGGTTCCCATCGGCATTTTGTTCGGCAGCAGCTTTCTGCAATATTCAAAATGGGCCGCTCGAGGGTTCGCTGATCCGGCGACCTATATTCTGTTTATCGCCGGAATGATTCCGATAATTGGTCCGACGGCAGCCGGCCCCAGCTTAAGATTTACGCCGGCGGTGTGTGGTGCGCTGCTGCTTGCGCTGGCTATCTTTATGAAGCCGGTTGTTGCTCCGGCAGCGGCTGTGTTGTTGAGCGGCGCCGGCATTGTCTCGCTTTATCGCAAGGAATGGGCAAGACTCGCCGGGCTGTGCATAGGATGTGTGCCTGTGTTTTCCATGGCTTTGCACAACTGGGTCTATGGCCATGTCTTTGTTCTGTTCAGTTCCAATGCCCAACTTCCGGTGGTGCTGACGATGCCCCCATCGGCCTACGGGGCTCTAGCCCGCGAACTATTAACGGTGAATTTTAGCGGCGGCTATGGCGTTCGCTTTTTGATGCAAATCACAAATTGGCTATCGGGCCCTGCCGAATCTTATTTCACAGCCCCGTTGAACGCGGCTGGAGCCGCCATCGTGGTTTGGGTTGTCTTGCGCGGCTGCGCTTTCGATCCTTGGCTGCGGCTCGTTGGCGCCGCGACACTGGCCCAGCACAGCGTGGCATTTTTCTATACTGGCGCGTTCGCCCGCTATCACTTCCTGACTTGGCTTCTCACCATACTGATCGTCGTCGTGTGGGCCCACGACGTTGGAATGGGCTGGTTCGAGCGCCGCTATCCGCTAGTGTCGGGCAGAATAAGAGCGAACCCCTGGCCGCGCCGGCTTGCATCCGGCCTGTCGCGGCTGCAGAAAGTGTCTTCATGACCAAACCACCTGTCGGCATCGCGAACGGCCTGACCAATTACGGCGACCGCGATTTTTCCCTCTATCTGCGGCGCTCTTTCGCCAAATCGATGGGCTATTCCAACGCCATGCTGGCAAAGCCGGTGGTCGGCATTGCCTATACGCCGTCGGGCTTCAACAACTGCCATCGTCATTTCCCGGAATTGCTGGATGCCGCGAAGCGCGGCGTATTGGCTGCCGGTGCGCTACCGATGGAATTCCCCACTATTTCGCTCGGCGAAGTTTTTCTCAATCCGACCAGCCTGAAATTCCGCAACCTGATGTCGATCGACACCGAGGAGATGGTGCGCGCGCAGCCGATGGATGCGGTGGTGCTGATGGGCGGTTGCGACAAGACCGTGCCGGCCCAGCTCATGGGTGCGGTGTCTGCGAACAAGCCGACGGTCATGCTTATCGGCGGACCGATGATGACCGGGCGCCATCATGGCGAGCGGCTGGGTGCTTGCACCGATTGCCGGCGATTCTGGGCGCAATACCGCGCCGGCAAAATCGACGAGAAGGAAATCAACGAGGTTGAAGGCAAGCTCGCCACCACGGCCGGCACTTGCGCGGTGATGGGCACGGCCTCGACCATGGCGTGCCTCGCCGAGGCGCTCGGTATGATCCTGCCCGGCACCGCGGCCATTCCCGCCGTGCATGCCGACCGCTTGCGCGCGGCAGAAGCGACTGGGGCGCTCGCGGTGAAACTGATCGGCTCCAAACTCACGCCCGACGCCATCATCACTATGAAGTCGGTGGAGAATGCGCTGCGTGTATTGCTTGCCATCGGCGGGTCCACCAACGCGATCATTCATTTGACTGCGATTGCCGGCCGCGCCGGCGTGCCGGTGTCGCTCAAGCGGCTCAACGAATTGTCCGACACCACGCCGGTGCTGGTGAATCTGAAGCCGGTCGGCAATGGCTATATGGAGGACTTCTTCGCCGCCGGCGGCATGGGCGCGCTGATGCGGGAACTGAAAGACCTGCTGCATCTCGACGCCATGACGGTGACCGGCGAGACCTTGGGCGAAAGGTTGAAATTTGACAGCGATGCGTGGATCGACCGCACCATCATCGCCGAGCGCAAGAAACCGCTGGAGCCGCAGGGCGGATTGGTCGCGCTGTTCGGCAATCTGGCGCCGCAGGGTGCAATCCTCAAGCGTTCAGCCGCCGATTCAAATCTGTTCGAGCTCGAGGGCAGGGCCGTGGTCTTTACCTCGCTCGCTGATCTCGCCGCTCGTATCGACGATCCGAATCTTGATGTCGAGGCCAACGATATTCTGGTGCTGCAAAATGCCGGGCCGCATTCGGAATCGGCGATGCCGGAGGCCGGCTATCTGCCGATACCGAAAAAGCTCGCGACCAAAGGCGTCAAGGACATGGTGCGTGTCTCCGATGCGCGCATGAGCGGCACCGCGTTCGGCACCATTATTCTCCATGTGACGCCGGACAGCGCCTCCGGCGGGCCGCTTGGCGCGGTACGCAATGGCGACCGCATCAAGCTCTCGGTCAAGGAACGCCGCATCAGCCTCATGGTCGATGACGCGGAACTCAAGCGCCGCCTTGCCGCCGCCAAGCCTGCAGTGGCTGCGCCCACGCGTGGTTACGCAAAGCTTTATGCGCAGGAAATTCTAGGCGCTGACCAAGGCTGCGATTTTGCCTTCCTCAAACCGCGTTACAATTGATTGCCGATGGAACTCTCGCGTCATTTGTCGCGATGGCGTTCACGTCTCCGTAGCGCTAATCGCCAATTAACCAATGTGGCGCACCAATATTAACGGGGCGTCATATCCATCCCTCATAGGTTGCTTCGTTATCGCGGACTAACGGGCAGGTGCGCCCAAAGCAGTCCAGGCACCGAGCCATGATTCGAACGCTGAACCATTTCGGTAAGCGTCGCGACCGGTGGATGCTTGGCATCGCCGGCGTGCTTGGCTTTGGCATTGCGCTCACTCTCGTTGAGATTAGCGCCGGTTTTTCAGCGCCGTTGTCTGACGCGACCGTCATCGTGCTGGCCATTGTGGGCGGACTTTTGGGCATAAGCCTGATCGGATGGGCGAAAGCCCGCCGCAAGTTGCAATTGTCCAGCACACATAATCAACAGCTCGACATTGCGCTCAACAACATGATCCAGGGCCTGTGCATGTTCGACGGCCAGAACCGGCTCGTAGTCTGGAACGAACGATATCGCAGCATGTACAACATCGCGCCTCACCGCATTTGGGCCGGTTGCGGCGTCAGCGATCTGCTCGCGGCGCGCAAGGTGGCCGATACATTTCCACATGATCCGATAAAATACGAGGCCGAGCTGCGCGCATCGATCGATCAAGGCCACGCCTTCACGCTCAACATCGAATTGAAAGATGGCCGCGTCATCGCTGTCGTCAACGCACCGACGAGTGATGGCGGCTGGGTTGCGACCCACGAGGATATCACCGAACGAACGCGCGCCCAACGCGAGTTGGAACATACCCGTTCATTCCTCGATACCATCATCGAGAATGTGCCTTCGGCAATTATTGTGAAAGACATTCCGGACTTGCGGTACCGGCTGATCAATCGCGCCGCCGAGACCTTGATTGGAGTCGATCGCGCAACAATACTCGGCAAAACGGCTATCGAGGTTTTGCCGAAGGTCAGCGCCGATCAAGTCGAAATCGAAGACCGGAAACTGATCGATTTGGGTCAGCCGATGTTTATCGATGAGCATGCCATCGCCACGCCCGGCAACGGCACGCGCATTGTCACGGCGACGCGGCTGCCGGTGGCGGGTCCCGGCGGAAAGCAAGAATATTTGATCAGCGTGATTCACGACGTCACCGAGCGCAAGCGCAGCGAGCAGCGCATCGCGCACATGACCCACCACGATTCACTTACTGATCTGCCGAACCGTGCCGCATTCAATTCATGCATCATTGCTACGGTCGACCTCGCTGCAGTGTCAGGCGAAAGCTTTGCCGTGCTGAGCATCGATCTCGATCGCTTCAAGGCGGTCAACGATGTGTTCGGTCATACGGTCGGCGATGCGCTGCTGCGCGAAGTGGCGCGGCGAATGGAATCGGCCTGTCAGGGCGCGTTCCTCGCGCGCATCGGCGGTGATGAATTCTTCGTCATTACGCCGACCGCGCCGCAGCCGGCGGCAGCCGAGATGCTGGCCGAGCGGCTGAACGCGGTGCTTGATGCCGACATCGACATCGAGGGTCATCCTCTGCGGGTAGGGATGACCATTGGTGTCGCCATTTATCCGCAAGACGGCGCGGACGCCACGACATTGGTCGCCAACGCGGATGCAGCGTTATTCCGCGCCAAGTCGGAAGCGCGCGGTTCGATCCAGTTCTTCGAAATGTCGATGGACAAAGAATTACGCGAGAAGCGCGCGCTGCAGCAGGATTTGCGCACTGCTATTTTGCGCGACGAACTTGAGCTGTACTATCAGCCGCAAGCCCAGATTGATGGGACGATCACCGGGTTTGAGGCGCTGGCCCGCTGGCACCATCCGCGGCATGGCCTGGTGCCGCCAAGCACCTTTATCCCACTCGCCGAGGAAAACGGCACCATTGTTGCGTTGGGTGAATGGGTGCTGCGCACGGCCTGCCGCGAGGCCGCGTCTTGGCCGCGGCGGATGAGCATCGCCATCAATCTGTCGCCGGTGCAATTCCAGCACGGCGATCTGCCGAATCTTGTACATCAGATTCTACTCGAGACTGGACTGTCGCCGGCGCGCCTGGAACTCGAAATCACGGAAGGCGTGCTGATTGGCGACTTCACCCGCGCGGTGGCGATCCTGCGCCGCTTGAAAAATCTCGGCGTGCGCATCGCTATGGACGATTTTGGCACCGGCTACTCATCGCTGTCCTATTTGCAGTCATTCCCATTCGACAAGATCAAGATCGACCAGGCCTTCATCGCCAATCTCAGCCACAGCCAGCAATCGGCGACCATCATTCGCGCGGTCATCGCGTTGGGCCGCGGGCTCGATGTGCCGGTGGCGGCGGAGGGTGTTGAGACCGAGGAACAACTCAAGTTCCTCGCCGCCGAACAGTGCAGCGAGATTCAGGGCTATCTGATCGGCCGGCCGAAGCCGATTGTGGACTACGCCGACCTCGTTGGCCGTGCGCCGACGCCGGGCAAACCCAAGCTAAAGATGGTTGCTGCGACTGGTTGAGGGAATCGCGAAAGCGGTCGGCGGAAAAACTGGTGCTGCCGGAGTGGATTGAACACTCGACCTCCCCCTTACCAAGGGGATTCGCATCAAGTAATTTCAATAGCTTAGCTTCGATCATCCAGCTTTTCCACGGATTCTCCACATCAGACTAAAGGGGAAATGGGTCAGTTTGAATTAGGACGAAAATTCACGACCGGTACTTGACAGACAAAAGTTCCGAAATATTTTATTTTCGCTTTTCTCAAACCCTTGGTGTGGGGAAGGACCATGCCCGAGTATCGCTTTTATACAATCGCAAAAAACGGCCATATCACTAAGCCGCCGCAGACCTACGATTTCCCCAGCGATGGCGTCGCCCTGCACGAAGCGCAAACGCTTATTGACGGCCACGATATTGAGATTTGGCAGGGCGCTCGCGTCGTCGCCTATCTCGCTCCCGATCAGAAAGACGGCTGACTTGCTACTCGGCCGCCGGGCGCGACCGCCTGATCGAGTGGCGGCACCGCATATGGGTTGATGGCACCGAGTTCCGCTGGACCCGGGAGGTCGCGGCAACATGAGAGCGGCGCAGGATCAATTACGATAGGGGGAATCTCGAGCTCCACCCAGCGGTGGAAAGATGTCCCTCGCGGGACGATGGATGAGGTGAGTTCGCTTGTCCGCTTGGACCTATCGTCAATCTGACGGTAAGGCCGCGTAACAGATTGTTCCGCCTCGTCCTCGTATCCCATGATGGAAGGGCCTTGGTGCCGATTCCGAAGAGAAGCGCGAGCCCGTGAGCGACATCAACACTGCAGTAGTGGATAGTCTGAAAGTGCTTGACCTCAAATGGCCGATTAGAGAAGCGGACAATTGTGGGTTTTGGCGTGCTGCGGTTTGTTGCCGCTTTAGTGCATCTTTCGCATCGAGTTGTTGGCGCCAAACCAGGCGCCGACAATCGCCCCGACGGTAGCGGCCCAGCAAATCACGACGATCTTCCAGCGGTTGGCCACGAAATGCCGATACTCGTCGCGGCCGGCAAGCGCGAGCCTAATCTGCCTCGGTCGCCGCAGACCGAGGTCCTTGAAAGCGCGCACCGAGAGCTTGCCTCGGCGATGGCCGTTGGCGACCCGTACTGCGGCAATGGCCCGCTGATTGTGGAAGTGGCGTTGTAACGCCAGCTTCATACTGGAGTGTTCAACATGGTAGATCCATACATCGTTTGAAAATGCTAGCAGGCGCGGTTCGCGGTTAAGCCCAGGCATGAACTGCGTTTCCCAGGCGCCGAGCGTTTGCGGGGCGGACGCCAGCGCCATTGTTCGCAACGCGGCAGAGGTACTTAAAAGTGTTGCCGGCATCTCGGTGACGGGGTGGATGCATCCGGCGAAAGCAATTAGGAAATTCGCCCAACCCCATGGTTCACTCGACATGTCGTTGCGGCCTAGAATCTTAAAGCCCACGAGCGTAGGGTCGGCTGCGAGCAAGCGGCGAACCTCCGATACAAATCGCGGCCCCGGAACCGCATGATCCTCGAATAGGATTGTTATGTCGCGGTCCGCAAGTGTCCTCAGGCGGCAACGCATGTGAATAGCGCTCTCGCCGGCGCCCCAGACCTGCTCGAACACATCGACTTTGGGTACCGTCGCCGGATCAAGGGGCGGCCCATCGTCTCTGCCATCGAGCACGATCAGCCGATCGCCCGGTCCGAGTTCATCGCGTAAAACCGTCAGCAAAGGCCCCATTTCGCCAGTCCCGTGCGGCGCGGTGACTACGACCGTCACACTCAGCATCATTTGTGCTCATAACGTTCGGCTGGGATCCTAAAAAGATAGCATCGCGGAACGCTGTTTTCAATTAAAAGTGGCAGCGCTCGAAAGATCCGTCCTACCGTATTGGGCGCAAGGTGCTGGCGGCCTACGCTGACGGCCCTTTGTCATGTTTTCATTGAGAGCGTCATACCCAACTTCGTCAAACGAATGTCCGTTATGCAGCCAGCTCAACCGATCGACGCAACACAGGCGTTGAATCTCTCTGCTGGGGTTTCAAATTGCAAGGTCTCACGGGGTCGTTCGTTGAGCTGACGCGCCACTTTG
>JAYTFS010000233.1:0-12113 GCA_043734185.1 Pseudolabrys sp. | reverse complement strand
AGAGCAGCGCGCCGTTGGCCTGAAGGTGTGGAGCCTGGCCCGGCCCCTGCCGCTGTCCGAGCGTGTTCCAGTTTTGGAAAATATGGGCTTCCGGGTGGTTGACGAGCGCACCTATCACATTGTGCCGCAAGGCAGCGGTGGCGTCTGGTTCCATGACATGCTGTTGGAGCGCAGCGATGGCGGCGTGATCGATCTCGATGTTAGCAAAGCGCGGCTCGAAGCCGCCTTCCTGATGGTGATGCGGGGCACCGCCGAGAGCGACGGTTACAACGCGCTCACGCTTGCTGGCGACTTGGGGTGGCGCGATGTCGCGTTGATCCGCACGCTGTCACGCTTCCTGCGCCAGATCCGCGTGCCCTATTCGCAGGACTACATGTGGGCGACGCTGGTGAAGCATTCCGCGATTGCCGCCGACGTCGTCGAGTTGTTCCACGCCCGCTTCGATCCGCGCTCCGAGGCAGAACAAGACCGCGACGAGAAACAGAAGAAGATTGTCTTCGCCATAGAACAAGGCCTGGAGAAGGTCGAGAGCTTGGACGAGGATCGCATTTTGCGGCACTTCTTGAACGCCGTTACGTCCGCAATCCGCACCAATTTCTATCAGACCGACGGCCAAGGCCAGACTAAGCCCTTGATCGCCATCAAGTTTGAAAGCGGCAAGCTCACCGACCTGCCGCTGCCGCGCCCGCTCTACGAAATTTTTGTCTATTCCCCGCGCGTCGAAGGCGTTCACATGCGCTTCGGCAAGGTGGCGCGCGGCGGAATCCGCTGGTCCGACAGGCCGCAGGATTTCCGCACCGAGATTCTGGGCCTGGTGAAGGCGCAACAGGTGAAGAACGCGGTGATTGTGCCGGTCGGCGCCAAAGGCGGTTTCGTGCCCAAGCTAATGCCAAAGGGCGCCGCGCGCGACGTGGTGCAGGCCGAAGGCATCGCGACCTACAAGCTCTTCATCTCGACCCTGCTCGACATTACCGACAATTTTGCCGCCGACGGCACGATTATCGCGCCCGACTGCGTGGTGCACCACGAGGGCGACGATCCCTATTTGGTGGTCGCCGCCGACAAGGGCACGGCGACGTTCTCCGACATAGCCAACGCGATTTCGATCGAGCACGACTATTGGCTGGGTGACGCTTTCGCTTCGGGTGGCTCGGCTGGCTACGACCACAAGGTCATGGGCATCACCGCGCGTGGCGCATGGGAGGCGGTGAAGCGGCACTTCCGCGAGATGGACATCAATATCGGCACAACGCCGTTCAGCGTGGTCGGCGTTGGCGATATGTCGGGCGACGTGTTCGGCAATGGCATGCTGCGCGAGGACACCACAAAATTGGTAGCGGCGTTCGATCATCGGGATATATTTATTGATCCCGATCCGGATCCCAAAGCAAGCTTTGCCGAGCGCAAGCGGATGTTCGCGCTGCCGCGATCGAGCTGGCAGGACTACGACAAAAAGCTGATTTCCAAGGGCGGCGGCGTCTATCCGCGCTCGTCAAAGGAAATCAAGCTTTCGCCCGAGGCGCAAAAACTTTTCGGCGTCGGCGACAGCGTGACGCCGCAAGACCTGATGAAGGCGATCCTGAAGGCTCAGGTCGACCTGTTATTCTTCGGCGGCATCGGGACATACATCCGCGCTTCGAGCGAAAATGACGAGGCCGCCGGCGACCGCGCCAACGATGCCATCCGCATCACCGGTTCCGACGTGCGGGCCAAGGTGATCGGCGAGGGCGCCAATTTGGGCATGACCCAGCGCGGCCGCATCGAAGGGGCGCTCGCGGGTGTCCGGCTCAACACCGATGCCATCGACAATTCCGCCGGCGTGAACACCTCCGACGTCGAGGTCAATATCAAGATCGCGCTCAGTGATCCGGTGCGTTCCGGCAAGCTGACGCTGGAACAACGCAACACGTTTCTGGCGCAAATGACGGACGAGGTGGCGCGTCTGGTGTTGCGCAACAATTATCAGCAGACCTTGGCGCTCTCGCTGGCGCAGCGCCGCGGCTTGGAAGATCTCGGCTTTCAGCAGCGTCTCATGCAGATTCTCGAAAAACGCGGCCATCTCGATCGCACGGTCGAGTACCTGCCAGACGAGATAGCGCTCGCTGACCGGCGCAAACGCAACCTGCCGCTGACGCGGCCCGAGCTCGCGGTGTTACTGGCTTATGCCAAGCTGACGCTCTACGGCGATCTGCTCGACACCACCGTGCCGGACGATCCCTATCTCGGACGCGAACTCAACCGCTATTTCCCTAAAGAAATGTCGGAACGCTATCCGGACGCGCTGCAAGCGCACCGGCTGCGGCGCGAGATCATTACGACGCAGCTCACCAATTCCATGATCAACCGCGGCGGCGCCACGCTGATTGTAAGAATCTCGGATCAGACCGGCGCGCCGCCGGCTACCATCGCCGCGGCCTTCGCGGCAGTCCGCAACAGCTATGACATGGTCGAGCTCAATACCGAGATCGACGGGCTCGACAACAAGCTGCCGGGCAAAGTTCAGCTCGACCTTTACGCCGCCGTGCAGGATTTGTTGCTCGACCGGCTGGTCTGGTTCCTGCGCAATGTCGATCTCAAGCAAGGTCTTGAAACCATCGTCGCGCATTACCGCGACGGCATTGGCCAGATGGTAGCCGCACTCGAGGGCAGCCTGTCCAAGGAGGCTGCCGCGGCGCTCGCCGGCCGCGAGGCGACGCTGGTCAAGGCCGGCGTGGCGGCGGACCTGGCGCGGCGGATCGCCAGCCTGCCGCTGCTCAAGCATGCGCCGGACATCGTGATGGTGGCGGAGCGGGCCAAGCGTTCGGTCGCCGATGTGACCGCGACTTATTTCGCCGCCGAAACCTACTTCCAGCTCGACCGCATCGCGGGCGCGTTGTCGAACATCGTGGTGGCGGACTACTTCGACCGCCTCGCGCTCGATCGCGCGCTAGATTCCATTGGCGATGCCGAGCGGCGTATCGCGGCGGCGATGGTCGCCAACGGTTCAACGGGCGAGGCCGCGGTGTTGGAATGGGTCAAGCCGCGCCAGGCCGAGGTCGAACGCATCCGCGCTGCGATCCACGAAATCGCCAATTCCGGCATGACGTTGTCGAAGCTCTCTGTTACGGCCAGCATGCTTGGGGATTTGGCGCGCGAATAGTTAGTGCCGGAAGTGCCGCGTGCCGGTGAACACCATTGCGATGTTGTGGTCGTCGGCGGCCTTGATCACCTCGTCGTCGCGCACCGAGCCGCCGGGCTGGATTACCGCAGTGGCGCCAGCCTCGATCGCAACTAACAAACCATCGGCAAACGGGAAAAATGCATCGGAGGCGACCACCGAGCCTTTGGTCAAAGGCGCGGGAAGCCCGGCTTCCTTGGCGGCGTCCTCGGCCTTGCGCGCGGCGATGCGCGCGGAATCGACCCGGCTCATTTGTCCGGCGCCGATGCCTACGGTGGCTAGCCCCTTGGCATAGACGATGGTGTTGGACTTCACGTGCTTGGCGACGCGGAATGCAAAGCGCAGATCGGCCAGTTCTTTATCGCTCGGCGCGCGCTTGGTGACGGTCTTGAGCTGCATGTCGTCCACCACCGCGTTGTCGCGCGATTGCACCAGCAATCCACCGCCCACCGACTTTACCGTCAGTCCGGGTGCGCGCGGATCGGGCAGGTTGGCGGCGAGCAGGAGACGCAAATTCTTTTTTGCGGCCACGATCTTGATCGCTTCGTCGGTGGCGTCGGGCGCGATGATCACTTCGGTGAAGATCTCAACGATTGCCTTGGCCGCTTCGGCGTCGAGCTTGCGATTGAGCGCGACGATACCGCCGAAGGCGGACGTGGGATCGCAGGCCAATGCTTTTTTGTATGCGTCCAGCAGCGAGGATCCTTCGGCGACCCCGCACGGGTTGGCGTGCTTGACGATGACGCAAGCCGCGGTGCGTTTCGGATCGAACTCGGCGACGCATTCGTAAGCGGCGTCGGTGTCGTTGATGTTGTTGTAGGAAAGCTCCTTGCCTTGCAATTGTGCCGCGGTGGAGACGCCGAACCGCCACTCTGATCCGCTATAGAATGCTGCGGTTTGGTGGGGGTTCTCGCCGTAGCGCAGCGCCTGGATCAATTTGCCGCCGAAGGCGCGGTAAGCGGGAGCGTTGTCCTTCAGCATTTCGGCGAACCAGTTCGAGATGGCCGCGTCATAAGCCGCCGTGCGTGCGTAGGCCTTGGCCGCAAGCTTCCGTCGCAACTCTAGCGTGGTCATGCCGTTATGCTGCGCGAGTTCGGCAAGCATTTTTTCGTAGTCGGCGTGCTCGACCACAACCGTGACATCGGCATGATTCTTGGCGGCGCCACGGATCATCGCGGGTCCGCCGACGTCGATATTCTCGATGCAGTCATTGAAGGAGGCGCCCTTGGCGACGGTCGCCTCGAATGGATAGAGACTGACCACCAGCAGGTCGATCGGTTTGATCGCGTGCTTCTCCATCGAAGTGGCATGTTCTTTGTTACCGCGGATTGCCAGCAGGCCGCCGTGCACTTTCGGATGCAGCGTCTTGACGCGGCCATCCATCATTTCGGGGAATCCGGTCAGATCGGCGACGTCGACGACCTTGAGATCGGCGTCTTTCAGCGCCTTGGCGGTGCCGCCGGTGGAGACGAGTTCGACGCCGAAGCCCGACAGCGCCCTGGCAAAATCCACCAGGCCCTTCTTGTCGGATACCGACAGCAAGGCGCGGGTAATGCGGCGCAGGTCGTTGCTCATGTCATGACTAATGTCGCTCGCAGCCCTCGCCCGCAAGCGAAAAGGCGAGACAAGTCACAGCGGCAATTCCGGCTGGTCGGCCCGGGCCGGGCGCGTTCCGGGTGCCACCGGCGGGGTATGGCCGAAGCTCCATTTCACCTTGGCCATCTCGCGCGCATGGCCGTAAATGACGATCTGCACGGCGCGGCGCGGGCCGTCGGTGCCGGCCAAAAACACGCTTTCCTCGATTTCCACCACATTGCCCATAGTGGCGAAGGTCCAAACCTCGCGGTCCGGCAACAGCAGGATGGCGCCGCGGCCGTCCGAAAGGCGGCTGGCCTTGACCGCCGGATGTAAATGAAAGCGGATGGCGAACTCATCGGGCGCGCGGGCGGGAATCGTAAGCCCGTCGGACGGCACAAAACTGTCCTCGCCATCAAGAACGCGGCCATCGGCGCTGAGCTGAATGGTCCGGCTATGGATGATGCCGAAGTCATTGGTGTAGCCGTCGTGCGATGTATGCAATAGCGCGCCGGCTTCCGTATCCTCGCGCTCGGCGATTACGTTGTGCGGCCCGCCGACGATCGGTGTGCCGAACAGCAACCGGCGGAATGAGCCGGTTTCCAGAAAATGGCACGACGATTTGTCGTTGAAGGTGACGGTCGAATGCGCCGCCGTGGCGCGCGCGACCTGCCGCCAGGTTTCCTTGTTGACCGCCGGCAAGCCACAATTGATCACCAGCCGGTGCTGTTTCCATGAAAGTTCAAATGAAAGACATCCGGCATGCGCCTCCTGGCTCAAGGCGAGGGGCGGCGGCCTGCCGGTATCCATCAGCAGCATGGTTTGGCCGGTGTCGATGCGCTGATAGCCGGAATGAGGCGCATTCGACACCGGCGTCCCGCGCGCGTCGTCATAGGCGAGCACGGTGGCCAGCAGATCGACCGCGGTCGGTCCCATCCCGTTGAATTGCGCGAAATTGCCGTCGCCATGCCGGAAGAAGCGCAGCATCGGCATCATGCGGTCGATTGCGTTGTTGAGCGCGGAAGGCGGCTGCAGATCGCGTGCGGAAAATAATTGGCGCAGCGGCAAAAGATCGGCAAGTAATTCGATCAGCGCGCCGGGATTGCGGCTGACATGACCGCCGTCGGGCAGGATTTGTGCGCGCAGTTCGTCGATCAGGCGGCGCGTCGCGGCGCGCAGATAGGTAGACTGCCCCTGAATGCAGAGGGTTGCATAAGTAAGTGCGATCAAAGCCTGCAGCCGCGGCAAGCCTTCGCGCGACTGCTTGAGCGATCGGCGCAGGTAGCGCACCTGACGCGACAGGCTACGAATGAAGCGGCGGTAGAAGCGCGCGTCGGCATCCTGCAATACGAACGGCGCTTGGCTGAGCCAGCAGACCACGCGGCGCGACAGAATATCGAGACGCCAGCCGATCGGGTGCCAGCCGCCTTGCAAATTTATCCAGTCATCGATCAGCGAACGCGCATTGGCGCGGGTAATGGCGGAATCGGCGGCGCGCAGATGTCGCAGCCAAGCGAAACTGAGCAGAATCACCGCCCATTCGTCGGATGGCGGCGTCATCTCGAACGGCGTGCGCCGGTCGCAGATCACCACTTTGCCGGCGAATGCGAAGCGGCCGGCATAGATTTCGCTGGCGCGTGTGGCGTCGGCGGTCCGCAGATCCTGCGGCGCGATAACCAGCCGGTCGGTCTTGGTCGAGCCGAAGCGCCAACGCAGCAACGGATGCGCGTTGAAGCCGCCGATGAGACTGCGGAATGCCCGGCGACCGATGAGCACGGAGAGTCCTAATCGCTCCGCGACCGAAACACCCTTCATGAGGTTGCTCGTCCCTTGTCACGCGGCCCGATTCGCGCGCCCGCCGCGCACGATAGCGAAGGGCCGGTGCAGGGCCAATATGCCAGACGAGCGCTTGGTTCAAGGCGTTTTGGTGAGGCGGGCGGCATAGAAACCATCGAGGCCACCCCAGCGCGGATCGGGATCGGGAAGATGCAGCGGCAGCGTGCGCAAATCGCCGTCCGCGGTCACGAATTCGGAGTGGCCGCACACCTCTTGCGCCGCAATCGGCTTGCGCGCAACGCCGGTATTGCGTGCCAGCAACGCCACGATTTGGTTTGCGCCTTCCTCCGGTTCCAACGAGCAGACGCAATAAACCAGTGTGGCGCCGGGCTTAAGTAGTTCGACGGCGCGATCGAGCAACCGCTGCTGCAAGGATTTGAGCGCGGCGAGATCGGATTCCGACTTCAACCAGGGCACGTCCGGATGGCGTCGAACGGTGCCGGTCGAGGAGCATGGCGAGTCAAGCAGTACGGCGTCGAACGATCCACCTTGCCATTCCAGCGCGTCGGCGGCGACAGTCTCGGCTTGCAGCGACAAGCGCGTGAGATTTTCGCGAAGCCGCATGAGGCGTGCCGCCGAACGATCGATGGCGGTGACGCGCGCGCCGGCAAACGCGAGCTGCGCGGTCTTGCCGCCGGGTGCGGCGCATAGATCGGCGACGTCGAGATTGCGCACGTCGCCGAGCAAACGCGCCGGGATCGAAGCAGCCGTGTCTTGCACCCACCAGGCGCCTTCGGAAAAACCTGGCAACAGCGCGATCGAGCCATGGGCGACAGTGCGCACGCTGCCGGTCGGCAACACGCGGCCGCGCAGGCGCTCGGCCCATTGCTCGGGATCGCTTTTCACAGTGAGATCGAGCGCGGGCTCGTGGCCATTGGCTTCCGCGATCGCGCGCGCGGTTTCAGCGCCATACGTCTTGGTCCAGCGTTTCACCAGCCATTCCGGCGTATCGCGCGTGACGCGAGGCGGCAACTTCGTCTCGCGGCTTTGGGCGACACGGCGTAATACCGCGTTGATCAATCCGGCGTAGCGCGCCGCGCGGCGGTCTGCCTGAGCCAGCCGCACCGAAAGATCGACCGCGGCATGGTCGGGAACCTCGAGCCAGAGAATTTGCGCGGCGCCGATCAGCAGAATGGTTTCGGTTCGCGGCGCCTCGGATGGAAAGCCTTTCTCGAGGAAGCCGGCGAGCAGCGCACGAAGTGTTCCGAGCCGCCGCAAGACAGTGGCGACCAGGCGCCGCATCAACGCGCGATCGCGGTCGGCGAGCCCAACCAGCCCAGGATGCGCGCCCTTGCCGGACAACTGATCGTCGAGCGCAATCCGCCGCCGCAGAACGCCGTCGAGAATGTCGGCGGCGATTCTTCGGGCGGCGAGGCCGGGAACTTCCGGCTGGGGGGAGGTGCGCGGTCGCGCCATGCAACAATCATGGCGATAAATTGTGTCGAGGTCGCGGGCGTGAGCTAAAAAAACTTCATCGGCACACAGTTTTAGCGGCACCGGCAGGCGGCGTTGAAGTTACGGGATTTTCCAGATGCTACCGCATGTTAGGAGGCGCTGAACAGACGCGTCTTCCTCAGTGCAGCACGTACACATTCGAGCCGAGCGCGACGCGATCGTACAAATCCATCACGTCTTCATTGTGCATGCGGATACAGCCGTGCGAGACGAAGCCGCCGATCGAGGTCGGATCATTGGTACCGTGGATGGCATAGTTGCCGCGGTTCAAGCCCAGCACCGCGGCGCCCATCGGATTGCGTGGCGAACCCCCGGGTATGACGGCGCCACCCCCGAGTTCGGGCGGCGCCTGCCAGGCAGGCCGCAGCCGCTTTTGGGCGATCCAGGCCTGGCCATGCCAAGCCATGCCGGCCCGGCCCACGCCGACCGGATATCGGATCGCCTGGCCTTGCCCGAGCACGTAATAGAGTGCGCGCTGATGCGTTACGATGACGACGGTGCCAGCCTCATAGCCGCGCAACGCCACAAGTTCGCGCGCGGAGGCCGACAGTTGTGCGCTCAGCGCCAGCGCGCCGGCGACAATGAGTGCTTTCAGCCAATGCCGAAACGCTTGAGTCATTGCTGCACGATAACGGGCGTGCCGACGGCAACCAGGCGGTAGAGCTCGACGATGTCGCGGTTGTGCATGCGGATGCAGCCGGAGGAAACGTAGCCGCCGATTGACTCCGGCCGGTTGGTACCGTGGATGGCGTATTCGCCGCCGCGCAAGGTCAGCGCCGCCTCGCCCATGGGATTGTTGACCGTGCCGCCGGGTACGATGGGGCCGCCGCCGAGTTCGGGCGGCGCCTGCCAAGCTGGCCGAACGAATTTTCCTTCGACGCGCGCATTTCCAGTCCAGGTCTTGCCGCTGCGGCCGACGCCAACCGGAAAACGCAGCGCGCGCTGCTGATCGAGGACAAAGTAAAGACTACGCTCGCCGGTTTTCACCACGATCGTGCCCGGCGCGAAGCCGGAGAACGCAACGACTTCGCGGTCACGCGTTGCGGCATGGGCCACCGCAGCCGCCAGCAACGCAAAAGCCACCACTAGCGCGACAAAAAGCGCAGCCCGTCTCAATACAAGAACCATTGAATCCGCCCGCCACCATTACCGGGGGCGATGATAGTGCGGCGGCGGGCAAGCTCAGCGGAAAGCTCGAAATAGCGTAAATGGCGCTTAAAAACCGGGGTTAACCAACTTTGCCCATGACCCCAAAGTTGGAACCGTGGAAATTTTCCGGAAATTGCTGCCCAATTTGCTGCAAATTCCCTTATGCTAAAGGCATTGACCGGAACGAGATCAATGCTGGCTCCAGCCGCCAAGTCCACCCGCGTCTTTCAGCTCATGCTGATCAAGCCGTCGCATTATGACGACGACGGCTATGTGATTCAGTGGGTGCGTTCCGCGATTCCGTCAAACTCCCTGGCCTCTGCCTATTCGTTGGCGCGGGATGCCGCGCGGCGCCAGGTGCTCGGACCGGACATCAGCATTGCCATTACCGCGATAGACGAGACCAACACCCGGGTCCGCATCAAGGACGTCATCGCGCAGTTGAAGCAGAACGACGGCTTCGGCATGGTCGGACTGATCGGCGCGCAGTCGAACCAGTTCCCGCGTACGCTCGACATCGCGCGGCCGTTGCGCGCGGCCGGCATTCAAGTCGTGATCGGCGGTTTTCATGTCTCCGGCTGCCTCGCCATGCTACCGAAAATGCAGCCCGATCTTCAGGTCGCGCTCGACATGGGCTGCAGCCTGTTCGCCGGTGAAGCGGAAGAAGGCCGCATCGACAAGGTGCTGCAGGATGCGGCGCACGCGACGCTGGCGCCGATTTACAATCATATGAGCGAGTTGCCCGCGCTGGAGTCGACGCCGACACCTTATTTGCCCCCGGCGCTGCTCAAGCGCACGCTCGATCACTACGCAAGTTTTGACGCCGGCCGTGGCTGCCCGTTTCAATGTTCGTTTTGCACCATCATCAACGTGCAAGGACGCAAGTCGCGCCGCCGCTCGCCGGATGACATCGAACATCTGATCCGCGAGCACTATGACCAGGGCTTCCGTTGGTTCTTCGTCACCGACGATAATTTTGCCCGCAACAAGGACTGGGAGCAAATTTTCGATCGCATCATCTTGTTGCGCGAGCGCGACGGTACCGCCATCAAGATGGTCATCCAGGTCGACACTCTCTGTCACAAGATTCCAAATTTCGTCGACAAAGCCGCGCGCGCGGGCGTTAAAAAGGTCTTTCTCGGCCTGGAGAACATCAATCCCGCCAACCTGCTGGCGGCGAAGAAGCGGCAGAACAAGATTACCGAATACCGCAAAATGATTCTGGCGTGGAAGGCGGCGCGCGTCATCACGTACGCCGGCTACATTCTTGGTTTCCCGGCCGATACCGCCGAATCCATCCGCGAAGATATTGAAATCATCAAGAAAGAGCTGCCGCTCGATATCCTGGAATTTTTCTGTCTGACGCCGCTGCCGGGCTCCGAAGACCACAAGGTGCTGGACAGCAAGGGCGTCTGGATGGACCCGGACATGAACAAGTACGACCTCGAGCATGTCGTGACCGGCCATGCGAAAATGTCGAAAGCGGAATGGGAAGGCATCTACGCGGAAGCCTGGAAGATTTATTACACTCCGGAACACATCAAGACGATTTTGCGGCGCGCTGCGGTGTTCGATCTCGGCATATCGCATTTGACCGGGCTGCTATGGATTTTCTCCAGGGCGTCGGAGCTGGAAAAAGTACATCCGCTGCAGAGCGGCTTGTTCCGCCGCAAATATCGCACCGACCGCCG
This sequence comes from Pseudolabrys sp., assembly GCA_043734185.1. Taxonomy (GTDB): domain Bacteria; phylum Pseudomonadota; class Alphaproteobacteria; order Rhizobiales; family Xanthobacteraceae; genus Pseudolabrys. Next base: position 1,250 of record JAYTFS010000233.1, on the reverse strand, counting down.
TTCCAGCATGCCGGTCGAGCCGATTTGGCAATTTTATCCCAAGTTCGTCTGGGAGGTTGCGGCCAAGCACGCGCGGGGGCTGTGGCATTACCTTGAAATTGATCGCATGCGCCGCGCGATCCAAAAAGATCCTCAGCACAAAAATTATTTCGATCCGTCGCTGGCACCGGTCGACGATGACGAAAACGACACGCTCGAGCTGTTCACCCACAATGCCGGGGCGCGTGACGAAGTCGCGCGCACGCGCAAGATTGCGGCGCTGACCAGCGGAACTGCAAAAGCGGCGGCGGCGGCCGAAGCGTAATCCTTACGCCCCAGCCTTCGCTGGCTTTTTGTTCTGCCGGTTGTTCACCAGATCATCGACCACCGCCGGCTCGGCCAGCGTCGAGGTATCGCCGAGGCTGCCGTATTCGTCTTCGGCGATCTTGCGCAAGATGCGGCGCATGATCTTGCCCGAGCGCGTTTTCGGCAGGCCGGGCGAGAACTGGATCAAATCGGGCGAAGCGAACGGTCCGATTTCCTTGCGTACCCAGACGATCAATTCCTTACGCAATTCTTCGCTCGGCTTCTCGCCGGCCATCAGCGTGACATACGCATAGATGCCCTGACCCTTGATGTCGTGCGGGTAACCCACGACGGCGGCTTCCGACACCTTCGCATGAGCGACAAGCGCGCTTTCGACTTCGGCGGTGCCGAGGCGATGGCCGGACACATTGATGACGTCGTCGACGCGGCCGGTGATCCAGTAATAGCCATCCTCGTCACGGCGGCAGCCGTCGCCGGTGAAATACTTTCCCTTATAGGTCGAGAAGTAAGTTTGCTCGAAGCGTTCATGGTCGCCATAGACCGTGCGCATCTGACCGGGCCACGAGTCGAGAATGCAAAGATTGCCGGATGTCGCCCCTTCGAGTGGCTTGCCATCGGCGTCGACGATCTGTGGCTTGATGCCGAAGAACGGTCGCGTCGCCGAACCTGGCTTGAGCTTGGTCGCGCCCGGCAGCGGCGTGATCAGAATGCCGCCGGTTTCGGTCTGCCACCAGGTATCGACGATCGGGCAACGGCCGTCGCCGACGACATGATAGTACCATTCCCAGGCTTCCGGATTGATTGGTTCGCCGACGGAGCCGAGCAGGCGCAGGCTCTTGCGCGAAGTCTTCTTCACCGGATCGTTGCCCGCCTGCATCAGCGCGCGGATCGCGGTTGGCGCGGTGTAGAAGGTATTGACCTTGTGCTTGTCGATGACTTCCCAG
>JAYTFS010000232.1:0-2740 GCA_043734185.1 Pseudolabrys sp. | reverse complement strand
CTGGCCGAACGCTTCGTGGACCGTCGCACCAGCGTCTTGATGCGGCGGCTACGAGAGAACACGATGTTGGAAACTGAAATCGGAAAGTTAGGTGATGTGACAGTCGAAGGCCATGTGATCGGCCGGCTCGACGGATTCATGTTCGAGCCCGATACATCCGCCGCGGGCTCCGAAGCCAGAGCCCTTAATGCCGCCGCGCAAAAGGTTCTGGCCGGCGAGATCGAAGCGCGCGCCACGAAGCTCTCGCAGGCATCCAACGACCAAATTGTGCTGGCGAGCGACGGCACCCTGCGCTGGACCGGCGATGCGGTCGCCAAGCTTGTCGCCGGCGACGATACCTTGCGTCCGCGCGTTCGCATCGCGGCCGACGACCATCTGACCGGACCGGCGCGCGAACTGGTGCAGACGCGGCTCGATCTGTGGCTCAAAACCCATATCGAAAAACTGCTGGCGCCGCTGTTCACGCTTTCCGCCGCCGATGACGTCACCGGCATGGCGCGTGGTGTTGCGTTCCGGCTCGTCGAGGCGCTCGGCGTCTTGGAACGCCAGAAAGTAGCGGAGGAGGTCAAAGGCCTCGATCAGCCCTCACGCGCGACCTTGCGCAAATACGGCGTGCGTTTCGGCGCCTATCACATTTATCTGCCGGCGCTGCTCAAGCCAGCGCCGCGCGCTTTGGCCACGCAATTATGGGCGCTCAAGCACGAAGCGCCGGATGCCAAGGGCGTCACCGAATTGCTGCAACTGGCGGGCAGCGGACGCACGTCCATACCGATCGACAAGGATACGCCCCAGCCGCTGTACCGCACCGCCGGTTATCGCGTCGCCGGCGAGCGCGCGGTTCGCGTCGATATTCTGGAGCGGCTGGCCGATTTGATCCGCCCCGCGCTGGCATGGCGCGAAGGCGTGCAGACCGCCAAGCCCGATGGCGCATTCGATGGCCGCGGCTTTACCGTCACCGGCGCGATGACCTCGCTCACCGGGGCATCGGGTGAGGACTTCGCCTCGATTCTGCGTTCGCTCGGTTACCGCCTAGACCGCAAGTCCAAACCCGCGGAGTCTAAACCCGCGGAGCTGGTTTCGGCTGCGTCTGACGCGCCCGCCGATCCGGCCGCCGCCGGCGTCGCGCCGGCAGCCGAGGTTGTGACGGTCGAGGCCGCGCCTGTACCGGTGACGAGTTCGCTCGACTTGTTGCCGGTCGCCGACTGTGTTCCGGCCGCGCCTGCGGCGGAGGCGGCGCCAGAACGGCCGGACCAAGAGGTTCAGAAGAACAATTTGATCGCCGCCGAACAGGCCGATGCTCCGGTGGCAAAGACCGCAGATGAACCGGTCTACATCGACGTCTGGCGGCCGGCCGGGCGTTCCGAAAAGCGTCCGCCGCGTCCGCGCCGCCAGCCGCGTCCGGCGCAAGCACCTGTTGCCGCAACGCCAGCGGTTGCCGCCGCGCCCGCGCCTGCGGCACCGGAAACCACGGAAAAGCCAGGCGATTTCCGACAGAAGCGGCAAGATCGACAAGAGCGTCACGAGCGCCAGCAACGCGTCGAACGGCAAAGCAAAGGTCTCGGCCAGCGCAGCGGTCCACCGCGCGGCGATCGTCCGCCCCGCCGCGACAAAGGCAACCAGGTCGATAAAGCCGAGCGCGATCAATATTATGCCAAGCCGCATGGCAGTTCCGGCGGCCGCGACAAAGCGCCGGATCCCAATTCGCCGTTCGCCAAGTTGGCCGCGCTCAAACAACAACTCGAGCAAAATAATAAGCCCTGACAATCATTTGGATCGGCAGCGCATCGACAAATGGTTGTGGCATGCGCGGATGGTGCGTACGCGCAGCGATGCCGCGGCCCTTACCGAAGTAGGCTACGTGAGGATCAATGGCAGGCGCGTTACTGCGCCTAGCCATTCGGTCCGCATTGGCGACGTGGTGACGCTGGCTCTGGACCGCTCGGTCAGGCTGGTGCGGGTGGTGCGAGCGGCGGGGCGCTGCCGCCGCTGCCCGTGCGTTATATAGAGATTTGACGGCACGTTGATCGTTACGTTAGGGAACGCAGCTGGTTTTCGCGGAGCCTTGGATGACCTACATCGTCAATGAAAGCTGCATTAAGTGCAAATACATGGACTGCGTGGAGGTGTGTCCGGTGGACTGCTTCTACGAAGGCGAAAACATGCTGGTCATCCATCCGGATGAATGCATCGATTGTGGGGTCTGCGAGCCGGAATGCCCGGTTGACGCGATCAAGCCGGATACCGAGCCGGGCCTTGAGAAGTGGCTGGAAATCAACGCTGAATACGCCAAGACCTGGCCGAATATCACGGTCAAACGCGAACCGCCGGCCGACGCCAAGGAATACGAGGGCGTACCCGACAAATTCGCGAAATTCTTCAAGCCGGAGCCCGGCGAAGGCGACTGAGATCGCCTTAGGCCCGACCCGATTACCGTTTTTCCGCCGGAACTCTGGATCCAGCGAGCGGGCATTAACCGATTCGCCGAAATTGCATAATCAATACCCCTGAATTGCGCTTTTGCGGCACCATAAGGCTTTGATTTTGGCCAAAAATGTGCTATATGTTGATTAATCCGATGAATATGAAAAACGCCGCCACGGATGCCGCTCCCTCGCTTGGGAGCCTTATTTTTCGCGGTATATCCCAAGGGTCTAGTGAGAGGGCGTGAAGTTCCACGCGTGAGCAGTGGCCGATAAATCGCGTCAAAAAGCCAAGAAAGGTTCCCCCGGCATGCGCCGGA
>JAYTFS010000231.1:0-3791 GCA_043734185.1 Pseudolabrys sp. | reverse complement strand
GGCGGCCTTTCGATCCAGAAGAAATAGCGGGAGCCCGTCAATTCGAGCCCTCACCGTCGCGGCCATGGCCGTCCTCAGCGCAATTGCCATGAACAAGATTTCCACCGTCAACGCCGCCGAAATCAGGGTGATCTCCGCCAACGGCATGCGCGAGGTGCTCGCCGAGACCCAGGCGAAGTTCGAGGCCGATACCGGCCACCGGCTCACCATCACCGTGGTCGAGACCGGCGAAATCCGGCAACGCGTGCTGGCGGGCCAGAACTTCGACGTCATCATGGTGCCGAGCGCCACCGCCGACGAGTTGGAGAAGGCCGGCAAGATCGTGGCCGGCAGCGCGGTGCAACTGATCCGCGTCGACTTCGGCCTCGCGATGCCTAACGATGGGCTCAAACCCGACGTGAGCACGCCGGAGGCGCTGAAGCGCACACTGCTCGCCGCCAAGGTCGTGCTGATCACCGATCCGGCAACCGGCGGCATCAGCGGCGTTCATTTCATGGACGTCTTGGGCAAGCTCGGCATCGCCGACGAGATGAAGAGCCGCCTGGTGCCGCAGCCCGGCGGCGGCTTCCATGCCGCGCGCGTCGTCAAAGGCGAGGCCGATCTCGCGGTGCAGGCCGAGCACGAAATCCGCTGCGTCAAAGGCGCGATGTTCCTGCCCTATCCGGCGGTGTTCCAGCGCACCATCTTGTTCATGGGCGGCATCGGCACTGCGGCAGGAGACGTCGCAGTCGCCAAGGCCTATCTGCACTATGTGACGGGCCCGGAATCCGACAACGCCTATTCGGCGCATTGCCTGAGGCGGGGTTGAACCCATCTGGACCGGCTTCAGTTAAAAACGAACGCGCCACGGCGGTTGCCGCGGCGCGTTCCGTTCGTTCAACCGCCTGGCGCGTTTAGCAGTTCGGCAAACCGGCCGCGCCGGCCGGACGGGTCTGGCTGTCGCCGGTGCCCTTGGCGTTGTTGGCCTGACCCGACGGCGATGAGCCGGTGGTCACGCCGCCCGGGGTCTTGGCGCCGCTCGCCACGCCGGACTTGTCCTTGATGGTGTTGCTGGCGGCGTCCCAGCACTGGCCCTGTGGCTTTGCAGCCTGACTGGACGATCCGCCGGGCGCCATGTTGGATTGCGCCGCTGCGATAGACATGCCGCCGGCGAGCAATGCCGTGGCAGAAAGCATCGTGAGCTTACCGAGCCTCATGATCAATTCCTTCGCTGTTGGGTTGTTGGCAACATTGCCAACTCGGGCCAACGCGTCAGTGCAAAGGGTTGTTCCAGGAGAAATCGGTTCGTGAAAGTTCCAGCGCGCGCTCGAACCGACGCGCCTTGCTGCAATGCAAACACCTTCAGCAGTCACTTTCCGAGCATCGCTCTGCGTTGTCGGCGCACGCATCCGCGCGCGCTAACATTCCAATTCAGCGAATACGTCAGCGCCGCTGCTTCAAATGTTCGTTATGGCCGGTCATGGTGCGGTCATGACCATGGGGCATAGGTCGGCTGGCGGGGAGAGACAGCGACAACCAGGAGGCATCATGGAACTCCGATCCCAAAATGCACGCACCTTCGATCGGTTACGGCCCGTCGTTCCTTGTGCTCAGTGCGGAGATACGTTGTTCACGCCGGAATGGAGCGAATATCTCGACGACCGCCGCATCCGTCATCTTTGGTCCTGCGATGCGTGCGGTTACGAGTTTGAGAGCGAGGTCTGCTACCCGCAGCCTGGCGCCCAGGCTGCCTAGCAGGCGAGGATGCCGCGAGCCATCTCGGCTTCAGTTCCGAAAACTATCGCAGTCCGCCTTGCGGCTGGCCGCGAAACAAATCACGCTGTCGGACACCCAAGGGAATTGAGGGGAGCGTCCGATGCCAAATTTCAGAATGCTGGCGGCCGCCTGCGCCGCGACTGCCGTGCTCGCGCTGGGGTCCTTTGGACCGTCGGCCGCCTTCGCACAGTCGTCGAAAACGCTGAAGATCATCGTTCCCTACACACCGGGCAGCGGCCCCGACATCATCTCCCGCCTGATGGGCGAACAGATTCAAAAGGCCGGCGGCCCCACCATCGTGGTCGAAAATCGCCCGGGCGGCGGCATGACCATCGGCACCGAGGCCGCGGCGCGCGCTGAACCCGACGGCAACACCCTGCTGCTGGTCGCCAATGCCTTCGTGGTCAACATGGCGACGAAGCGCGGCAATTTCACGCTCAGCAATTTCGAGCCGGTCTGCAATCTCGCCTCGACGCCGATGCCGCTGGTGGTGCAGAGCAACGCGCCCTGGAAAACGCTGCAGGAACTGGTCGCCGACGCCAAGGCCAATCCCGGCAAGATAACCTTTGCCAGCGGCGGGCCCGCGACCTCGCTGCATATCGCGATCGAAGTGCTCCGTCTCGCCACCAAGATCGACATCAACTACGTGCCCTATGGCGGCAGCGGCCCGGCCGTCACCGCGCTGATGGGCGGTCATGTGCAGGCGGTCTGGGCCGACTATCCGACGGTGGTGTCGCAGATTAAGAGCGGCACTCTGCGCGCTCTCGTCACCACCTCGCCGAAACGGCTCGCTGTGCTACCCGGTGTGCCGATCATGGAAGAAACCGGCATCACGAAATACGAAGCAGAGATTTTCTACGGTCTTGTGGCGCCGGCGAAGACGCCGCCGCAAGCAATCAAGAGCCTGTCCGACATGCTGCTCGCCGCGATGAACACGCCGGAGATCAAAACGAAGTTCGAGCAGCAGGGTCTGTTTCCGGACGGCACCTGTGGCGCGAAGTTCGGCGCCTTCTTGCAGGACATCACGGCCGACTACGAGAAGATCACCACGGCCGCAGGCATCAAGCCGAACTAAGCCTCGACGCGGCGGCGCGACCTCGGATAAACCAGCCGACAGAGCCGGAGGCCGAAATGCCCGATGCCAAAACCTATCAAGGCGGCTGCCATTGTGGCCGCGTCCGCTACCAGGCCACCAGCGACCTGGCGCAGGTCATCGACTGCAACTGCTCGATCTGCATCAAGCGCGGCGCGGCATGGGCGTTCGTCAAGGCGTCGCAATTCAAGCTCGTCCAGGGCGACGATGCGCTGACGGACTACCAGTTCGGCAAAAAGAAAATTCATCATCTGTTCTGCCAGTCCTGCGGCGTCGGCTCGTTTTCGCGCGGCCTCGCTCCGAACGGCGAAGAGACCTTCGCCATCAATGTGAATTGCCTCGACGATATCGATATCGCGACGCTCAAGCTGACGCCGTTCGACGGCAAGAATTTGTAGGGCTCAAGATCATGGCGCGCGTGAAAATGATTCCGCCGGAGACGACAGATGCCGCGGCCCGCGAAGTCTATGACGGCGTGCTCAGGCAATGGGGCCGGATCAGCAATTTCTCGCAGGTGCTGGCGCATCAGCCGGCCGCGCTCGCCGGCTGGATGCTGCCGAACGAGGCGATCCGGCTGACCAATGTGAAGGCCGATCCCGACTATGTGAAAATCCAGCAGCTCGTCATCATCAAGACATCGGCGCTCAATCGCAGCGCCTATTGCATGTCGCACAACGTACCGCTCGGCAAGAAGATCGGGTTGACGGAAGCGCAGATCGCCGCCGCCCAGGGCGATACCTACATGGCTTCGGCCGATCTCGACGATCGCCAGAAAGCAGCCGTGCGCTGGGCCGCGGCCGTCACCAACATGACGGCGCGCGACGACGACGAAGCCTTCGCCGAAATGAAAAAGCATTTCAGCGAGAAGCAGATCGTCGAGCTGACTGTTTTTTGCGGTATGTGGAACTACTCCAACCGGCTGTGCGAGGCGCTGCACGTCGAT
>JAYTFS010000230.1:0-23173 GCA_043734185.1 Pseudolabrys sp. | reverse complement strand
GACAATGCGCTGGTCGGCGCCGAGCGCGCGGCGCAGCTCACCCAGCGGCTGCTGGCGTTTGCGCGCCGCCAGCCGCTCAATCCGCGCGCCATCGACTCTAATAAATTGATTGTAGGCATGTCGGATCTGCTGTCGCGCACGCTCGGCGAGAATATCGAACTGGAAACCATCGGCGGCGCCGGACCTTGGAATGTCGAGGCCGATGCTTCAGAATTGGAAGCGGTCTTGCTCAATCTGGCGGTAAACGCCCGCGACGCCATGCCGGAGGGCGGCAAGCTCACGATCGAGACCAGCAATGCCTATCTGGACGAGGACTATTGCCGGCATCATACTGGCATCAATCCCGGCCAGTATGTTTTGATTGCGGTCACCGACAACGGCTCCGGCATGTCGATCGAGACCGTCGACAAGGCGTTCGAGCCGTTTTTCACCACCAAGGAAACCGGCAAGGGCACAGGGCTTGGCTTGAGCCAGGTCTATGGCTTCACCAAGCAGTCGAACGGCCATGTCAAAATATACAGCGAGCTTGGCGAGGGCACGACGATAAAGCTCTATCTGCCACGCCATGACGGCGCCGAAGCGGTGGCGCCGATTGAATTTGGCGAATCGCAACAGGGCCAAGGCGAAACGATTCTCATCGTCGAGGACGACGAGGGCGTGCGGCAATATGCCGCCGAAATTCTGCGCGACCTCAATTACCAGGTGATTGAGGCCAAGGACGCAGCGTCTGCTTTGAAGCTGCTGGAAGCCGACAAGAAATTCGATCTGCTGCTCACCGACGTGGTGCTGCCCGGCAAGAACGGGCGCGAACTGGCCGATGAGGTTTTGCGCCGCCGGCCCGGCACCAAGATCATCTTCATGACCGGCTATTCGCGCAACGCCATCGTGCATCAGGGACGGCTCGATACCGGCATCGAACTTATTTCGAAGCCGTTGATCGAGGGTGTGCTGGCGCGGCGCATCCGGCAGGTGCTGGACGCGCCGGCAAAGGCGCAACCCCCGGTTATTTCATAATCATCTCGACGGCTTGCACCACCAATTTGTCGCGGTTGGCGTTGCGGTAGACGATGACGTTGTGGACGCCCGCCTTGATCTTCGTCACATCGATCATGCGTTTGTTGGCCAGCGCGGTGCGCAGACCGCTGTACCAGACCAAAAGAAAATCGGCGTCTTCCTGGTAGGCGCTGGCGAGCTGGCCGCAGGTGAGCTTCTCGGAATCGATGAAGCCGCTCACGGGATCGGCAAGTTTCGGCAGATCGACCTGCGGCGGCGCGGTGGTCGCGGCGGCTTCAGCCGGGCAGGTCTGGTCGAGCTGCTCCGCGATGTCGGTGCCCAAAAACGCCGCGCCCGGCTTGAAGCGGGCGCCCTCTCGGATCGGCAAGTTTCGGCCGCCTGCGAAAATACTGACGGCGCGCGTGGCTGACCACGACCCGTCCGGGTTCTTCTGGAAGGCGTCCCAAGGCAGGTTTTGCGCCAGCGCCGGCGTGCACAGGCAGACCGCCATCCATGCAATGGCTAGACTTCGCCGCATGATCGTTTCACCTCGCAACCGGCCTGCCTAACTACCATTTTTCCAGCCCGCACAGGGAGTGGAACCTAAACCCTGCCGGGTCGTTGGAGTCCCATACGGCTCATTTCCCGTCATAGAAAGAGCGCCAGCCATGGCCGACCCTGTCGAGACCATTCGAAAAATCTGGTTGGCCGCTACTGGTCACCATGAGCCGGCCGCGCCGGAGGTCATGATCTACGATCCAGCGGCGCGCAAGGCGCACGACCTCGATGACCCATTTTTCGAGGATAATGTGCAAACCCGGATGGCTGAGTTTATTGCCGCCACCGGAAACCGGAAAACCAAAAACACTTATTAAGTGATCAGCGCGTTGAGTGATCAGTGCGCCAATTTAAATAGCGCCAGGCCCAATTTTATCATAAATGCCGAGCGACTTCTGCGCATCTTCCGGCATTTCTGGCACGCGTATATTGCGGCCCATGAAGGTGACCCAAGGTTTTTCCGCCGGCGGCTGAAGCTGCGCGAAATTCCAGAACTGGCGCTCGTTCATCTCGATTTCGGTAATCCCGTGGTCCAGCACCCAATTGCGCAGGGATGCCATGCGTGGCTGTTCCTTGTCGGTGAACATCGTCGTTGGAATGGCCTTTCTCATCGTCATTCTCCCACGCGGAACCCATGTCCGGATGCGCAAGTCATAGCCGGTCCTGCTTAACAAGGTCTGACCGCGGGGGACTCCGCGCGCCAAAGCTTGCTAGTTTGCCGCATCTTGAAGCGCCAATATGCGGGGGCAAAAGACGTGGAGCGGAAATTCGCCAATAAGACGGCTCTCATCACCGGCGGCAGCCGGGGTCAGGGCGCGGCGGAGGCGCGGATGTTTGCGGCCGCCGGCGCGGCGATCGTAATTGGGGACGTTCAGGACGATGAGGGCGGCAACCTCGCCCGCTCGATAACCAAGTCGGGCGGTGTGTGCGAATATCATCGCCTCGATGTCGCCAACGAACAGAATTGGCGCGACATCGTAGCCTTCACGATGAGCAAATTCGGGTCGCTGCACGTGCTGGTCAATAACGCCGGCGTTTCATTGCGCGGCGTCAATCTCGCCAGCACGACGCGGGCCGATTGGGATCGCGTCCTCGCCGTCAACCTCACGGGGCCGTTTCTCGGCACGCAGACTGTGGCGCCTCATATCCGCAGCAGCGGCGGCGGCGCGATCGTGAATATCGGCTCGACGGCGGGCATCAACGGGCATTTCGCGGCTGCCTACAGCGCGGCGAAATGGGGCCTGCGCGGGCTGACCAAGGCCGCCGCGATGGAATATGCCGAGTGGAATATCCGCGTGAATGCCGTGCACCCCAGCATTCTGAAAACGGCGATGACCGCGGGCTCGGATAATTTCGTTGACGCCATGGAGCACATGACGCCGATGGGCCGCAGCGCCTCGGTGGAAGATGTCGCCCATGCCGTAATGTTTCTGGCGAGCGACGAGGCGAGTTATCTGACCGGGCTGGATCTGCCGGTCGACGGCGGCTTCACGGAACTCGGAACTTATAACCGTGTTTGGAAACAAGCGACCGGGCGCGATAGCGCCTGAATGCGGAATAAAAACGAATTACGCTTGTTAGCATGACGAGCCCGGCGCGATTGTAACGACGCCTGGCCAACTTTGTGGAGGATACACATGGCGCTTTCCAATCAACGCGGTTCGCTGCCCGTGCTGTCTTATGCCGATAGCCTGGCCGCCAACAGCTCCGACATCATCCTTCTGATCGGCCGGATTTTGCTGGGCTGGATCTTCGTGCGCAGCGGCTATGGCAAGTTGTTCAATATTGAAGCCGTCGCCGCTTCGTTTCCGCCGCGCGGCATCCCGGCCTTCATGGCCTACATTTCGGTACCGTTCGAATTCTTCGGCGGCCTCGCGATCATGTTCGGGCTCGCCACACGCTACGTCATGATCGGCTTTGTCATCTTCATGCTGGTGGCGACTTTCACCTCGCACCGCTATTGGGACTTCAACGACGCCGCCGCGCGCCGCGCGCAAGATTCCAGCTTCTGGAAAAACATGGCCATGCTTGGCGGAATTTTCTTCCTGTTCGTCTCCGGTGCGGGGCGCATGAGTCTGGACAACTGGCTGAGCAAACGGCAAGCGTGATTCACACGCCTGCCGTTGTTTCAGAGAGAGAACTTTTCTTTATTCCGTTTCTGACGTGCCCGGTTGTTCCATCTTGTTGCGAAGCCGTCCGGTGCCCTTGACGGTATCGACGACCGCCCGGTAGGCGCCCAAGACTTTTCCGGCGAAACCTTTACGCTTTCCCGCGCGGCGCTTTTTACTCTTGGCCACCGTCTTGGACTTCCTCTTGGATGATTTCTTGCGTGCTTTTTTTGCCATCGGCGGTTCTCCAATGCTTTTCAAACATAGTTTTGTGAATATGCGTCGTCGAGCATAGGAGCCTGCGTGGTGCCACGCCAGCGCTAACACACTCTCTATCGGCAGCACCCGGGCTAGATCACCGGAGGTAATTGCTGCTAATCAGGTCGCGGTCAGCAATAGATTGGGGAGTTCTGGCGTGAGTGCATCCATGCAAGGTGAAATGCAGCCGACGATTTACCGCTTTATGCTCGGCGGCTTCGAGGTTGCAACGATTATGGACAGTAAAGTTGTCCGAGAGGGGCTTACGCCAAGCTTCGGCGGCGAGGCGGGAGCGGCGGAAGTAAAGGCGCTGGCCGCTGCCAACCGCATCGACGCTAACCGCTACGAACATCCGTTCACCCCGATCGTCGTCAATACCGGAAAGCAATTGGTGCTGTTCGACACCGGCAACGGTTCGCTCGCCGCGGAGAACGAGCAGCTCAAGGGTCGGCTGCCGCCGGGTAAGCTGGTCGAGCGCATGGCGCAGGCCGGCTACAAGCCGGACGATGTCGATGTCGTCATCATCACGCACGGCCATCCTGACCATATCGGGGGCCTGACCAAAGGCGGCCAGCCGGTATTTCCCAAGGCGCGCTACGTGTTTGGCGCGGCCGATTTCGATTTCTGGAAGAAGGGCGAGAACGTGCGTGAGGCGCGCAAGTTCAACCGCGAGCTCTATGTAAAAGTCTGCGTGCCGCTCGCCGACCGCTCAACCTTCGTCAAGCCGGGCGACGAGGTGGTGCCGGGCATCCGCGCGGTGGATGCGTTCGGCCATTCGCCGGGCCTGATGGCCTACACCATCGAGAGCGAGGGCAAGCGGTTTCTCAATTGGGCCGACACCTGCGGTCACTACGTGATGTCGCTGCAACGGCCGGATCTCCATCTCGACGTCGACGACGACAAAGAGAAAGCGGTGGCAACACGTAAGCGCATCCTCGATATGGTGGCGACCGACAAGTTGTTCGTTGCCGGTTACCATATGCCGTTCCCCGGCATCGGCTTTGTCGAGAAATCAGGCGGCGGCTATCGCTGGGTGCCGCATAGCTATCAGTTGAATCTTTAGCTTTCTCGCCGCCGCGCGCTGACCGCGATCGACAATAACGTCCTTTGCCCGATTGCCTCGGCGAGCGCGGCGTTGCGGCGCATGTCGAGCGAAGCTTCCGCCAGTTGCTCCATGGTGCGCAGCAGTTTCGCCGTCGTCCAACCGCGCAGCGCAATGCCGACCTGCGGCTGGCGCTTGAAATGCACCGGAGGGCCGGCGCGCTTCATGGCGAGCTCGATGTCCTCACCACCCTCGACCGCGAGCTTCATTTTGTGCAGGTTCGCGACGTGGCGGATCGCGGCAGAGATGATCGCGGCGGCGCTGCCGACGCTGCCACGCGCCTTGATGAATTCATTCTCGACCTCAGCGGTCTTGCCGGCAAAGGCCGCATCGATCACGCCGTTGACGGCCTGCTCTGAAGCATCGGCGACAACGGCATAGACGTCGTCGAGTTCGATGCGCTCTTTGTCCAAGGCATACAACGCGAGCTTGCGGACTTCGCTGCGCGAGCCCATGCGGTCGCCGCCCAAGAGCGACAACAGAGCAGCGCGCGCGTCGCCCGACAGGGTTAGATTGGTCGCGCGCATTTCTTCGTCGATCAGCCGATCGAGTTCGCGTGTGCCGTCCTCGTAGCAGGGCAGCGCGGCGGCGACCTTGGATTTCTCGCACATGGTGCGCAGCGGCGAGGTCTTTTTCAGGTCGCTCGCTTCGATGATGACGCGGCATTCGTTCGACGGCGCGGCGATCACGGTCTCGACCGCGGCGGCGATGTTGCGCGATCCGGCCTTCACCAGCACCGCGCGACGGCCGCCTAACAAAGGTACGGTGTGGGCTTCTTCCACCAGCCGCGACGGATTGCCGGCAAGATCCTCGCCTTCGATTCGCGCCAGCGCAAAGGGATCGTTCGGATCGTCGACCGAAGCGCGCACCAGCGCGTCCACGCGTTCACGCACCAAGCCGGCATCGGGGCCGTAGACCAGCACGATCGGCAGTCCCGGATCGGGCTTGGCGACGAACTTGTCGACTTCGAAAGCTTTGATGGCGGTCATTGTTTTCGCGGAAAGCGATTTAGGTCCCGGCCGTGAAATACGACGCCAGCCGGTTGCGGATATTTTCTGCGATCACCTTGGCGGCGCGATTTTCGGCATCGCGCAAGCCGCGGTCGCCGGCAAAGCGCTGTTGCTGGCCCGGAATGTTGTAGGACACGCGCGAAAACGTCGTGCCGTCGACGACTTTGCGGCCGGTGCCGACTTCGATCAGCGTATAGGCCGCGTCGATAGCGTAATTCTGCATGTCCGGCCGCGCGGTGTTGATGTCGACGATCACCGACTGAACCGACGACGTCAGCCGGATATCGAGGCGGTAGCTCGGCGTGGCGGCGCCACTGCCGCCGGTGAGCCCATAGATCAATTCGTTGCGCACTTCGCCGCCGACGCGTGCCAGCCGCGTGCCGTTCGGCGTGTTGATCGGCGCCACATCGACGGCGCTCAGTCTGTCGCTGACGGCGCCGCCGCCGCCCGCCGAGCCGTAGAGCGGCTGGAAGCAGCCGGCGGTGAGGCCGGCCAGCGCTAGCGCCAGCAGCAATCGAGCGAGGCGGTCAGGCAACGACATTCACAATCCTCTGCGGGACGACAATGACCTTTTTCGGGCGCTTGCCATCCAGCGCCTTTATTACCGCATCGAGGGCCAGAACGGCAGCCTCAATCTCCGCATTTTGGGCGTCACGGGCGACCGTAATGTCGGCGCGCCTCTTACCGTTAATCTGCACCGGCAAGGTAACGGTGTTTTCGACCAGCAAATCGGGCTCAACCTGCGGCCAGGCTTCGGTCGCGACCAGGGTTTTGTGGCCAAGTACGGCCCAGCATTCCTCGGCCAGATGCGGCATCATCGGGTGGAACAGCCGCACCAGAATGTCGCCGGCTTCGCGCGAGGCCCAGGCCAGATCGGGTGCGGGCGCGGTCTCAACCTCGCCGATGGCGTCGCTCAGCGCATTGGCGAATTCGTAAATATGCGCGACGCAACGGTTGAAGCGCAGCCGCGCGATGTCATCGGAAACATGGGCGAGCGCGCGATGCGCGGCTTTGCGCACTTTTTGCGCTTCCGGACCAAAAGTTGCTGGGCGGCTTTGTGGTCCGGTGACGCCGGCGATCTCGCCGATCAGCCGCCACAGCCGCTGCACGAAACGCCAAGCGCCTTGCACGCCCTCCTCGGTCCAGATCACATCGCGCTCGGGCGGTGAATCCGACAGCATGAACCAGCGCGCGGTGTCGGCGCCGTAGGCGGCGATAATGTCGTCGGGGTCGACGGTGTTCTTCTTCGACTTCGACATTTTTTCGATGGCGCCGATTTCGATCGGCTCGCCGGTAGCAGCCAACGTGGCGCGCCGCGCATCGCCCATGCCGTCGATTTTCACATTGGCCGGCTCGATCCAGTCGCCGCTTTTGGATTTGTACGTCTCGTGCACCACCATGCCCTGCGTGAACAGGCCGGCGAAGGGCTCGTTCATGCCGGTATGGCCGGTCTTGTGCATGGCGCGCGTGAAAAAGCGCGAATAGAGCAGATGCAAAATCGCATGCTCGATGCCGCCGATATATTGATCGACCGGCAGCCATTCGTTTACGACCTTCGGCGTCGTCGGCGATTTCGCGTTCCACGGATCGGTGAAGCGCGCGAAGTACCAGGACGAGTCGACGAATGTATCCATGGTGTCGGTCTCGCGCCGCGCGGGGCCCGAACACTGCGGGCATTTCACATTCTTCCACGTCGGGTGGCGGTCGAGCGGGTTGCCCGGTTTGTCGAAGCTCACGTCGTCCGGCAGCGTCACCGGCAGATCTTTCTCCGGCACCGGCACCACGCCGCATTTCTCGCAGTGGATGACAGGAATCGGGCAGCCCCAATAGCGCTGGCGCGAAATGCCCCAGTCGCGCAGCCTATAATTCACCTGGCGCTGTGATACCGGGCGGTTGCCCCGCGTCTCGCGCTCCAGGCGTTTGGCGACTTCTTCCTTGGCTTCTTCGATCGTCATGCCGTCGAGAAAGCGCGAATTGATCATGCGGCCGTCGCCGTCATAGGCGGTAGTGGTGATGACGAAGGTTTTCGGATCTTGGCCCGGCGGGCAGACCACCGGCGTATTGCCGAGACCGTATTTGTTGACGAAATCCAGGTCGCGCTGGTCGTGCGCGGGGCAGCCGAAAATCGCGCCGGTGCCGTATTCCATCAAAACGAAATTGGCGACGTAGACCGGCAGTTTCCAGTTGGCATCGAACGGATGGAGCGCCTTGATGCCGGTGTCGAAGCCCATCTTCTCGGCGGTGTCGATGGCCGCCTGCGATGTGCCCATGTGGTGGCACTGCTCGATGAATTCGGCGAGCTTCGGATTTTTCGCCGCTGCTGCTTGAGCCAGCGGATGGTCCGGCGAAATTGCCATGAACTTGGCGCCGAACAAGGTGTCTGGCCGCGTAGTGAAAACCTCCAGCTCGTTTTCCTTGTTGGGCGCGCTTGTTGGATCGAGCATGAAGCGAACCAGCAGGCCTTCCGAACGGCCGATCCAGTTCTTCTGCATCAACCGGACTTTTTCCGGCCAGCGGTCGAGCGTGTCGAGCGCCTTCAACAAGTCTTCCGAATAGTCGCTGATCTTGAAAAACCACTGCGTCAGTTCGCGCTGCTCGACTTCGGCGCCGGAACGCCAGCCGCGCCCGTCGATCACCTGTTCGTTCGCCAGCACGGTCTGGTCGACTGGGTCCCAGTTCACTTTCGATTTTTTGCGCTCGACCAATCCCGCCTTGACGAAGTCGAGAAACATTTTCTGCTGATGACTGTAATAAGCCGGGTCGCAGGTCGCGATCTCGCGCGCCCAGTCGAGCGAAAGGCCCATCGACTGCAGCTGCTTCTTCATCGCCGCGATGTTGGCGTAGGTCCATTCTTTCGGATGCACCTTGCGGTCGATGGCCGCGTTTTCCGCCGGCATGCCGAAGGCGTCCCAGCCCATCGGGTGCAGCACGGCGTTGCCCATCGCGCGTTTGAAGCGCGCGACCACGTCGCCCATGGTGTAGTTGCGCACATGGCCCATGTGGATGCGCCCCGACGGGTAGGGGAACATCTCGAGCACGTAATATTTGGGACGGGGATCGTCGTTCGAGGTTGCATAAATGCCGCGAGCGTCCCACGTCTTTTGCCAGCGAGCCTCGGCCTCGCGGGCGTTATAGCGCTCGTTTTTGCTCGAATCGGCGATCATTTCTAGCTCTTTTTAGGATGCGCGGAACAGACAGGAAAGAGTGTTCCGGGTCAATAACCGGAACAATTCGCCAGCAATTTCATAGGAACCAGCGGCCGCCTGCGCGGGTTAGTCCCGTGAGCAACAAGGAGGACAGAATGGTCAAAACTCAAGACATCAAGGAACACATGGAAGTGCTCGGCGCCGACGGCCAGCACGTCGGCATCGTCGATCACCTGGAAGGCTCGGACAAGATCAAGCTTGCCAAGAACGACCCGAAGGCCGACGGCAAGCATCATTTCATCCCACTCGCTTGGGTCGATCGCGTGGACGCGCATGTCCACCTGAACAAGAATACCCAGGACGCCATCAAGCAGTGGCAGGCGGCGGCGTAACCGAACGCGCCTGATCTCTACTTCCGATTCGGCGGACCGCGCTCGAGCGCGCCGCATTTCTGTTGCTGCATCTGTTCGTGCGCGCCGACGAACAGGGCCTGGTCATGAACGGTACCACCGTATTTCCATTCACGCAGCAGCATCTTGCCGACACGCTTGGCATGTCGCTTGTGCACACCAACAAGTCGCTCAAGCGGTTGCTGGCGTGAATGTAAAATGTAATTCGCTGGAAGGACCGGCTGTTCGAAATGGTTGACCGTGCCGCATTGGCTGCGATCGCTGGCAAGGATATCGGACCGCGCCGGGAGCGGTCGTTTATTTAAGCGCCGCCGCGATTATACCGCCTCGGCCAGCTCGATGGACGTAGAGGCAACCACACGGTTGCGGCCTTGCCGTTTCGCTTCGTAGAGTGCAGCGTCGGCGGCCTCGATCAGTTTCTGCGGATTGCTCGGCGCGGTCGGCATCGTGGATGCCGCGCCGATACTGATCGAGACAAATCCCCAAGGCGCGCCGGCGTGCGCCATCAGAATGTTTTCGACTTCGCTCCGCAGCCGCTCAGCGACCTGCAACGCAGCCTCAATGCCCGTGCCCTGGAGGAGAACCGCGAATTCTTCGCCGCCGTAACGAGCAGCGAAATCCGGCCGACGGCCGCGCCCGAGCATGCGGTGGAAGGACGGTGGCAATTCCGCCTCAAAACTCCGAGGTGAGGCGGCCACTCGTACCCGCGTTCCCTCCATCAGAACGCCGCTCACCTTGCGCAAGCAAGCATCGCCTTGCACGTGGCCGTAGTGATCGTTGAATTTTTTGAAGAAATCCACGTCGACCATCAGGACCGCGATCGGCTGGCGCAGCGAGACGGCCAGTTTCCATTCAGCAATCAGGTGCTCGTTGAACGCACGTCGGTTGGCGAGACCCGTCAAACCGTCGATCTGCGCGAGTTCGCGCAGTTGGCTGTTGCTGTCGCGCAATTCCTGTTCGCGCGCGCTCAATTTTGCGGCCATGTCATCGAGCGCAACGGCCAGCGGCACGAACTCGGCGGCCCAAGGGAGCGCCGCCGCGGGCGTCTTGATGTCGCCGTGGCCGATGCGCCCCGCCATATTGGCGAGGGTGCGGATGGGCCGCATCAACAGCCGTTCGCCACCAAACCAGATGCCGAGCAGCACGAGGGCGGCGACCAAACCGTGCTGGGCGAGCGCCGTCCACATCGCGCGATTGGCGCGGGCCACGACTTCCCTCTCATCGAAGCCCACCGCGATGCGGGCCTGGGTGCCGGGCAACTGCACGAATCCGAAGATTCGGCGAACGCCGTCAATTCCGGTCTCGGTCAGGAAGCCCTCGGGACGCGACAGCATGTCTCGAACCAAGGGGTGGCCCTTGAAATCCTGGCCAACTGAATCTTGGCGGCTCGGGTACTGCGCGAGCAGGGTGCCTTTGCCGTCGATCATCAGCATGTTGCCAGAGGGCGGAACGAAGGCCTTGGCGACGTGCTCGAACCAGCTCAGGTCGAGCAACCCGAGCACCACCGCAGCGGCGGAATTATTCACCCCGCGTTGCGCGAGCGCCAGGGTAATGATTGGCACCTTGAGGCGCGCCGCTACGAAATAATCGCTAAGATAGAATTCGCCGCTGTCGATGGGCTTGTAAAAATGCACCCGGTCTGAAATATCCAGACCGACCGCGTCCGGAAAGCTCGAACATACAATTCGTCCCTGAGCATTGGCGACCGAGAGGGTCTTGATCCAGGGCACCGGCTTGGCGATGTTTTCCAGAAACCGGTTGCACTCGTTGTCGGTTGGAGTGAATGCGGCGCGGGCGCTGGCGACAACTTGCAATACAGACCGCGCGGATGCGATGACTTCGTTCTGCTGGGCCGCGCCCTGGCGCGCCAGATCGTGCGCCTGCTTGTAGGTCGCTTCGATACGCTCGTTGCGATCCAGTTCTTCGTTGTAGATGCGTTCTGCCAGCAGCGGCGCAACGGCGATGACAGCCAATATCATCAATCGCGCGCGGACGCTCAGCGAGCGTTTCGGCTTGGAAATTTTCGACTCTCGCCGCTGCAGATCCGCGTCTGGCATGTTACCTTCCGCCCCGCGCATAGATACCCGGCGCCGGTTTAAGAGCGGTTGCGAGAGATCGTTAAAACTTTTCCGAATTGCGGCGACAGAAATGTATTAACCATCATTTCCATGACAAACACGCCACAAACGACGATTTCGGGCCTCGGCGCCGTCCGCGCCGAGATCGCGCGCGCCTGCCGCGATGCCGGGCGTGACGTTTCATCGGTCACGCTGGTCGCGGTGTCGAAGACATTTCCCGCCGAGGCCATCGAGCCCGTAATTGCTGCCGGCCAGACTGCGTTTGGCGAAAATCGCGTGCAGGAGGCCAAGAGCAAATGGCCGCCGCTGCAGGCAAAGCATACCGGCGTGTCGCTGCACCTGATTGGGCCGCTGCAGTCCAACAAGGCGAAGGAGGCGGTGGCGCTGTTTGACGCCATCCATTCGGTCGACCGGGCGAGCCTTTGCGAGGCGCTGTCGAAAGAGATTGCCAAGCAGGCGCGCCGGCCGCTGCTGTTTGCCGAGATCAACACCGGCGCCGAGCCGCAAAAGGCCGGCGTGCTTCCGCAGGACGCCAATGCATTTCTCAACGCCTGCCGCGAAACTTACGGGCTGACCATGTCGGGCCTGATGTGTATTCCACCGCTTGACGAAGCGCCGGGGCCGCATTTCGCGTTGACCGCCAAGATCGCCAAGCGCAACGGCTTGAAGCTTCTATCCATGGGCATGAGCGCGGATTTTCCCGTCGCCATTTCGCTCGGCGCCACCCATGTGCGCATCGGCTCGGCGATTTTTGGAGGGCGGACGTGAACGCGACCGAACGTGACCGTTGGCAGCAGCGATTCGCGACGCCGGGCTATCTGTTTGGCACCGAGCCCAATGCCTTTCTGAAATCGCAGGCGCATCTGCTGCGCAAGGGTCAAAGCGCGCTCGCCATTGGCGACGGCGAAGGGCGCAACGGCGTGTTTCTGGCCGAGCAGGGGCTCGATGTGCTGTCGCTCGATTTTTCAGACGTGGCGCAGGAAAAGGCCCGCGCGCTCGCCAGGCAGCGCGGCGTCACGCTACGCGTGCAGCAAGCCGACATGACGGCATGGGATTGGAAGCCGGAGGCGTTTGATGTGGTGGCGGGGATTTTCATCCAGTTCGCCACGCCGCCACAGCGCGCGATTATGTTTGCCGGTATCAAGAAAACCCTCAAGCCTGGCGGCTCATTGTTGTTGGAGGGCTACGGCCTGAAACAACTAGTCTACAAGACCGGCGGGCCGTCCGAGCCTGAGCGGCTTTACACGCGCGCGCTGCTGGAAGAAGCCTTCGGCGATTTCTCGTCGCTCGTAATTCGCGAGCATGAAAGCGCGATCAACGAAGGCGATCACCACGTTGGCATGTCGGCCTTGGTCGATCTGGTCGGACGGAAATAACTACCTGAATTTGGGCGGATAGCCGGGCGGGCTGGTGTTCGGCGGCGCGGCGAACGGGTTCGCCGGTGGCGTGCTGAAAGACCCGGCCTCGAGCGGTTTCTTCAGCAGGCTGGAGCGCAAGGCCTCGCCGCGCGGAGACGGCGGCACCGGGGCTGGAGCGACCGGCGCCGGTTGCAGCGGCGGTGCATCGGCATAGTCGGAGAACTCGTCGTCGCTCATGCGGTGGCTCATGGTGGCGCTGCGCCAACGCTCGATCACCGTAGTGAGCAGATCGCGGTTCATATTGGTGCCGGCATCCGAGCGGGTATTGCCGGACGCTTCGCTGTTCGGCCGCTTGTCTCCCGCCAGCTCCTGGAAGCGCATGCGTGTCGGCAGCGCCACGCCGGAGCCGAAGGTGAACACCTCGCGAACACCGAGCGAGGGGATGAACGACAGAAGATTTGCCGCCGCGTCGGAGACCGCGGAACGGATCAGCGATTGGTCGCGGTCGTTCGACAGACGCATCACGAACAAGGTCGAACATTGCGAGATGATGGTTGGGTCGATTTCGGCGGGCCGCTGCGTCACTAGGCCGAGGAACACGCCGTATTTACGGCCTTCCTTGGCGATGCGCGACAACGCCCGCTTGGTCGGGCCGAAGCCGATGTTCTTGTCGGCCGGCGCGTAGCGGTGCGCTTCTTCGCAAACGAACAATAGCGGCGCTACGCCCTCGCTCCAGAGGCCGAAGTCGAAGGCCATGCGGCACAGTACCGACACAACCGAGTCGACGACTTCGGCCGGGAAGCCGGCGAGCTGCATGATGGTCATCGGTTTGCCGTCCGGCGGCAGCCGGAACAGTGAGCCAAGAATCTCCGCCATGGTATCGCCGCCGATATTGGCGTTCTCGAACATGAAAGAATAGCGTGGGTGATTGCGGAAGGTCTGAATGCGGCCGATCAGCTTGTGATAGACGATCGCGCGCGAACGGTTTTCCAGCTTGCCCATACGCTCGTCGAGCAAATTGATCAGGTCCTCGATGCGGTAGGGCACCGGCGTGTCGGCGGTAAAGCCGGAGTCGCGCGGATCGCGCTTCTTGGTGATCAGGCGCTCGTTGCTGGTGTTGCGATATTGCAGATAGGCGGCTTTCGCCAGCGGAATGACTTCAGAGAGAATTTCGACTTCCTCGTCGACGCCGGGCCGCCCGCCGAAGAAGGCGTCGATGGTTTCCTCGAAGTTGAACAGCCAGAACGGCAGGCGCAAATTGCGCGGATTAAGCACGTTGGCTTTATCGCCGAAACAGCGGCTGTATTCGTTGTGCGGATCGACCAGGAAGATTCGCAGGTTTGGCCGCGTCTCGAGAATTTTGCTCAGGATGATGGCGACGCCGCTCGACTTGCCGACGCCGGTGGCGCCAAGGATGGCGAAATGCCGGCTTACGAGGTTGTCGATGTCGATGTGAACATGGATGTTTGGGTTCTGCTGCAGGTCGCCGATATAGGCGCGGTCGGCGTCGGCCGCGCCATAGACGATGCGCAATTCGGCTTCGGTGAGCATGAAAGCACCGTCGCCGATGTTCGGATATTCGGTTACGCCGCGCTGGAAGCGCACCTTGCCGCTTGTATCGGCGCGAAGTTCGCCGATCAAATCGAGCTGCGCGATTTTGCGGAATGTCAGCTGGCCGGCAGCCGCGGCAGGGAAGGACTGCTCGCCAATTTCGGTGATCAGGCCGATGATGACGGTCTTGCCCGTCGTCAGCCCCATGAATTTGCCGACCGTGGCGCTTTGACCGCCCGGCGCGCGCGGGGTGAGTTCCACCATCGACTGCGAGCCGGTCACGGTCGCGATGCGGCCGATCGGCTCAAGCTTGATGGGTGCCGTTTGCGCGCTCTGCGCGATTGAAGTGTCCATGATCGCCCCAGCGCGATAAAGTTATGGTTTAGTTGCGCGCCATCGGGGAAAATAACAGGGAGGGTTTCCTGTTTTATTAATGCGCCGGTGATCCCGGAATCTGGGAGTGGTTGTGCTTAAAAATTGGTAGAGAAGCACTGTTCTAAGCGGTCAGTTGGGCGAAAAATGTTCCCGGTAACGATTATTCAACCACGATTTTGGTGCGAGGACCGAGCCGCGCCAGCAACCGGCGTAATGAATTCATATCGAGCGCGACACAGCCGGCGGTGGGCGCAAAGCCCGGCCGCGCCACATGGATGAACACCGCGCTGCCGCGCCCGGCGACGCGCGGTTTTGTGTTGTGATCCAGCTCGATAATAAAATCGTACAATTTGTCCGCGCGCGTCAGCCGGTCGGCTTTGGAATCCGGCGGCACTTTTATGCGTCGATTATAATGACGGTCGGACGGGTCCTCGCACCAACCGTCGTCCGGCAAGATGCGTTGCACCGGCAGCAAGGTCGCCGGCCGCGGATGCCGTCCGGCGCGCCACCACAACCGCTTGAGCCGGAATGTGCCGCGCGGTGTTGCGCCGTCGCCTTCGCGCTTGTTGGCTTTGATGCCGCCGCGGCCGATGGCGACCGGCAGCGAAAGCGGACGCGCGATCAGCCAGCCGCGCCGGGGATCTCCCGGTTTTCGCCGTACCGTCATGCGGGAGAGTGAATTTTTTCGCATGCCCTGCCAAATCGTCGCGGAAAAGCCATTTCGGCGCTAAATACCAGTTCGCGCTTGCTCTTTTAGCTCTGAATGTTCTACTTCGCTAATCATAGGTGGGCGGTTTTGCCGCCTCCAGGGGGACGATGGGGAACAGGCGGACCATCCTGATTGTGGACGACGATGCCGAACTGCGCGAGGCGCTGGTCGAGCAATTGGCGTTGCATGAGGAGTTCGAGGCCACGTCGGTGGATAGCGGCACCAAGGCGGTCCAGGCCGCCAAAGGCGGCCAGATCGACCTTGTCATCATGGATGTGGGCTTGCCCGATGTGGACGGCCGCGAGGCAGTGCGTATCCTTCGCAAGAACGGCTTCAAGGCGCCGATCATCATGCTGACCGGCCACGACACCGACTCAGACACGATCCTGGGCCTGGAATCCGGCGCCAATGATTATGTCACCAAGCCGTTTCGCTTCGCCGTGCTGCTGGCGCGCATCCGCGCGCAGCTTCGCCAGCATGAAGCGAGCGAGGACGCAATCTTCACCATCGGGCCTTACACGTTTCGACCGAGTTCAAAACTCCTGCTCAGCCCGAAAGGCACCAAAGTACGACTGACCGAAAAGGAAACCGCCATCCTGCGCTATCTCTATCGCGCCGGGCAGAAGCCGGTGTCGCGTGAAACGCTGTTGCAGGAGGTGTGGGGTTACAATTCCGGTGTCACCACCCACACGCTGGAAACGCATATTTACCGGCTTCGGCAGAAGGTCGAAAAGGACGCCGCCGCGCCCTCGATCCTGGTGACCGAAGCCGGCGGCTACAAGCTGGTGCCGTGATTATTTCTCGCGCAGACATTGCGGGGCGCGCATGAGCCTCGACGACGACATCGCGTTTTTCGAGCGGGTGCCCACTTTCGCGGTGCTCGGCAAGCAGGCGCTGCGCATTCTCGCGATCGGCGCCGAGACCCGCCGCCTCGCCAGCGGCGCCGTGTTGTTCTACGCCGGGGAGCTCGCCGATGGCGGGTATATTGTGCAGGAAGGCTCGCTGCTGCTGGAGCCCGGCACGCTTTCGGACGGCAAGGAAGCCAGCTTCGGCCCGGGCGCGCTGGTCGGCGAATTGGCACTGCTTACCGACATGGTATGCACGGCAACGGCGACCGCAATGGGGCCGACCGTGGTGATCCGAATTTCACGCAGCCTGTTCAAGAAAATGCTGGAAGGCTATCCGGCCGCCGCCGAAAAATTGCGCGACATCATGGCCCAGCGCTTGAATTCCTGGGAGCGCGAGCTGGCCACGGTGCGGACCGAAATGGAAAAGAAAGACTAGATTTCCATCGTAGCCGTCACCGGCACGTGGTCGGACGGGCGCTCGGCGCCGCGGTAGTCTTTTGCAATTTTTATTCTCGACACGCGATCGGCCAACGCGTCCGACGTCCAAATATGATCGAGCCGCCGCCCGCGGTCGGCGGTCTTCCAGTTGTCCATCGCGCGATAGCTCCACCACGTGTAGAGCTTTTCCGGCTCAGGCGTGAGCACGCGCATGGAATCGATCCATGCACCGGCATGGCGCGCGGCGTTGAGCTTTTCGCACTCGATCGGCGTGTGCGAGACCACTTTCAGCATCTGCTTGTGACTCCAGACGTCGTGTTCGAGCGGCGCCACGTTAAGGTCGCCAACCAGGATCGCGCGCTGTGTTTTCTGCGGGCGCAGGCTTTTATGCGCCCGCATCTCGTCGAGAAAATCCAGCTTGTGCCGGAATTTAACGTTGATCTCAGGGTCCGGCTCGTCACCGCCGGCCGGCACGTAGAAATTATGCAGCGTCAGCGAATCCCGCAGACCGGCGCGTTCGCCCAGCACGACGGAGATATGGCGGCAATCTGTCTTGCCGCAGAAGCTATGGATGTCGAAGCGCTCGAAGGGCACGCGCGAGAGCACGGCGACGCCGTGATAGCCCTTTTGGCCGTTGATCGCGGTATGCGTGTAGCCAAGCCGCGTGAAACGTTTGAGCGGAAAGGCATCGTCCGGGCATTTGGTCTCTTGCAGGCAAAGCACATCAGGCCGCGCGGCTTTCAGGAACTTCGCCACTAAATTGATGCGCAGACGGACAGAGTTAATGTTCCAGGTGGTGACTTTGAGGGACATGGCCCGAATTTATGACGTCTCGGGCGAATTTGCCAACGCAGTGGCAGAGTTGTCCCGGATCAATTCCGGTACTGCGTGAAATCGATCTTGAACATGTTGGGATCGGGCCGCTTGACGGTGTCGAGATTATACACCGCGACCGTGGTGTCGTAGCCCTGCGGGTCGGTCACCGTCCATTGCTTGAGCTGCATGTCTTTGGCGGCAAACATCATCATCAGCCGGCTGGTGCCGACAATGCCGTTCTTTTCCTCGACCACCACGGTGATGAAAACATCGTCGGCATAGACCGCGGTCAGCAACGTGTCCTTCATCAAGTCGACTTGATCGGACAACAAGAAGCGTAACGGCGTTTGCGAAAGAGGATATATGTCTTGTGTCGCCAGCCTGCGGTCGCGCACGACAACCGACTGGCCGTCGGCGATCAGTTCGATCGGGCTCGGGTCGTCATATTCAAAACGCACTTTACCCGGCTTGGAAATATGAAACTCGCCCTGGGTGCGGCCGCCATCCGGGCCGACCTGAACGAATTTGCCCGACAGCACCCGCATGTTGGAGAGATAATTGTTCACCCGCTCGATGAGCGCGCGCTGCTCCGGTTTGAGCGCGCCGGCCGAGCCCTTGCCCAGCAGTGCCGCGAACGGATTGGTGATCGGGTTTGGGGCTTGCGTCCGTGGCGCCTGCACCTGCGGCGCCTGGGCCCGGGACGTGAGCGCTTGCGGCGAAATCGCGGCGTCGGCCGGGCGCGGCACGATCGAACCCGTGGTGATGGCGGGCCGCGGTTTCGGCAGTGGGACCTGGGCCAGCGCGGGGGTGGCGGTTACGCAAACCAACACAGCGGCTATCGCCGCCTTGCTGCCGGTTTGCGCCTTAAATCGACCCGCCATCAAATTCTCCGAACCTTGCAGACGCATGGTTTGCGCCCTTTGTCCGACCCAATACCTATAGGCAGAATCGGGCTTAATCGCGAACAAACCGATTCTCAATAGCGCAGGTTTTACCGAAGAAAATCCTAGTACCGGTCGTCGGCCGGGTTTTCAGGGATCAGGATTTCGCGTTTGCCGGCATGGTTGGGCTGGCCGACAATGCCTTCCTTTTCCATGCGTTCCATGACGGTGGCGGCGCGGTTGTAGCCGATCTGCAACCGGCGCTGGATGTAAGACGTGGACGCCTTGCGGTCGCGTTTCACGATTGCCACGGCCTGCGTATAGATGTCGCCGCCTTCGGCGAGCCCCATGCCGGTGGCATCGAACACCGCGGCGCCGTCCTCACCCTCTTCGAGATCACCGGCGGTGACTTCTTCCAGGTATTCCGGCTGGCCTTGCGACTTGAGGTGGCGCACGACCTTCTCGACTTCGTCGTCCGACACGAAGGGGCCGTGCACGCGGCTGATGCGCCCGCCGCCGGCCATGTAGAGCATGTCGCCCTGGCCGAGCAGTTGCTCGGCGCCCTGCTCGCCCAGAATCGTGCGGCTGTCGATCTTGGAGGTGACCTGGAACGAGATGCGGGTCGGGAAGTTCGCTTTGATGGTGCCGGTGATGACGTCGACAGACGGGCGTTGCGTTGCCAGGATGACGTGAATGCCGGCGGCGCGCGCCATTTGCGCCAGGCGCTGGATGGCGCCTTCGATGTCCTTGCCGGCGACCATCATCAGGTCGGCCATTTCGTCGACGATTACCACGATGAAGGGCAACGGTGCGAGATCGAGCTCTTCCTTCTCGTAAATCGCCTCGCCGGTTTCCTTGTCGTAGCCGGTGTGCACCGTGCGGGTGAGCGTCTCACCTTTGGCTTTAGCTTCTGCCAGCCGCGCATTGTAGCCGTCGATGTTGCGCACGCCGAGCTTGGACATTTTCTTGTAGCGGCCCTCCATTTCGCGCACCGCCCATTTGAGCGCGACCACGGCCTTTTTCGGATCGGTCACCACCGGCGTGAGCAGATGCGGAATGCCGTCATAGACCGAGAGTTCGAGCATCTTGGGATCGACCATGATGAGCCGGCACTGGGCGGGCGTCATGCGGTAGACCAGCGACAGGATCATGGTGTTGATGGCGACCGATTTGCCCGAACCCGTGGTGCCGGCGATCAGCAGATGCGGCATGCGCGCGAGGTCGACGATCACCGGCTCGCCGCCGATGGTCTTGCCGAGGCACAGCGCGAGCTTGGACGTGTCCTCGTTATAGTCCTTGGTTGCGAGCAACTCGCGGAAATAGACTTTCTCGCGCGTCGGATTGGGCAATTCGATGCCGATGGCGTTGCGGCCGGAGACGACCGCGACGCGCGCCGATACCGCGCTCATCGAGCGGGCGATGTCGTCGGCGAGCCCGATGACGCGCGACGACTTGATGCCGGGCGCTGGCTCGAGCTCGTACAGCGTCACCACCGGACCGGGGCGCGCATTGATGATCTCGCCGCGCACGCCGAAATCGCCGAGCACGGCTTCCAGCGCCACCGCATTGGCGTCGATGATATCCTTCGACAGCGTAGTGCGTTCGGAGACGCGCTGCGCCGTCAGCAGATTGAGCGATGGCAACGTAAAGCCGTTGCTGGAGCGGCGCGGCGCAATACGGGCCGGCGCAGTGCGACGGCGCGGCGTGGGCGCTTCCTCTTCCGCGTAGTCGTCTTCTGCGATCAATGGCGGCGCGGCGACGCGGTTCAAGCCGCCGAAATTCGGCTCGTTGCGGGTCCCCGCGGCAGTGGATCGCGCGGTTCTCATCGGCGTGCGGGCGCCTTGCCCCCGGAGCTGGCGGCCGATGCGCGCCTTCCAACTGAGCAGCGCATGCACGATCATGCCTTTCCAGGCTGAAGCGCTGTCGCCGACATCGTCGTCTTCGAACTCGTCGGCTTCCACGACGGCCCGCGAGCGCCGCGATGGGGCCTTAGCCCCGGTGCGGCGCCAGCCGACGGCAATGGCAAGTGCGGCCAGCGTGGCAATGCCCAAGGCAATGGACATTGCAAAAAGCGCAAACCCCGACAAAGGCGCGCCGGCAATCATCGCGGGCAGATGAAGTACCGCGTCGCCGGATACGCCGCCCAGCCCGGTCGGCAGCGGCCAGGAGCCAATGCGCGGCAGGGTCGAAGCAAAACCCGCGGCCAAAAGCGTCGCCACGATCCACACCAGGCCACGCCATTTCTCGCCGATTGGCCGATGCGACAACAGCCGCCAGCCGAGCAGCGCTTCCGGCATTAGCAGCAGAATGCTGGCCAAGCCCAGCAACTGCGTCGTCAGATCGGAAAAGATGGCGCCGGGAAAGCCGAGCAGGTTGTGGATCGGCGTTTGCGTGGCGTGACTGAGCGAGGGGTCCTGCACCGACCAGGTCGTGAGCGCGATGGCGCCGAGCAGCGCCAACGTGATCAGCGCGAGGCCTGCGATTTCACTCAAGCGCCGGCGCAGGATGTCGCGGAAATGTTCCGAGACGAAAGCGATGACGTCGAGACTGCGATCTGTTGAAGCCATTCGTTTTCCCGTTAGCTTAGTACCGCGACGAGGCGATGCAGCGCCTCCGCCGTGGTCGCGCTGTCTTGAACCATTGCGACGCGGATATAGTCTGCGCCGGGATTGCTGCCATCGGCCTGCTCGCGTGCAAGATAGCGGCCCGGCACGACACGCACGCCGGCCTCCTGCCACAGGCGTTTGGTCACGACCTCGGAGCCGCCGAATCCGGCGACGTCGAGCCAGAGAAAAAATCCGCCGGCCGGCCGCTTGTAGCCGTAACGGCCGCCGATGATCTGGTCGGCGAGATCGAACTTGGCCGAATAGAGCCTGCGATTTTCCTGCACATGGACTTCATCGCCATAGGCGGCGGCGCCGACATGCTGCGCCGGTCCAGGCACTTGCGGCGCCGCTACATTACGCAATTCGAGAAAGGCTGAGAGAAAGCGCCGGTCGCCGGCGGCAAATCCGACACGCAGGCCGGGCAGGTTCGAACGCTTCGACAGCGAATGAAATACGACCGTGTTGGCAAAATCCGGGCCGGACGCTTCCAGCATGCCGGCTGGCTGATGTTCGCTGTAGATCTCGCAATAACATTCGTCGGCAAAGACCAGAAAGCCGAAACGGCGCGCGAGGCCTGCGAGCCTGTCCAAGTAAGCCCGGCTGGCGACCGCGCCTTGCGGGTTCGACGGCGATGCGATGTAGAACGCGACCGTGCGCGCCAGCAGCGCATCGTCGAGCGCGTTGAGATCGGGCAGGAAGCCGCTTGCTTGCGTCGCCGGCATATAGACCGGCTCGCAACCGGCAGCGAGCGCGCCAGCGCTATAGGCGGCGTAGAACGGATTGGGGATCAGCACCGCAGGTTTTCCTGCGCGGTTTGCGACCCAGCGCTTGGCGGCGATGGCGCCGAGGAACAGGCCCTCGCGCGTGCCGTTGAGCACCAGCACTTCGTGTTCGGGGTCGACCGGACGCGTCAGCTTGTAGCGGCGGCCAAGCCAGGCCGCGACCGCGCGGCGGAACGGCTCGATGCCTTTGTTCGCCGGGTAGCGGCCGAATTCATTTAAGTGGGCGGCGAGCACGGGGCCGACGAAAGATGGAATCGGATGCTGCGGCTCGCCGACCGACAGATTGATGGCGGGCTTGCCCGGTTCGATGCCGGCAATGAGCTCGGTCAAGCGCACGAACGGCGAGCGGCTGTCGACCGCCGCGGCAGGTGTGCTGGAAGGCTCGCGTTGGGCGGTCATCATCGGCATGCGGTTACACAATATTGCTCGCGCATGATCATGCGCGGGGCGGGGGCTGATGCCCGCGGAATACTGGCGCGTACAATAGGGAAGCCGAGGTTAAGACCCCGTTAACCATCGGATTTTGCTTATAGATTCCCTCGGGAGAGGGCTAAAAGAACCCTAAAATAGAGAGGCCCCCGGCTTTTTCGAGCCGAGGGCCTCAACGGAAGGGACAGTGCCGGGTGAGCCGCCCCTACCGCTAGCCTGCTGTTTCTTAAAGCGCGCCGGCGTCGGTCTCGCCGGTGCGGATGCGCACGGCGTGGTCCAGCGCCATGACAAAGATCTTGCCGTCGCCGATTTTTCCTGTTTTGGCGGCGGCGGTGATGGCGGCGACGACTTTGGTCACCTGGTTGGACGCCACGGCGACTTCCACTTTGACTTTCGGGAGGAAGTTCACGGCATATTCCGCGCCCCGATAGACTTCGGTGTGGCCCTTCTGACGTCCGTACCCTTTGACTTCGGTGACGGTCAGACCTTGCACGCCGAGAGCGGTCAGTGCGTCGCGGACTTCTTCGAGCTTGAATGGCTTGATTATGGCTGTGACGATTTTCATGAAATTGATTCCTGCTGGATATCGTTTCTACCCTGGATGATGTTCGTCGAGGTCGGCGCCAAAGTAAGAGAGGCCCCCGATTCTTTCGAACCGGGGGCCTCGACGGAAGGGACAGTGCCGGGTTTCCGCCCCTACCGCTAGCTCTTACATAT
>JAYTFS010000229.1:0-4514 GCA_043734185.1 Pseudolabrys sp. | reverse complement strand
ATCCTGCGAAGGCAAAAATTGCGATGCCATGTTTGGCGGCCCCTAAATCGTTGCGACCAATTCCATGCGTAGTTTGCACTACAAAGTCCTCTTATTGTGTTGAAAAATAGAGGTATTTCAATAGCTTAAGGTGTAATAGGGTGGCGAACGCCACAACCTGATGCGGCATCGTTCCGATCGAATACAAAAAAGTAAATCAAGACTGACGGCGCTTGCCGGTCATGGAGAGCGATTCGCGACGCCTCTGGCCGCTATCTAAGGACACCCGAGCGGGATAAAATCATGCCTGCGCAATGTTTTAGCTGGAGTGCGTATGCTGCAAGGCTGGGTCGTCATCGCGGTGGCGCTTGCCTATATCGGCTTGCTGTTCCTGGTGGCAAGCTACGGGGACCAAACCCGCGGGCTTAGCCGCGGGAAAGAGCCCGGTCGCGAGAGCCGCACGCGGCTGCTGATCTATCCACTGTCGCTGGCGATTTATTGCACGTCGTGGACATTCTTCGGCTCGGTCGGCTCGGCGTCGCGCACCGGCTACGAATTCCTCACCATCTATATCGGCCCGATGCTGATGATCGGCCTTTTCTCGCCGCTGTTGCTGCGTATCGTGCGGCTGGCAAAGACTCAGAACATCACTTCGATCGCCGACTTCATCGCCGCCCGCTACGGCAAGGGCCAGGCGGTGGCCGCCACCGTCGCCTTGATCGCGATCATCGGCACCATTCCCTACATCGCGCTGCAGCTTAAAGCGGTCTCGTTCTCGCTCGAAACCATCCTCGCCCACATCGCAC
Organism: Pseudolabrys sp.; assembly: GCA_043734185.1. GTDB lineage: Bacteria > Pseudomonadota > Alphaproteobacteria > Rhizobiales > Xanthobacteraceae > Pseudolabrys. The sequence goes on along the minus strand of JAYTFS010000229.1, from coordinate 3,729 downwards.
CGGCCAACGACGTCGCGAATCCATTCCTTGGCGACATCGCGCTGTTCGTTGCGCTCTCGATGGCGACTTTCGCGGTACTGTTCGGCACCCGCCATATCGACGCCACCGAACACCAGGACGGCCTGATGCTGGCGATCGCAGCCGAATCGATCGTCAAGCTGTTTGCGTTTCTGGCAGTCGGGATCTTCGTGACGTTCTGGATGTTCGGCGGGCCCTCGGCGCTGTTCGAGGCGGCACGTCAACACCCACAGACCGCCAGCCTGTTCGCGCGCGAATTGCCCTTCGACACGCTGATCGCCACCACGCTTTTGTCGTTCGTCGCAATCATCCTGCTGCCGCGGCAGTTTCACGTTGCAGTCGTCGAAAACAATAATGAAGGCGAGATCAAGCGCGCCGCCTGGATGTTTCCAATTTACCTGGTGCTGATCAATCTTTTCGTCGTGCCCATCGCGCTCGCCGGGTTGCTGACTTTTCCGGCGGGCTCCATGGACAGCGACATGTTCGTGCTGGCACTGCCGCTGCAGACCGGCTCGAACATCCTGACCATCGCGGCCTTTGTCGGCGGGCTGTCGGCGGCCACCGCCATGGTGATCGTGGAATCAGTCGCGCTCTCGATCATGGTGTCGAACGACCTGGTCATGCCGCTGGTGTTGCAACGACGCGAAGCACTGCTCTCAGGCCGCGAGAATGTCGGCTCGATGCTGCTCACGGTGCGCCGGCTGGCGATCTTCGCGATCCTGCTACTGGCCTACATGTATTACCGCTCGGCAGGTGCCGCGCAGTTGGCCTCCATTGGCCTCCTGTCGTTTGCGGCAATCGCGCAATTGGCCCCGGCGTTTTTCGGCGGATTGTTCTGGCGGCGCGCGACAGCCGGAGGCGCCATCGCCGGCATGAGCGCCGGCATTGTGATGTGGGCCTATACGCTGCTGCTGCCTTCCTTCGCCGACATCGGCTTTATCGGCCAGCACATCCTCACTAACGGACCGTGGGGCATCACGATGTTGCGCCCGCAACATTTGTTCGGGCTGGATATGTCCCCGCTGGTGCATGGCGTGCTCTGGAGCCTGGCGGCCAACATCGTTGGCTATGTCGGCTTCTCGCTTCGCCGCCAACCCACCGAAATCGAACGGCTGCAAGCCAATACATTCGTGCCTTCGGATCTCACTCCGATCGCGCCAAGTTTCCGGCTCTGGCGCTCGTCGGTGACGGTCGAGGAACTCATCGCCACCGTCGCGCGCTATCTTGGTGAGGAGCGCACCCGCACCGCGCTGGAAAGTTTCGCGACCACGCACAGTATCAGCCTGGAGGCCAAGGACGAGGCCGATTTCCGGCTGGTGCGTTACGCCGAGCACATTCTCTCCTCCGCGATCGGCGGCGCGTCGTCGCGGCTGGTGCTCTCGCTGCTGCTGCGAAAGCGCACGGTCTCGACCAAGGCCGCCTTGAAGCTGTTCGACGACGCCAATGCGGCGATCCAATACAACCGCGAAATACTGCAGACCGCACTCGATCACGTGCGCCAAGGCATCGCGGTATTCGACAAGGACTTGCAGTTGATCTGCTGGAACCGCCAGGTCGGCGAGATTCTCGATCTGCCGCCGAGCTTGATCCGCGTCGGCGCAGGCCTTGCCGAAATCCTGCGCTTCAACAACCGCCGCGGCAATGTCGCCGCCGAGCGCATCGAGGATTTCGTGCGTGCCCAGATCGAGCGCTATGTCTCCGGCAGCGAGCCGTTCCTCGAACGCTTTGCCGAGGGGATGGTGACCGAAGTACGCGCCAACCGCATGCCGGACGGCGGCATCGTCACCACTTTCACCGACATCACCGCCAGTGTCGAGGCCGCGGAAGCCCTGGAGCGGTCGAACGAAACGCTGGAGCGGCGCGTTCGCGAGCGCACCGAAGAACTTACGCTGCTCAATGCAGAACTCGCGCATGCCAAGGGCGAAGCTGACGCGGCCAATATTTCCAAGACCAAGTTTTTGGCGGCGGCGAGCCACGATATCCTGCAGCCGCTCAACGCCGCGCGGCTTTACGTCACCAGTCTGATCGAGCGCGGTGGCGGCGATGACCGGCGCCTGATCGACAATATCGATGCTTCTCTTGAGGCCGTTGAAGAAATCTTCGGGGCGCTCCTCGACATGTCACGGCTCGACACCGGCGCGATGCGCCCGGAATTCGCCAGCTTCAGGATCGACGAACTCCTGCGCCAGATCGAGCTCGAATTTGCGCCGCTCGCCGCGGCCAAGGGGCTCGATCTCAAATACGTACCCTGCTCGCTGGTAGTGCGCTCGGACCGCCGGCTGCTGCGCCGGCTGGTGCAAAATCTCGTTTCCAACGCAATCAAATACACCCCATCCGGCCGCGTGCTGATCGGTTGCCGGCGGCAAGGGGAATCCTTGCGCGTCGATGTCTACGACACCGGCGTCGGCATCAAGGAGTCCGAACGCCGAGACATTTTCGTAGAATTCCACCGCCTTGAGCAGGGCGCGCGCATCGCGCGCGGACTCGGCCTTGGCCTATCCATCGTTGAACGCGTGGCGCGCGTCCTGGGATGCGCCGTGGAACTTAAATCCAAGCCCGGCCGCGGCTCGCATTTCGCCATCGCCGTTCCGCGCTCTAGCGCGGCTCCGGTCGCGCTGCCGGCGCGCGATGACGGGCGCATCGACCCCGGCCAGCTTGCCGGCACCACGGCGCTTTGCATCGACAACGAACCCTCAGTGCTCGATGGCATGGAAACGCTGCTGCAGGGCTGGGGCTGCGAGGTGATCAAGGCGCCCGATCTCGATATTGCGCTGGCGACGATTTCGGAAAGCGCCACCATGCCGAACGGCCTGCTGATCGACTATCATCTCGATCATGGCAACGGCATCGAGGCGATTGTCGCGTTGCGCGCGCGCTGCGGTGATTTGCCGGCCATCCTGATCACCGCCGATCGCTCGCCGGCGGTGCGAGAGCAGGCCCGCGCCCAGGGTATCCAGGTGCTGCACAAACCAATCAAGCCGGCGGCGTTGCGTGCGCTGTTGGCGCAATGGCGCCTGCTGCGCGTGGCGGCGGCCGAGTAAAGTTTCAGGTTTCGGCGCTCGCGCTTTGCGGCCAATGGCCGGCTTCGATCTTGGCGGCAGCGATCACGGCTTGCGTGCGGCTCTCGACGCCAAGCTTTTGCAGAATCGCTGAGACGTGCGCCTTTACTGTCGCCTCTGACACGCTGAGCTGGTAGGCGATCTGCTTGTTGAGCAATCCTTCCGACAACATCATCAGAACGCGCACCTGCTGCGGCGTCAGCGTCGCCATCCGCGCCATCAACTCGGTGGCCTCGGCGTCGGAGCCCGCGCCGAGATCGACATCCGGCGGCGTCCACACACCGCCCCCCAACACGCGCGAGATCGCCGCGCGCATGGTTTCGACACCGAGCGTCTTGGGAATAAAGCCAGATGCACCGAAGCCCATGCAGCGCCGGATGGTGGCCGGATCGTCATTCGCCGACACCACGATCACCGGCACGCTCGGAAATTGCGCGCGCATATACATCAGACCGGAGTAGCCGCGCATGCCGGGCATCGCCAGATCCAAGAGAACGAGATCAATATCGCTGGCGCCGCGCTCAAGCAGGACAACCGCGTCGTCGAATGTGCCGGCTTCCGAAATGTCCACCTTCTCCAGCAGACCCGATATCGACAAACGCAGCGCTCCGCGGAACAGCGGGTGGTCGTCGGCAATCACCAGGCGATAAGA
>JAYTFS010000228.1:0-2463 GCA_043734185.1 Pseudolabrys sp. | reverse complement strand
TTTCGTTGCCGATGCCGTTCATCTTCACGAAAGACTGATTGGCGAGCGCGCTCATGATGCGGGTTTATATGGCGAATAAACACAGATTGGCCATAGGCCGTGATAAAATGCCGTTCACTGGCGAATCGCCGGACCGCCGCAAAACTGAGGAGAAACGCGATGTCGCGCGTTAGGCCAGCGGCGTGGCTGCTTGTTGCGCTGGTATTCGCCACCGGCGTGGCCCAGTCGCAGCCCAAACCGGCCGAGCCCATGCCGCCCATCGCGCCGCCGGTGATTGGCCCGGCATCGCCCTCGCCGCTCAAGCCGGGCGATGCCTTCGGCGAGCCGGTAACGCTGCCAGAGCGCACCATCATCTACCTGAAGGGCCACACCAATTGGGACGCCGCCTTCGACACGCTGATCGACGCCTTCAAGTCGCTCAACGAATATCTCGACAAGCAGGGCCTTAAAGCCAACGGCCCGGCCATGACGATCTACACCCAAACCGACGACAAGGGCTTTTCGTTCCAGGCCGCGCTGCCGATCGCGGCCGCACCGGCCGATCCGCCGAAAGGCGACATCGCGGTCGGCCAGGCACCGACCGGCAAGGCGCTCAAATTCGTGCATCGCGGCTCATACGATGCGATGGATTCAAGCTACGAAGCGATCACCAATTATCTCGACGACAAGGGCCTGGAGGCCAAGGACCTGTTCATCGAGGAATACGCTTCCGACCCCGGCAAAACCGACCCGGATCAGCTCGTGATCAACGTGTTTGTGCCGCTGAAATAGGGTGTTTGCGGTTGCCTTGACTTGAACACAGGCCAACCCTAGGTTCCGCCCGCTCACGTAAGTGACTTGGAATACCAGCTCCGCCGCCCGGCCCTAAGAGACCGGAGGCTCCCGCTCGACAGCGCAATGCGCCCTCGGGCGTAAAAGCGTTTTTGGGATCTGACGAAGCATGTTCGACAACCTGTCGGAAAAACTGGGCGGCGTACTCGACCGCCTGACACGCCGCGGCGCGCTCTCCGAAGCCGACGTCGAAGAAGCGCTGCGCGAAATCCGCCGCGCGCTGCTCGAAGCCGACGTCGCACTCGATGTCGCGCGCGCCTTCACCGAACAGGTCAAGGTGAAAGCCGTCGGCGTCGAGGTGATGAAGTCGGTCACGCCCGGCCAGATGGTCGTCAAGATCGTGCACGACCAGCTGGTCGCGACGCTTGGCGCCGACGCCCAAGCAATCGATCTCAACGCCGCGCCGCCAGTCGCCATCATGATGGTCGGCCTGCAAGGCTCCGGCAAAACCACCACCACCGCGAAGATCGCCCGCCGGCTTACCGACCGGCAGAAGCGCAAGGTGCTGATGGCCTCGCTCGACGTGCGAAGGCCTGCGGCGATGGAGCAACTGGCGGTGCTCGGCCGCGAAGCGCAGATCGATACGCTCCCAGTCGTCGAAGGCCAGTTGCCGCCGCAGATCGCCAAGCGCGCGCTCGAGGCGGCCAAGCTTGGCGGCTACGACGTGGTGATGCTCGACACCGCCGGCCGCACCACGCTCGACGACGAGATGATGAACGAAGCCTCGCAGGTCCGCACAGCGATCAACCCGCACGAAGTTCTGCTGGTGGCGGATGCACTGACCGGCCAGGACGCCGTCAATCTGGCGCGCGCCTTCGATGAGCGCGTCGGCATTACCGGCATCGTGCTCACCCGCGTCGACGGCGACGGCCGCGGCGGCGCGGCGCTGTCGATGCGCGCGGTCACCAACAAGCCGATCAAGCTGATCGGCACCGGCGAAAAACTCGACGCGCTGGAGGAATTCGACCCGGCCCGCATCGCCGGCCGCATTCTCGGCATGGGCGACATCGTCGCCTTGGTCGAAAAGGCCGCCGCCAATATCGACGCCGAAAAAATGATGCGTGCCGCCGAGAAGATGCGCAAAGGCCACTTCGATCTGGCCGACATGCGCGAACAGCTGACGCAGATGGCGGCCATGGGCGGGATGAGCGGCTTGATGGGCATGATGCCCGGCGTCGCCAAAATGAAAACCCAGATCGCCAATGCCGGCATCGACGACAAGGTTCTCAAGCGCCAGGTCGCTATCATCGACTCGATGACGCCGACGGAGCGCCGCAACCCGGACCTTCTCAAGAACAGCCGTAAGAAACGCATCGCCGCCGGCTCCGGCACCACACCGGAAGCAATCAATAAGTTGCTGAAAATGCACCGCGGCATGGCCGACATGATGAAGGCCATGGGCTCCGGAAAGCGCGGGCCGATGGCCGGCATCGCGCAGGCCATGGGCAAAGGCATGGGTTTGGGCGGCGGCATGCCGACGCCGGAACAGATGGCCGAGCTCGCCAAGAAAATGCCGGGCGGCAAACTTCCTTCGGGAATGCCAAACCTGCCTCCGACCATGCCGAACCTACCGCCGAATATTCCCGGCCTGCCCGGACTGGGCGGCGCCGGAAAATTTCCTGGATTGCCGGG
>JAYTFS010000227.1:0-1629 GCA_043734185.1 Pseudolabrys sp. | reverse complement strand
CGTATCCTGATTGCCGCGGAATGCATCGGCGACGCCAAATGGTTCATTGCTAAAGCCACCGCCTACGCCAAAGAACGCGTGGTTTTCGGCCGCCCGATCGGCCAGAACCAGGGCATCCAGTTCCCGATCGCAAAGGCTTACGCGCAGATGCGCGCGGCCGAGCTGATGGTGAAGGAAGCCACCCGCAAATATGAAGCCGGGGAGGATTGCGGCGCCGAGGCCAACATGGCCAAGATGCTGGCGGCCGACGCCTCCTGGGAAGCCGCCAATGCCTGCGTACAAACCCATGGCGGCTTTGCGTTCGCCGAGGAATACGACGTCGAGCGCAAGTTCCGCGAGACCCGGCTCTATCAGGTGGCGCCGATCTCGACCAACCTCATTCTTTCCTTCGTGTCCGAGCATGTGCTCGGCATGCCCCGCTCTTACTGAGAAGAACCATGCTGCCGCTCGAAGGATTGATCGTCGTCGCCGTCGAACAGGCGGTCGCCGCGCCATTTTGCAGCTCGCGGCTGGCGGATGCCGGCGCCCATGTCATCAAGGTGGAGCGCCCCGAAGGTGACTTCGCCCGCGGCTATGACGCCGCGGCGAAGGGGCAGAGCAGCTATTTCGTCTGGCTCAACCGCGGCAAGAATTCCGTGGTGGTCGATCTCGCGACCAAGGAGGGGCGCGTGGCGATGGAAAAGCTGATCGCAAGCGCCGACGTGCTGCTGCAAAACCTGAAACCCGGCTCGATGGACAAGCTCGGTTTCTCGCTGGAGCGGCTGCGGAAAGAGTATCCGGCACTGGTCTGCTGCACCATTTCCGGCTATGGCGACGACGGTCCGTATGCCGACCGCAAGGCCTATGATCTCTTGATCCAGGCCGAGAGTGGCCTCGCCTCGATCACCGGCGGGCCGGAAGGCCCGTCCCGCGTCGGCATTTCGGTGGTCGATATCGCCACCGGCGCCACCGCGCATGCGTCCATTCTCGAAGCGCTGATCGCGCGGGGGCGCACCGGCAAGGGCGCTGACATCCGGATTTCGATGTTCGACGTGATGGCCGACTGGATGGCAGTGCCGCTTTTGAATTCGGAAGCCGGCAATCCGCCGAAGCGGATGGCGCTGGCGCATCCTTCCATTGCGCCCTACGGCGTATTCCAGTCGAAGGACGGCAAGGGCATCCTGATTTCGATCCAGAGCGAGCGCGAGTGGAAAAAGCTCTGCGCCGAAGTGCTGGACCAGCCCGATCTGCCGAATGATCCCAGGCTCGCCAACATGGTCGCGCGCGTCACGAACCGCGCCGTTACCGACACAATCGTGGCCGACAGTTTTGCCACCATGAATCGCGTCGATCTCTTGAAGCGGTTGGCGGACGCCGACATCGCCTTTGCCGAGGTCAACACCATGGCGGACCTCGCCACCCATCCGCATCTGCGCCGCATCGAGGTCGATACGCCGAAGGGCAAGATCTCCTATGCCGCGCCCGCCGCGATCTTCGTAGGCCAACCCCGCCATTACGGTCCAGTGCCCGCGATCGGCGAGCACGTCGAAATTCCCAAAGCTTCTGGACGGGCCAAATCGTCATGACGGAAAAACTCGACCTCGACCATTTGCGCGGCTGGATCGGAAAAACCACCGAGGCCTCCGACAT
>JAYTFS010000226.1:0-8555 GCA_043734185.1 Pseudolabrys sp. | reverse complement strand
CGCTCGATACGCCGTCGGCGCCGTGAAGCAGATCGTCGCCTTATACGTCTCGATGATCTGGATCATGTTGGCGGGCGATGCATTTTCTAGTAGCGTCGCGGTGGCGCCGAAGCGCAATGGAAAGATCGCCAGCCCGCCGAGACCAAAGGTAAAGGCCAGCGGCGGCGAACCGACGAACACATCATTCTCAGTAACATTAAGTACTTCGCGCGCGTATCCATCGGCGATGATGAGAAGATCGCGATGGAAATGCATGGTGGCCTTCGGCGTGCCGGTCGTTCCGGACGTAAAACCGAGCAAAGCGACATCGTCGCGGCCGGTTGCGACCGCATCGAACTTCACCGGCTTGTCGAGCGCCACGCGATCGAGCTCGGCGTCGTGATTCGAGGTTCCGTCGAAATTGACGACCTGCTTGAGGAAGCGGCTGTCCTTCGCGCAAGCTATCAGTTCGTCGGCCATACGGCTGTCACACAGAGCGAGGCTGATCTCGGCCTTGTCGACGATCTTGCCGAGCTCGCTGGCCCGCAACATGGGCATGGTATTGACCACCACGGCCCCGGCCTTAGTCGCCGCCAGCCAGGCCGCCACCAGCGCCGGATTATTACCGGATCGGATCAGCACGCGATTGCCCGGCTTGACCCCGTAATTTTCCGCCAGCGCATGCGCCAGACGGTTCGACCAATCGGTGAGTTCCTTGTAGGTACGCCGGCGGCCGTTGCCAATGAGCGCAATGCGGTCGCCGAAGCCGCGCTCGACATTGCGGTCGGTTAGCTCAACCGCCGCATTGAGCTGCTCTGGGTATTTAAATTCTGGACGGTCCAACAGCAGGTCGGGCCACAGGTCAAAGCTGGGAAGATTGTCTCGCGTGAAGGTATCGACATGCGCGGACGGACCGAGTTGCGGATTACTCATTGTCGTAGCCATCCTAACGCTCCGCTGATGATAGAACTGATCGGGCGATAATGACTTTTTGGATATCTGAAGCACCTTCGTAGATGCGGAGCGCCCGGATTTCACGATACAGCGTTTCGATGGGATGGCCGGAGCGAACGCCGTCACCGCCATGAATCTGCACAGCGGTGTCAATAACGCGTTGAGCTGATTCGGTCGCAAACAGCTTCGCCATGGCGGCCTCGCGCGTCACACGTGCTGCGCCCATATCCTTGGTCCATGCCGCGCGATAGACCAGCAGCGCGGCGGCATCGATTTCGACCGCCATGTCGGCGATGTGGCCCTGCACCATCTGCAGATCGGCCAACGGCGCGCCGAAGAGGCGACGGCTGGCGACGCGCGCGAGCGTTTCGCTCATCGCTCGACGGGCAAAACCGAGCGCGGCGGCACCAACCGTGGTGCGGAACACGTCCAGCGTCGCCATCGCGATCTTAAAGCCCTCGCCACTGATGCCGATCAGGGCGTCCGCCTGAACGCGGCACCGGTCGAATTTAAGACGCGCCAGTGGATGCGGCGCGATCACGTCAATGCGCTCGGCGACCGACAGACCCGGATTGTCACCCTCCACGATGAAGGCCGAAAGCCCCCGCGCGCCAGGTGCCTCGCCGGACCTTGCGAAAACGACATAAACATCCGCAATACCGCCGTTTGAGATCCAGGATTTCTCCCCATCGATGACATAGCCGTTGCCATCACGCTCGGCGGTCGTCGTGATATTGGCGACGTCGGAGCCCGATGCGGCTTCAGTCAGCGCGAACGCTGCAATGGCGTTGCCACTGCGAGTTTTCGACAGATAGGCTTTGCACTGCTCAAAGTTTCCGAACAACGAGATCGGACCGGCGCCCAAGCCCTGCATAGCGAAGGCGAAATCGGCAAGGCCGGAATGGCGCGCCAGCGTCTCGCGCACCAGCGCCAGCGTGCGCACGTCGATCTTTTCGGCCTCGGCATCGCCTGGCGCGGTGTGCTGCAGCCAGCCGTCGCGGCCGAGCAGGGCCACCAATGTGCGGCATGCCGAATCAACATCGTGATAATCGACCGCGGCCAGGTTTGTGGCGGCCCAGGCCTCGATCTTTTCGGACAGCGCCCGGTGACGCGCCTCGAAAAACGGCCAATCCAAATAGCTCGTGTCGTACATGGTTCAGTCTCCGGCAAATTTCGGCCGGCTCTTGGCGACGAACGCCTCGTATGCGCGTTTGAAGTCGCGCGTCTGCATGCAAATCGCCTGCGCCTGCGCTTCGGCTTCGATTGCCTGGTCGAGCGACATTGACCATTCTTGCGCCAGCATGGTCTTGGTCATCATGTGCGCAAAGTTGGGTCCCTCGGCGAGTTGGTGAGCAAAAGCGACCGCCTCGGCTTCCAGTTGTTCGGCCACTACCAGCCTGTTGAAGAAGCCCCAGCGCTCGCCCTCCTCGGCGGACATGGAACGCCCAGAGAACAACAATTCCGCTGCACGGCCCTGGCCGACGACGCGCGGGAGCATAGCGCACGCGCCCATGTCGCAGCCGGCAAGTCCGACGCGCGTGAACAGAAAAGCGGTCTTGGCTAGCGGTGTGCCGAAGCGGATGTCGCTGAACAGAGCAATCATCGCGCCTGCCCCAACGCAGACACCATCGACCGCGGCAATGACCGGTTGCGGGCAGGCGCGCATGGCTTTCATCAAATCGCCGGTCATGCGGGTAAAGGCCAGGAGGCCTTTCATATCTTTGTCGAGCAACGGCCCGATGATATCGTGCACATCCCCGCCCGAGCAAAAATTGCCACCGTTCGAGGCGAACACGACGGCGTTGATATCTTCGGCATCGACAAGCTGGCGAAAGGTATCGCGCAGTTCCGCGTAGGATTCGAACGTCATCGGATTCTTACGTTCGGGCCGCATCAACGTAATTATCGCGACCGCGCCATCGACGCGCCAGTTGAAATGCGCTGGCTTGAAATTCTTCATTTTCATGACTGCAATCCTCCGCTGCGGACGTGTATCGCCAAACCGTCGAGTTGCAGGATCAAACCATCGGCATCCGCGGCGCTAATATCCGAAAGCATCTCGTCCACCCACACTTCATGCGCCTTGGCGATGACGGCGAATTGCGACGCCCCCTTAGGAGTGAGCCGCACGATATAGGACCGGCGGTCATTAGCTGGCGCCTGACGCAAGACGAGTTTTTCGGCGGCGAGCCGGTCGATAATTCCTGTAATGTTACCGTTTGACACCATGAGCATGCGTGACAACTCGGTCATGCTCATACCGTTCTCCTTGCGTGCCAGCGCCGCCATCACATCGAATTGCGGCAAAGTGGTCGCAAACTCCGTGCGCAGCCGCTCGCGCAAATCGACTTCGATTGCCCGCGCAGCCCGCAACAGTCTGATCCACAGCCGCAGCCGCTGTTTGCTGAGCGGCCGCATGGCGCTTCGCTCGCGCGCCCTCTCGGCGGTAGTCATATTGGGCCTCCGGTAACTGCAATGGCTTGGCCGTTGATCGAAGCAGCCGTTGGCGAACAGAGCCAAAGCACCGTTTGCGCAATCTCATCCGGCGTGATCAGCCGACCGTGAGCATTGTTTTTTGCCAGCTCAGAACGCGCTTGGCTGGCGGTCCGGTTGGTTTTATTGGCGATCTTTTCGGCCGCCGCATCCAGCAACGGCGTGTCGGTGAAGCCCGGGCACACGGTGTTGACGGTTACCCCAGTCGAGGCGAGCTCGATGCTCAGCGCCCGCGCAAGGCCTACGACGCCGTGCTTTGCCGCACAATAAGCAGCAACATAGGGATAACCTTTAAGCCCCGCGGTCGACGCGATGAATACAATTCGACGCACGCCGCAGCTTTTCTCGCGCGTGACATCCGACAGCGCGGCGTGGACCGTAAGAAACGCACCAGTCAAATTCACGTCTATGGTCTTCTGCCACAGCGCGAGATCTATCTGCGCAGCCGGCGCGCTCGACGCCATTCCGGCATTGGCAATAACGATATCGATCGGTCCGTGCGCCTTCCGCGCGGTCGCAATCATGGCCGCGCATTCCGCCTCATGAGTGACGTCGGCAACGATCGCGGTGGCCTTGGGCAAACCCGACGCTACATCGTCCAGCGGTGCCTGACGCCTGCCGGCGAGTGATACGGCCGCGCCCGCGCCGGATAGTACGCGCGCGATGGCTGCGCCGATGCCGGTTCCGCCGCCGGTAATCAAGACATGCTGGTCGTCGAGGATACCCATCAGACCTTCCCCGTCAGCGTCTCGTTGCGCAACTTGATGCGGTAGAGCTGATCGCGACCCGACCAATAAGGCTTGGGCCAATTCACGTCGGCGAAACGGGAATCGGCGGCCGCATGCAGTGTCCAGTATGGATTGGCCAGGTGCGGCCGTGCCATGCAGACGAGATCGGCCCGTCCCGCCATCAAGATTGAGTTGACGTGGTCAGGTTCGTAAATATTGCCTACAGCAAGCGTGGCAACGCCAGCCTCGTTGCGAATGCGGTCCGAGAACGGAGTCTGGAACATGCGGCCGTAGACGGGTTTTGAGCGCGTTGATGTCTGGCCAGCCGACACGTCGATGAGATCGACGCCGGCCTCGACCAACATTCGCGAAATGGCGACAGCATCTTGCGGCGTAACTCCGTCGGTACCGACCCAATCGTTGGCCGATATGCGCACCGAAATCGGCTTGTCGTCCGGCCACACGGCACGAACGGCGCAAAAAACTTCGAGCGGGAAGCGCATTCGGTTTTCTATGCTGCCGCCATATTCATCCGTGCGCCGATTGGTAAGCGGCGTGATATACGACGACATTAGGTATCCGTGCGCATAGTGCAGCTCCAGCCAGTCGAACCCTGCGCGATTGGCCATCTCGGCAGCCCGCACGAAATCGTTGCGCACCTTGTCCATGCCAGCGCGGGTCAATTCACTCGGGGTTTGATTATTGGCGCTCCATGGCACCGCAGACGGCGCTACGACCTCCCAATTTCCGGTCGTCAAAGGAGCATCCATGGTTTCCCACCCAAGCTGGGTCGAACCTTTCGGGCCGGAGTGGCCAAGTTGCACGGCAACTTTGGCACTCGTCTCAGCATGGATGAAATCGACAATACGCTTCCACGCCTGTTCGTGTTCGCTGGCATAAAGTCCGGTGCAGCCGGGTGTAATGCGTGCTTCTGGCGACACACAAGTCATTTCGGTGAACACAAGCCCAGCGCCGCCTTTGGCGCGTTCGGCATAGTGCACGAAGTGCCAATCGGTTGGGCTACCATCAACCGCGCGATATTGCGCCATCGGCGAAACCACCACACGATTTTTCAGCTCGACGCCGCGCACGCGCAGCGGCACGAACATTGGCGGTCGCGCCGCGGCCGAGCTCCTTCCCGTCGCTTTTGTTTCGAACCATTTCTCGGCATCGGCCAGCCATTCGGGATCGCGCTGGCGCAAGTTTTCGTGGCTGATGCGCTGCGAGCGCGTCAGTAGTGAATAGTTGAACTGGACCGGGTCTAGATGCAGATAACGCTCGACATCTTCAAACCATTCGGTCGAATTGCGCGCTGAATTCTGCAGTCGTAGCACCTCAAGTCGGCGTTCGTCTTCATAACGAGCGAAGGCGCGTACCATGGTCGGCTCGCGATGCAGATAATTCGCTAGCGCGATGGCACTTTCCATCGCCAACTTGGAGCCGGACCCGACCGAAAAATGCGCGGTCGCAGCGGCATCACCCAGCAGGACAACATTACCGGTGCTCCAGCGCTCGCAAAGCACGCGGTTGAAGTTGAGCCAGGCTGAGCCGCGCAGGTGTTTGGCATTCGACATCAGCGCGTTGCCGTTGAGATCGCGCGCGAAAATCTTTTCGCAGGCCGTTATGGTGTCTTCACCCGACATGCGATCGAACCCGGCGTTGCGCCAAGTCTGCTCAGAACATTCGACGATGAAGGTCGCCGTGTCGGCGTCAAACTGGTAGGCGTGCGCCCATATCCAGCCGTGCTCAGTTTTCTCAAAAATAAAAGTAAATGCGTCGTCAAATTTCTGATCGGTGCCGAGCCAAACATATTTGCACGCACGCACATCGATATCGGGCTTGAAAACGTCGGCGCGGGCCGCGCGGACGCGCGAGTTCACGCCGTCGGCGCCAACGATTAGATCGAAATCGCGATAGGCGTCGAGATCTTGCACTTCGGTTTCGAATTGAAGCTTTACCCCCAACGCGCGGGCGCGGTCCTGCAGGATGTTCAGGAGGCGCTGGCGCCCGATACCACTAAAGCCATGGCCCCCGGAGCGAATGACGGTGCCACGATAATGCACGGCAACATCGTCCCAGTAGACGAAGGATGATCGGATCGCCGAGGCGCTGATCGGATCGTTGGCATCGAGATTGCCGAGCGTGTCCTCGGACAGCACCACACCCCAGCCGAAGGTATCGTTCGGTTTGTTGCGCTCGACAACGACGACGTCATGCGAGGGATCGCGCAACTTCAGGGAAATCGCGAAATAGAGCCCGCCCGGGCCGCCCCCAAGAATTGCCGCACGCATCCGCCGGCTCCGTTAACGGTGGTCAGGCGCCAAGCATGCCGCAACGGGTGTGATATTACAAACATAAATATTTTATATTTAAAGCATATGCCCGACCTAAAGGCCTGGTGTTACGCACTCCCGCGCCCTTGCGCCCCGGTCACCTACGTCGAAATGCTCACCATATTTGAAACTCGTTGTTGCCCGAAGGCAGCCGTGGTGCGATGAAATTTAACGATTGTGACGGTGTTTTCGGGTGTTGCGTCATGAAGGCGATTATTGTCGGTGGCGGGGTTGGCGGACTGACGACCGCTCTCATGCTGCACGCCCGTGGCATCGACTGCGAAATTTTCGAACAGGCAGACGGCATTCGCGAACTCGGCGTCGGCATTAACACTCTTCCCCACGCCATCCGCGAGTTGAAGGAGCTCGGCCTGCTCGAACGGCTCGACTCCGTCGCGATCCGGACCCACGAATTGTTTTACACTAATCGCTTCGGCCAGGAGATTTGGCGCGAGCCGCGTGGCCTCGAAGCCGGCTACGACGTGCCGCAGTTTTCGATCAACCGGGGCAAGCTGCAAGGTGTCATCTACCAGACTGCGCGTGCTCGTCTGGGAGAATCGAAAATTCACACTGGGCATCGCCTCGGCGGTTTCCATCAGGATGAATCCGGCATCACCGCTTACTTCTTCGACCGCAACGGATCACACCGGGCGAGCGTGCGCGGCGATGTGCTGATCGGTGCCGACGGTATCCATTCGCTAGTGCGAGATACGCTCTATCCCGGCGAAGGCCCGGCGCGCTGGAACGGCATCATGCTGTGGCGCGGGGCGACCGATTGGCCGGTCTTCCTCACCGGCCGCTCGATGATCGTGGCTGGCGGCCTCGCCGCCAAATTCGTGCTTTATCCGATCGGCGCTGGTACCAGCTCCGAGCGCCGACTGACTAACTGGGCAGTCACCGCCAAAATCGGCGGTGACAACAGCGTCCCTCCCGCCAAGGAAGATTGGTCGCGGCCCGGCCGCTGGGACGATCTGCGGCCGCATCTACAGCGCTTCTGTCTGCCGTGGATCGATACGACGCACTTGATCGAGGCCACCGGCGAGTTCTGGGAATATCCGATGTGCGACCGCGATCCGCTTCCGCGCTGGTCGCATGGCCGCGTGACGTTGCTCGGCGACGCCGCCCATCCGATGTATCCGGTTGGCTCCAATGGAGCCTCGCAGGCTATTCTCGACGCCCGCTGTTTGGCCGACCGTCTAGTCTCAGCCGAACATCCCGCGCATGCACTATGGGCCTACGAGCAAGAGCGTCTGCCGATGACGGCGCAGATCGTGCAGATGAACCGTAAAGGCGGGCCTGAAGGCGTCATCGACGTCGTCGAGAAACTCGCGCCTGACGGCTTCGATAATATCGACGACGTGCTGTCCTATGAGCAGCGCAAAGAGATCGTGCGTGGTTACGCTTCGACTGCAGGCTTTGCGCAGGCGCAAGTCAATAAATCGGGCAAAGCCGCCTGACGGCAGGGATCACGCGGTCGGTGGTGGCAAGAACATCACTTCGTGCCGCGCGGAAAGCGCAACCACCTCTTCTGGCTTTTGTTCCTTCATGGAATGGATCGCCCAGAATAGATCATAGAGCCGGCGAGTGGGCGAAACCCAGAAGAAGCACTTCACGATCTGATCGGTCTTGTTGAATATGCCATGCGGGATGTTCATCGGCAGGTGGATGAGATCGCCCGGCTGCGCCACGAAGTCCTTGCCATCGAGGATGAGGTCAAGCCGCCCTTCGAACAGATAGATATATTCCTCTTGCATTGGATGGATATGCGGCGGGACGAACGTTCCAGCTGGCAACGTCGCATGCCATGAGAATGAATTCTCCGACACGGATTTCGGCACGTAGGTCTGGCCAAGAATATTCCAGGCGATGCCGTCAATGCCGGTGCCGGCCTTGGTGATACCTGCGGTCAGCGCTTGCATTCCTTCACTCCGATCTTTCGCCGTTGAATCAATTGCCGGGACCAATGCCGGTGACAATTCCCGTGACTTAGTCGTCGCCATTGTCCGCCCATTCAACCATGACATAAGTGTCGCGGATAGTATTCCGTGCGGCAACGAGTTGCTCCATT
>JAYTFS010000225.1:0-3321 GCA_043734185.1 Pseudolabrys sp. | reverse complement strand
GCGCCGAAGGTGAAGCCATAGCTCAGGCCGCCGATCGACAGCGGATAGGTGCGGCCCTGAAACGTCAGCGAGCCGCTGCCGGCCGAACCGCCGACGACGAAACCGGCCTTGAAGATGCGGATGCTAATGCTGCCGCTGTCGGCATTGGCCGCCGACGTCGCGCCCGCGATCGCCATCAACGCAACAAGACCCGCTCGCAATCCCAACATGAAACGCATGGTAAAATCCTTTTGAAAGGGGGCGATTGAGCCGGAAGGCTCAACCCGGTTGGCTTGAGTCGCCTGTGCGACAATACGCCAAAAGGACGGCAGTTCCCATGCGCCCGCGGCACTCTCTCCCGTTACCTCTTGAAGTGACCGGGTATGCAGTGTCATGCACGACGGTGACGCATACACGACAAGGACATTTGGGCCCTTCGTCCATGAACACCTTCCTGTCCATGAACCCATTCGACATCGCCATTTACGTCTGCCTGTTCCTAGCCGTCGTCATGGGTTTCAACGCCGGCCTGCTGCGCAGCCTGGCGACGATTTTGGGCTACCTCGCCGCGGCGCCGATCGCGGTGGCGGCGACGCCGTATCTCATGCCGACCTTGATCGCCCAGTTCAAACTGCCTCCGGCGCAGACCTGGGTCGCTTTCGCCGCTGTCTTCCTGGTGATCGGGTTTGTCCTCAGCGCGCTGTTGCGCCACGCCATCAGCGAGATCGTCGGCGCGCAATGCAGCATTCCCGACCGCCTGGCCGGCGCGCTGCTCGGCGCGGTGCGCGTCGGCCTGCTGGCCGTGCTGATGGTGGTGATCTTCGACCGCATCATTCCGGCCGATCGCGAGCCCGCCTTCCTGAAGCGCTCGCAATGGCGGCCGGTGCTGTCGAAAGCCGGCGCGGCCGGCGTGAAGGCGCTGCCGTCCGAAATCGTGAATTACATCGACCGCCTGAAGCGCGAGCGCGGGATCTGATCAGCCGCCCGCGGTGATATTGAGTTCCTTCACCAACCGCTCGTATTTCACCGAATCCGCCCGCGCCAGTTTGCCGAGCGCGTCCGGCGTGCCGCCGACCGGTTCGACCGCGCCGTTAGTGAAGTTTTCGAGCAGCTTGGGATCGGACAGCGATTTCTGGAGCGCCGCATTCATCTGCTTGACGATTTCCGGCGGCGTGCCGGGAGGCGCAAAGGCGGCATACCAGGCTTCCAGCACGACGCCCTTGAGACCCGCTTCTTCGAGCGTCGGCACGTCCGGCAGCGTCGGCGCGCGCTTGGCCGAGGTCTGCGCGATGAATTTCAGCGTGCCGGCTTTGACATGCGCGACCAGCGAGGTCGGCCCGAGGAAGGCCGACTTCACATGCCCTGCGACCAGATCGTTCACCGCCTGGCCTGCGCCGCGATAGGGCACGTGCTCGACCTTGATGCCGGCTTCCCTGGCCATCCAAAGCGCCACCACATGCTGGTTCGAGCCGACGCCCGAGGTTGCCACGCCGACGCCGGGGTTCTTCTTGGCGTTGGCGATGTATTCCGCGACCGAGTTCACGCCGAGCGAGGGATGCACGGTGAACATCTGCGGCTGGCTGCCGATATGGATCACCGGCAGCAGCTCCTTGGTGTAGTCGTAGCTGAGCTTGAGAATGTGCGGCGCGCTCGCGGCGTTGTCATTGGTGATGAGGAAGGTGTAGCCGTCCGGCGCGCTCTTCATCGCCGCGTCCATGCCGAGCGTGCCGCCCGCGCCGGTGCGGTTTTCGACCACGAACTGCTGCCCGAGCGTGCGCGAGAGCACATCGCCACATTGACGGGCAATGAAGTCGATGGCGCCGCCGGGCGCCAGCGGCACGATCAAGTGGACCGGCTTGTTCGGCCAGGCTGCTTGCGCGATCGCCGGCGCGGCAAGCTTGGGCAGCAAGCCGCCGGCCAGTGCCAGGCCGCTTGCGCCCTTGATGAAATTCCGCCGTCCGATGGTGGTCATGTGAATCCTCCCAAAGATTATTATAAAGTGTTATTGGATGGCACTATTGCACAGCCAAATCGGGAAATCACCGGGTTACGGCGAACCCTTTTTTGCCTGTGCAACCATTCCCCCTCGCGATACGTTGATGCCTGAAACCTGCTCAACCCAAAGGTATCCCAATGTCCGAAGTCACCTATGAGATCGTCGAGCACGATGGCGGCTGGGCCTACAAGGTCGATGGCGTGTTTTCCGAGCCCTATCCGACCCATGCCGCCGCGCTGAAAGCCGCGACCGCGGCCGCCGCGGAGCAAAAGGTTCCCGGCGAGACCGAGGTCATCGAGTTCGAGGATACCAAGGGCAAGTGGCACACCGAAACCGCCAGCGGCAGCGATCGGCCCATCACGACCATCAAGGACAAAAGCTGAGCTGAATATGATGGCCGCGGTCGCGTCATGAAAAAACCCGGCGGACCGGCGGCGATCGCGGCGCTGCTTTCCTTTAACGGCGGGTTCGTCGACACCGCCGGCTTCCTCGGCCTCGCCGGCCTGTTCACCGCCCACGTCACCGGAAATTTCGTCACGCTCGGCGCGGCTTTGGTGCTGGGCAGTCACGGCGTCATCGGGAAAATCCTGGCGCTGCCGGAATTTATATTCGTCATCGCGCTGGCGCGGTTGGCCGGCGCCGCGTTACGCCGGCGCAACGCGCCGGTGCTGCGGATATTGCTCGGTGTGGAAGTCGCATTGCTGCTGGCGTTCTTCGTGCTGGCGGTGGCATTCGGCCCGTTCCCCAATGCCGACAGCCCGGCGGCATTGCTCACCGGCTTTGCCGGCATCGCGGCGATGGCGCTGCAGAATGCCGTGCAGCGCGTGCATCTCTCACAACTGCCGCCGACCACGCTGATGACCGGCTCGACCACGCAGGCCACCATCGATGCCGTCGATCTGATCAGCGGCACCGACCCCGATCATGCCGCGGCGATCCGTACCCGCTTCGGCCGGCTCTCGCTCAGCATTCTGTATTTCGCGGCCGGCTGTGCGGCGTCGGCGGTGCTTTATTGGCTGATCGGATTCTGGTGCTTGGGCGCGGCAGTGCTCGTCGGTGCCGCAGCAGCTTTGATGCGGCTTGAGGCT
Organism: Pseudolabrys sp.; assembly: GCA_043734185.1. Taxonomy (GTDB): domain Bacteria; phylum Pseudomonadota; class Alphaproteobacteria; order Rhizobiales; family Xanthobacteraceae; genus Pseudolabrys. Next base: position 258 of record JAYTFS010000225.1, on the reverse strand, counting down.
GAAAGCTAGCTCTCGGCCTCTACTTCTTTTTTCTTCGCCGCTTTTTTCTTCTTCGCCGGCACCGGCGGCGCAGCTGCAAGCGCCGCGGCCTCCTCGGCGTCGCGCGCCAGACGCAGCGCCCGCAAACGCGCGGTCTTGGCGCGATTGGCGATGGCGTTGTTTTCGTATTCGGTCATCGCGCGCTTGCCTTCTTCGGCCTGGCGCAATTTTCGAAACTGATTATTTGCCGCGTTTTTCTTGCTGTCGTCGGCCAATGTA
>JAYTFS010000224.1:0-10934 GCA_043734185.1 Pseudolabrys sp. | reverse complement strand
GCAAGATCAACTACGCGTCGCAGGGCATTGGCACGACATCGCATCTGACCGCCGCGCTATTCGAGACCGTGACCGGTACCAAACTTGTGCACGTGCCCTACAAGGGCACCGCGCCGGCGCTCAACGACATCATCGCCAGCCACGTCGACTTTATTTTCATGGAGCTGGCGTCCGCCATCAAACTGCACGAAGCCGGCCGTGCGCGCATCCTGGCGGTGGCGACGACCAAACGCATTGAAAACTTGCCGGACATCCCGACACTGGCAGAGGCCGGGCTGAAGGATTTCGAATCCGGCACCTGGAATGCGATCGCCGCGCCGCCCAAGACGCCGCCCGCAATCGTGGCCAAGCTCAACCAGGCGATCAACGACGTGCTCAAGAGCCCGGAGGCGCGGTCGCATTTCGACGCCATCAACCTGCGCGCCGCCGGCGGCAGCGCAGCTGAGGCAGCGGCTTTCATCACCAAGGAAACCCAGGTCTGGGGCGGCGTCATCAAAGCCGCGGGCGTGCCGGCGAATTGAGTATTTGCCGTTCCCGGATGGCGCGACAGCGCCGCCACTATTGCTCTATAATGCGGCCAAACCACCGGCTATAAGCCCGGCCAGCCTATCCCCTTGAGGAGACGCCCATGGATCAGACCGTCCGCAAAATCAGCCCTGATGACATCAACCCGCGCCACAATTGGGGCCGCCATTTGCCGGCGCTCGGCATCACCGGGGTCGACTTCGAGGAACGCGTCGATTACCGCCGCCTGCACCGCTACCGCCTCGGCCGCGCCAAGCAGGCGCTGGAGAATTCCGAGCTCGGAGCCCTACTGGTGTTCGACGTCAACAACATCCGCTACCTCACGTCGACCAAGATCGGCGAATGGGAACGCGACAAGCTCTGCCGCTGGGCGCTATTGACGCGCACCGGCGAGCCGATTCTGTGGGACTTCGGCTCGGCCGCCGTGCATCACAAGCTCTACGCGCCGTGGCTCGCACCGGAAAACTGCAAAGCCGGCCTGATCGGCATGCGCGGCATGGTCGATCCCAAATTCGGCCTGATGGCCAAGCACTCCAAGGAAATCGCCGCGCTGATCAAGGAAGCGGGCTGCGACAAGATGCCGATCGGCGTCGACATCATCGAACCGCCGATGATGTTCGAGCTGCAGAAGGCCGGCATCAATGTCGTCGACGGCCAGCAGGTCATGTTGGAAGCGCGCGAGATCAAGTCACAGGACGAGATCGCGCTTCTCAATCGCGCCGCCGCCATGGTCGACGGCGCCTATCACATGATCAACGACATGCTGCGGCCGGGCGTGCGCGAGAACGACGTCGTCGCCGAGGTCAACAAGTTCCTCTACACTCACGGCTCCGACGACGTGGAGGCGGTCAACGCCATCTCCGGCGAGCGCTGCAATCCGCATCCGCATAATTTCACCGACCGCATGATCCGCCCCGGCGACCAGGCCTTCTTCGACATCCTGCAATCGTTCATGGGATATCGCACCTGCTACTACCGCACCTTCAATGTCGGGCGCGCCACGCCGGCGCAGCACGATGCCTATAAGAAGGCGCGCCATTGGCTCGACAGCGCGATGCAGCGCATCAAGCCCGGCGCCAGCACGGCCAAGATCTGCGAAGCCTTCCCGAAGGCCGGTGAATTCGGCTTCCCCGACGAGACTTCGGCGTTCGGCCTGCAATTCGCGCACGGCCTCGGCCTCGCGCTGCATGAGCGCCCCGTCATCTCGCGCGTGGTCTCGCTGGATCACCCGACCGAGATCAAGGAGGGCATGGTGTTCGCGATCGAAACCTATTGCCCGGCGACCGACGGCTACTCCGGCGCGCGCATCGAGGAAGAAGTCGTGGTCACGGACAAAGGCTGCACGGTGATCTCGCTGTTCCCGGCCGAGGAGCTTCCGATCGCGGCGAAGTACTAACGCGACGCGGTCTTTTCTCTCAAATGCGGGAAGCGCTCGCTCACCAGCGAGCCGGGATAGTACGTCGGCTTGAACGCTTCGTGCGCACGAATATTGTCGAACCAGGTGACGACGCGCGGCAGGTCCTGCCAATCCGGCAGGTTGAGGTCGTTCATGCGCACCAGCGCCGGCATCACCGCCACGTCGGCGAGCGTAATCTTTTTCCCCAAGAGCCACGGTCCGCCGCTCTTTTCGATTTCGATGTCCACGCGCTCATAGGCGCGGCGCAGGCGGGCGAGTGCGGCGTCCATTTCGGCTTTAGGAAATCCGGTCTGGCCCATGGTCAGCATGAATTCGCGGCGCAAGGGCTTTGACTCCGCCATCGCCACAAAGGCCTCGCGGCTCATCTTCTGGAAGCTCGGCAAAAACGCGAGATTGAAGGTCGGAAACCGCACGGCGGCGGCCGGCATTTCGTCGATGAAATGCATCAGCGCGCGCATGTGTGCGCGCAAAGCTGGCGCTTCCGGCGTGAAACTTGTCGCCGGCGAAACCTCGTCGAGATATTCGGTGATGACGGTGGAATCGGTGACGATGGCGCCGTCGTGGTCGAGCGTAGGCACCACGCCGTTCGGATTGAGTTTCAAATAATCGGGCTTGAGCTGGTCGCCTTCCAGCAAATTGAGTTTCACCTCGTCGAAGGCAAGCTTCTTGGCGTTCAAGACGAAGCGCACGCGCTGGCTACAGGTCGATTGCGGCGCGTTGTAAAGCTTGAAACTCATGACCGGCCCCTTACTGTTTTTTTGTGCGCGGATGATGTGTCGGCTGCCGTCCACAGTCCATGATGAATTTATGGGCAATTTACTTGTGGGAACCGCGCGCGGGCTGTTCACTGATCCTTGTGCGCAGCTGCCGTTTTCCTCCCTTTAGGCTTAGACGGCGGCTAGAATCCTCCACCTTCTGCACACAGGGCCCCGCGAGGGGCCCTTTTTTTATGCGCCCAGTGAGGGGGGCCTTTTTTAGCGCCTACTCTAATCCCGTCCCGACATTCTTGTTTTCCGGCGTCAGCTTCATGCCGGCGGCAATGGCCATGGTCTCTGCCAGCGCGGCGAAATCCTTGGCGAGATATTCCTCCGGATTTTTCTGAAGCTGCGCGGCTCCGAAATGGCCTTGCAGCACCTCGCGCGTTGCCGCGGTCACCGGCATCGGCACGTCCCACTCGCGGCCAAGGGCAAGACCCAGATCGAGGTCTTTGCGCAGCAGTTCGGGCGTAAACGTCGTCGTCCAGTCGAGATTGACCAGCGCCGGCGTCTTGTACTTGGTGAACATCGAGCCCATGACGCCGTTGTTCATGAAGGCCAGGAAGGCATGACGCGGCACGCCCATTTTGTTGGCGAGCAGCGTGATCTCGATCAAATTCTCGATCACCACGCCGAGCATGACGTTGTGCGCGATCTTGCAGATGCGCGCCAGTTCGCCGTCGCCGACGTAAGAAACGCCTTGCGGCGCAAACGCCTCGATCAGCGGCATCGCGATCTTGGCATCAGCTTCGGGGCCGGAAACCACCGACGACAGCTTGCCGGCCTTGATCACCTTGGCATTGCCGGACACGGGCGCCGCCAGGAAGCTCACGCCCTTGGCCGTCAATTTTTCGCGAATGGCGGCGGATTCCTCGACGGAGATCGAGGAGCAATCGACCAGCATCTTCGGCTTCTTGGCGCCTGAGAGCAGGCCGTCTTTGCCGAACACGACTTCCTCGACGTCCTTGCCGGTGGAGACGATGGCAAACACGACGTCGCAACCGGCGAGATCGACCGGCTTGTCGACGATCTTGCCGCCCTTGGCGGCCAACGGCTCGGCCTTGGCGCGCGTGCGGTTCCAGATCGTCACGTCATGGCCGGCCTTGAGCAGGCGTTCGGCCATCGGCGTGCCCATGCGGCCGACCCCGATCCAGCCGATCTTTTGTGTATTCGACATTACGAAACTCTCCCGTTGAAGATTTTGCCGTCAGGCCTGATGACTTCTTGGCCCGCGCTTTAGCCGTTCTGCCGCTAAATCGCCAGAGCCGAGAATACCGCGGCAGCTATGCTTGTAGTCAGCGTTCAAAGGGCATTAATCTGCGGCCAACGTCCACGACAAGAGGCCATTACTTCGGGAGAAACGCCGGCAACGATGCAGGATGCGGTCACCACCATTGGCGTGACGGAAGCCGCTGGCCGCTCGGCCGGCAGCGAGCGCTGGCGCGCCGTCGCGCGTAATCTCTTTCCCTTCGTCGTGGTCGGTACCATCTGGGAAATCGTCGCGCTGGCCGGCGTGTTTCCGCACCGGCTGTTTCCAACGATCGAAGAAGTGGCGGCAACGTTCATCCGCCTTACCGCCAACGGCATCCTGCCGCATCACGCCATCCAGACCGTGATCCGCCTGCTCTCCGGTTTTGCGCTGGCTGGCGTCATCGGCGTGACCGTCGGCGTATTGATGGGGCGCTCGCGCAAGGCCGAGGATATTTTTCTCCCCATCGTGAGCATCATGGCGCCGATACCCGGCCTTGCTTATGCGCCGCTGTTTTTGTTGTGGTTCGGCCTCGGCAATATTTCTGCCGTGCTGCTGGTTGGCTTCGTGGCGTCGTTCCCGGTCATTTTCAACAGCTGGACCGGCGTGAAAGCCGTCAAGGAAATTTGGGTGCGCTCGGCGCAATCCATGGGCGCCGACGATCGCCGCATGTTCCGCCACGTGATCCTGCCCGGCGCCCTGCCCTACATTCTCACGGGACTGCGGCTCGGCCTGGCGCAAGCCTGGCGCGTGCTGGTGGCGATCGAGATGCTGGCTGCCGTGCCGTGGGGGCTGGGCTGGATGATTTTCGGCGCGCGGGAATTCCTCAACACCGATGTCATGATGGCGGGCATAACCGTGATCGCCATTATCGGTCTCGTGCTGGAGAAACTCGCGTTCCAGAAGATCGAGGACTACACCGTCGTGCGCTGGGGCATGATCACCGCATGAGCAATGGCCAGCAAACACGAACCTTCATCCGTGGCGCGGTCACGATCGCCGCCGCCGCCGCGGTCTACGAGGTGCTGGCGCGCAGCGGCATTTTCGCGGCGGCGCTGCTGCCGACCATCCCGACCATCCTGCGGGCGCTTTACGCAAGCCTCGCCAACGGCACGATGATCCAGCACGCGATTTTCACCTTGTACCGGGTGATGCTCGGCTTTGGCCTTGCGGTGGCGGTCGGCATTCCGTTGGGTATCCTGATGGCACGCTTCCGGCGCGTCGAGAATTTCTTTCTGCCGCTGGTCAGCGCGATGATGCCGATCCCGTCCTTCGCGCTGGTGCCGCTGTTCATGCTGTGGTTTGGCATCGGCAACCTGACGACGATTCTGATCGTGTTCTATGCCGCCACATTCCCGATGCTGTTCAACACCTGGTCGGGCGTTCGTTCTGTGAACCCGCTGTGGCTGCGCGCGGCAGGCGCCATGGGCGCGGATGAAAACTCGCTGTTCTGGAAAGTGATCATTCCCGGCGCCTCGCCCTTCATCATCACCGGCATGCGGCAGGCATTCTTGCGCGCCTGGATCGCGGTGGTCGGCGCCGAGATGATCGCGGCCTCCGACTGGGGGCTCGGCTGGGTGATCTTCGACGCTAAGGAATTCCTCAACACCGACCTCATGCTGGCCGCCCTCATCGTCATCGGCGGCATTGGCTTTGCCTTCGAGCGCCTGGTGTTCGGCTCGCTCGAGCGCAACACCATCCAGCGCTGGGGCATGTCGCGCGTGGCGAAGGGCTAGTAAGTAGCATGGTCCCGATAGAAATCCGCGACGTGACGCTGGTCTACGACACGCCGGGCGGCAAGGTCCCCGGCGTCAAGAACGTCAACTTCAACATCGGCGCTTCTGAATTCGTCTGCATCGTCGGCCCGTCCGGCTGCGGCAAGTCGACCTTGCTCAACATCATTGCCGGATTTCTGACACCGGCCGCAGGCGAAATCCGCATCGGCGGCAAAAAGGTCGACGGCCACGGCATGGACCGCGGCGTGGTGTTTCAGGATTTCGCCCAGCTTTTCCCGTGGCGCACCGCGCTCGGCAATGTGTCCTTCGGACTGGAAATGAAGGGCGTTGCCAAGGAGGAGCGCGACAAGATCGCGCGCGAGCAATTGCGGCTGGTGAAGCTGGAAAAGTTTGTCAATTCCTACCCGCACCATCTGTCCGGCGGCATGCAGCAACGGGTCGCCATCGCCCGCGCGCTGGCGTACAATCCTGCAGTCCTGCTGATGGACGAGCCCTTCGCGGCTTTGGACGCAATGACACGCGACGACATGCAGCGGCTGCTCGCTGATGTGTGGAAAGCGACTCGCAAGACGGTGATTTACGTGACACACAACGTGGCGGAGGCGGTGTATCTGGCGGATCGCGTGATCGTAATGAGCCCGCATCCCGGCACCGTGAAAGCCGAAATCAAGATCGACCTGCCGCGCCCGCGCGATCCGCTGAGCGTGGAATTCCTCGACTGCCAGAAGGAACTGCTGCGGCATCTCGGACACGATGTGAAAGTGGAAGAAGCGGCCAATTAAAAATCAAAGCTACATGGAGGATGAACGATGACCATTCTGCAAAACGGAATTTCCCGCCGCCAAGTCCTGAACACCGCGGGCGCCGGCGCGCTGGCAGTGGGACTGGGCGTGAAGCCTGCCTCGGCCGCGCTGGAGACGGTGCGTCAGGGCTATCAGACCAACATGTGGGGCATGCCGACCTACTATCTGCTGCGCTCCGGCCTCTTGGAGAAGCACGGCATCAAGTTCGAGGAATTCGCGGTGCCGTCCGGCAACGTCACCATGCAGCAGATGGTGGCGCGCCAGGTCGACATGGGGACCTATGCCGGCCCCTCGCTGGCGCTCGGCCACGATAAAGGCGGGCTGGTCGGCATCGTCATGCTCGAATATGTCGGCAAGACCGCGCGCGTGATGGCGCGCAAGGATCTCGGAATTACCAAGGTCGAGGACCTGAAAGGCCTGAAAGTCGCCAACCAGAGCGGCTCCTCGACAGGCAACATCTTCGTCGACCAGATCGCGCCCAAGGCCGGCCTGAAAAAGGGCGATTATCAGGAAATCCGCATCGACGTGAACAACATGGTGGCGGCGATGGCCGCGAAGACTGTCGATGCCATGTGCAACATCGAGCCTTATAACTCGATCGCCGAGGCCGACGGCCTCGCCAATACGCTGGTGGACTTCTCAAGCTTCGACAAGCTGCCGGTGTTCATGGCAGCAACGCCGGACTTCATCGAAAAGAGCCCACAGACTGTGGTGGCCTATCTCAAGGCCTGGCTCGAAGTCGCCAAGGATTTCAAGCAGAACCCCAAGAAGGTCGCCGACACGATTTTCTCGTTCTATACCTCGAAGGGCTACACCATGGCGCCCGACACCTTTGCCAAGGCGCTCGCCCGCGTTGAGGTGCAACCGGGCTGGCCGGCCGACATCGTGCCATATCTGACAATGCACTCCGAAATCCTGCTCAAGGAAAACAAGATCAAAGCCCTGCCCGACTGGAGCAAGGCGTTGCGCACCGAATTCCTCAAGCAGGCCGGCGCCTGATTGGCGCATGACTAAATAACGGCCGGCGCACCCGCGCCGGCTTTTCTACTCGACCATTGCCAACCCCGGAGACGTGAATGTCCGCCGCCAATAATCCGCTCAACAACAGCGGTGAGCCGACTACCTGGAATTTCAAACTGCTGGCCCAGAACGACCTCGGCGGTTTCGGCGGCATGGGCGAAGGCATGGCGGTGCAAATCGCCAAGGACGGACGGCGCATCCTTTGGCTCGCGCACGAAAGCGCGCCGAAGAATTTCACCGGCGTCGATGTGTCCGATCCCCGCAATCCGAAAGTGATCGTGCAGACCGTGCTGCCGCAGGCGCATATGCGCTCGAATTCGCTGGAAATGACCGGCGACATTTTGGCGGTCGCCTATCAGACCCAGAAAGTCGGCCAGCAGCCGGCCGGGCTGGAATTGTTCGACTGCTCGGTGCCGGAAAAGCCGCGCTCGATTTCGTTCTTCGACTGCTCGGGCGCGAATTCGCGCGGCGTGCATCAGTTGTGGTTCTGCGACGGCGAATATGTCCACATGGCCTCAGGCGCACCCGACTTCAAGCCGAGCAACAAGAACGACGATCAGTTCTACCGCTGCATCGACGTTCGCAATCCGTCAAAGCCGGTCGAAGTCGGCCGCTGGTGGATGCCGGGAACGAGCGTCACCGACAATGTCGCGCCGCCGCCGCGCCACCCGCTCGACAAGGGCTATCGCGCGCACAACACCAATGTTTATCCCGACCGGCCGGACCGGCTCTATCTCTGCTACATCGACGGCGGCATGTTCGTGATGGACATCAAGGACAAAGCCAACCCGAAGATGATCTCACGCTGGACCAATTCGCCGCCCTACACGGGTTTCATGCATACGGCGGTGCCGCTGTTCGACCGCGGATTGATGCTGGTCACCGACGAGTCAACCGAGAATGCCGGCAAGGACTGGCCGAAGCTTATCTGGATGCTGGATGCGCGCGACGAGCAGCATCTGGTGCCGATTTCCACCTGTCCGATGCCGCCGCTCGACGCCTACGCCAATCGCGGCGGGCGATTTGGTGCGCACAACATCCACGAGAACACGCCGGTGCCGACCGCCTGGAAGTCCGACCAGATCGTACTTGGCACCTTCTTCAACGGGGGCCTGCGCGCCTACGATATCTCCAACGCCTACCAGCCCAAGGAAGTCGCCGCTTTTGTGCCGGGGACGCCAAAAGGCTCACCAGCCGGCGCGGTGCAGATCAACGATGTGTATGTCGACGAACGCGAGATCGTCTACACCGTCGATCGCTTCTCGGGCGGGCTCTACGTGCTGGAGATGGATTTCTAGTCTCCTGACCATGGGGTGAGGTAAAGTAAGCCCCATGAACGAAATCTTCCCTTCCCCGGCCGCCGGCCTGTTCGGGCGCAAGCTCAAGCGCGCGCGCGGCGCGCGGGTGCCGGTAACGGTGATCACGGGATTTCTCGGTGCCGGCAAGACCACGCTGCTCAAGCGCTTTCTCGCAACTGAAGAAGGCCGAGGCACCGCCGTCGTAGTCAATGAATTCGGCGCCATCGGCATCGACGACGCGCTGATCCGCTCCAGCGCCGACGAAACTGTGCTGCTCGGCAATGGCTGCCTGTGCTGCATCACGCGCAGCGATCTGCAACTGGCGTTGCGGCGCATGGTGGTGGAGCGCGAGCGCGGCGACATCCCGAACTTTCGCCGCATCGTGATCGAGACCTCGGGGCTCGCGGATCCCTCACCCATTTTGCAGACTTTTTCCACCGACCGCGCGCTGGGAACTGAGTTCCATGTCGAGGTGGTGATTACCGTCGTCGATGCCGCAACCGGGCTCGACACGCTGGCGCGATCGTCGGAGGCGCGCAAGCAGGCTATCCTGGCCGACCGGCTGGTGGTGACCAAGACGGACATCGCCGGCGCCAGCGCGACCGAAGCGCTGATCGCACAGCTACGCCAACTAAACGCGCGCGCCGAAATCCTGGTTGCGGTGAACGGCGAGATCGATCCGACTCATCTGACGGAAGCTGCCCACGATCCGCGTAACGCCTTTGTCGCCGAGGCCGCGCATAGCGATGGCATCGGAAGTTTTGTGTTGAACGCGACGGCGCCAATACCGTGGACCATATTTTCAAGTGTGATGGAGATGCTGATTGCGCTGCGCGGACCCGACCTGTTGCGTGTGAAAGGTTTTCTTGCCATCGAAGGCTGCAAAGGCCCTGTGGTGGTGCAATTCGTTCAGCACCTCGCCCATCCGCCGGTCGAACTGGAAACCTGGCCGGACGGCGACCGGCAAAGCCGCGTCGTGTTCATCACGCGCAATATTTCCGAAAAACAAGTGCGCGATCTGTTCGCTGCGGTGCGCGCGCTAGGCTAACTATTCGCGGTCGCGGCCCGCGATTTCCGCTTGCCAGGGCGCAACTGTGCGCTCGACCCAGCCGATCAGACTGTTCAGGCCGATGGCCATGATCATCAGAATGAAGATCGGCACGAACATGGTGGCGGTGTCGAAATTATTGGCAGAATTGATGATCACTGCGCCTAGGCCCGAAATTGTAGTGAAAAATTCCGCGATCACCATGGCCACCACCGCGCGGCCGACCGCCAGCCTCACACCGGCCATGATGTAAGGCAGTGTCGCGGGCAGCACGATGCGGCGTAAAATAACCAGATCCGGCGCTACGAATGATTTGCCGACCTCGATCAACGTCTTCGGCACCGCGACGACGCCAAGCCAGGTGTTGATGCAGATCGGGAACAACGCCATCAAAAACACCACAGCGACCTTCACCTTAAAGCCCAGCCCGAGCCACAGGATCAGCAGCGGCACCAGGGCGACCAGCGGCATGGCATAACCGGCGGTGACATAGATGCCGAGAGCCGCTTCCGCCGCGCGGAAACGGCCAATAACGAGACCCAGCGGCACGCCGATCACGATCGCCAGCAGATAGCCGGCGAAGAACGGCTGCAGGCTTTCAAACAGCGCCTTCCACAATTGCCCGCTACGCAGCAGTTCCCAGAACGCCACCGCAATCGCCGACGGATAGGAACCGAATACCGGATTGATGTCGCGGCCGAAGATTTCCCACAGCAACAGCAGGCCGCTCACCGACATGAATGTGATCGCCCAGCGCGGCATCTGGCGCCGCTCGGCATTGTCCGCCACCGGCGGCGCGGTGGTCTTGTTTTCGATTTCGGCGATGTTGGTCATCAGTGCACTACCGCGCCGTCGTGAATGGCGCGCCAGACTTTGTAGCGGGTCTCGGCGAACTCCGGCGTCCCGCGCGCTTCGCCAAGATCGCGCGGGCGCTTGAGTGGCACCGTCATGATGTCGTGCACGCGCCCCTGCTTCATGACCACAATCCGGTCGGCGATCAGCACCGCTTCGTCGAGATCGTGGGTCACGAACAGAATCGTCTTTTTCGTGCGGGCGTGAATATCCAACAATTCGGCCTGCATG
>JAYTFS010000223.1:0-12692 GCA_043734185.1 Pseudolabrys sp. | reverse complement strand
CATATTGTTGGTTGGCGCTATCGCTGGCTGGCTGGCCGGCCAAATCGTGCAAGGGACTGGCTTTGGTTTGGTTGGTGACATTGTCATCGGAATCGTCGGCGCATTCATCGCCAGCTGGCTATTCCCCCAACTCGGCATTCGTCTGGGTAGCGGCATTGCTGCAGCGATCGTCGCTGCCACCATCGGCGCCGTGCTGCTACTTGTGATTATGAGGCTGGTCCGGCGACAGGGGCGTTGGTAGGTGTTTTCTTCTGCTTCGCAGAAATTGAACAGGCAATAGCGTCTCTCAGAATTTAAACCCAATGAAATTGCTCGAGAATGGCGCGACACATGTCCGCTCCTGGCTTTTAGCGGACACGCTAGTCAGGTCCGCCAATGTCCGCATTTGGGGGTAAAGCGGACGTCGGTCAGCGTCTCTCACGAATTCAGGTTGGTGGTGCCCCTTGCCACCCCTAATGCCCGACGCCGAGCGCGGCCTCGCCGCGGTCAAGGATCAGCGGCACGATTAAATCCTCCTCGTCGTCGAGATGCCGGATCAAGCCCTTGATCAACATGCCGCTCGCTTTCGCATAAGCGTCGCCCTGCTGGCGGGCGTCCGATTTGTCGGCGGCCAGTGCGCGTAACAAGGCATTCGCCGTCCCGGCGGTCGCCGCCATGTCGGCGTGAATGGCGTGATGGTCGCCTTCCAGTACGTCAAAGCCGCGCGCCAGCCGCTCGTCGGCGGCACGGAATATCGGAAAATAGTGCTGGTCCTCGATCTGGTGATGCACGTCGAGCTGCGACAGCAAAAATTGCAGCCGGGGCACCAACCGGCGCGGGAATTCCGCCGCCGGGATATCGCCCTTCAGGAAACCCGCCATCACCTCCTCGATATTGCCGGACAGTTCGCGGAACATGTCGTGGCGCGACAGCCAGAACCGCGCCATGCCGCCAAGATTGGCGTGACCCTCCCATTGTTCGCGCGGAAACCGTGCAATCAGCACGCGCAGGTCCTCCGGCCAGCCGCTACGGCGGGCGAGTTCAAGAGCTTCCATGTCGGCAGGATTCGGGGGTTCGATGGCCATGAGGTCTTTCTATTGCGTATGATCTTATCCGAAAACCGGTTCCCACTTTTCGGGATCATGCGCGTAGATAGCGATTGACGGGCAAATCGCCAACCGTTGTCATCCCGCCATGAACGCACCGACTACCGTCGCCCGCCTGCTCTGCGATGAGCCGACCGCCCGAAGGCTGGCGACCTATTTCAGCGAGTGCCTCGACCCCGAGGACATCGCCTGTGCCGCCTTTGAGGGCGATGACGGGCGCTGGCAACTGGCAATCCATTTCCGCGAGGCACCGAACGACGTAGCCCTGCGCGCGCTGATGGAACTTGCGGAAGACGGCGCCGCGGCGGACGCGCTCACCATCGAGCCGGTCGCTCCAGCCGATTGGGTGGCGCAAAGCCTGAGCGGCTTGAAGCCAGTGCGCGCGGGCCGCTTTGTCGTGCATGGCGCGCATGACCGCGCCCGCGTGCAGGCCAACGACATCGGCATCGAGATCGAGGCCGCGCTGGCCTTTGGCACCGGCCACCATGGCACCACGCGCGGCTGCCTGCTGGCGCTGGACGATCTGGCCAAACGACGGCGTTTCGCGCGCGTGCTCGATATCGGCACCGGGTCCGGGGTGCTGGCGATGGCGGCGGCGAAAATTTTGCGAAGGCCCGTCACCGCCAGCGACATCGATCGCGTCGCAGTCGATGCGGCACGCGCCAATGCGCGGCAAAACCACGCTGCGCCTGGAATCACATTTGTGCATGCCGCCGGCGCGCAACGCCGCGCAATCACCGCGCATGCGCGCTATGACCTGATCTTTGCCAATATCCTGCTAGGCCCGCTGCTGTGGCTGGCGGTGCCGATCCGCCGGCTGGCGGCACGCAACGCGCGCATCGTGCTGTCGGGCCTGTTGCCGGCCCACGCCAATGCGGCGCTTGCGGCCTACCGCGCGCAGGGTCTCGCGCTGGAGCGGCGCATTCCGCTCGAAGGCTGGGTCACGCTGGTGCTGAAACGGAAAAACAAAACCGCCCCGGCGCGGGGACGACCGGGGCGGCCCTGCAGATAAAGAACGCTTTTACCAGCCGCCGAACGGCATCTGGCCGTTGTTGCGCGACCACATGCGGTCCAGTTTGAACTCCGGCGGAAGCAAATGACGGTGCAGCGCAAGCTCGCGCTCCGCCCGCTTCATCTGTGAATCGCAAATCGCGTCGAATACGCGCGCAAGAAAACTTTTGCTCTTCTTCGCGGACTTTGCAGTCTTGGCTTTCACCGCAGCTGGGGTGGCGGTGCGTGTACCGCCGTATGTAACGGCAACCATTTTATCTCTCCTTCTCGCAGGCCAAAAATAAGCGGCCCTCTTCGGTATTCGTCCCTGACTATTGCATTGCAATATAAACTAGGCTGCGATTCCGTACACCCGTAAGAATGCATAGAAGCCCCGTATTTCCGGCATGATTTGATTCATCAACCGGTAACATCGGTGTCATCATTGCGGCGAATTTAACGCATTGCACAAAATAGAGTCAGACTCGCGTTTGATTGCTGAATTGCCCGTCAAGACGATGCGAATTTTTCCTACATCTGCCTGCGGGCGCAACGAATGATGCTCTAGAGTGCAGCGATGTTCGAATCCCGCTTTCAGACTTTCGACGAATCGAGCACGCGCGCGCAAAGCGCTGCCCGGGTCGCGGCGTTGCGCGCCGAATTGAAGCGTCGCGGCCTCGACGGCTTTGTCGTGCCGCGCGTCGACCGTCAGCAGAACGAATACTTGCCCGCAAGCGAGGAGCGATTCGCCTGGCTTACGGGCTTCAGCGGCTCGGCCGGCTCGGCCATTGTGCTCGCCGAGCGCGCGGCCTTGTTCGTTGATGGCCGCTACACGGTGCAAGCAGCAGCGCAAGTCGATCCGAAAGCATTTTTTATCGAGCATCTGGTGGAGAACCCGCCGGAGCAATGGCTGGAGCAAAATCTAAAGAGCGGGACCAAACTCGGCTACGATCCGTGGCTGCATACGTCCGAGAGCGCCGAGAAGCTGAAAAACGTTTGCGCGACCGTCGGCGCAACTTTAATTGCGGTGGACAGCAATCCAATCGACGCGTTGTGGTCCGACCGGCCCGCGCCACCTTCCGGTCCCGTAAACTTGCGCGACATCAAGCTCGCAGGCGAGAGCGCCGCCGACAAGCTCAAGCGCATCCGCGCCGAGCTTGGCAAGTTGCGTGCGGACGTGCTGGTGGTGTCCGACCCGCAGAATGTCGCCTGGGCCTTCAACATCCGTGGCTCCGACGTGGCGCATACGCCGCTAGCGCTCGCCTTTGCCGTGATCCCGCGCGAGGGGCGCCCCGCCCTCTATATGGACGGCGCCAAGCTCGACAACAAAACGCGCCACGCGTTGGAAAAACTCGCCGACGTGCCCGCGCCAGGCGATCTCGTGCGCGATCTCGCTGCGCTCAAGGACAAGGCCGTGCGTCTCGACCAGGCGAGCGCAGCCGATGCTCTCACCCGCCTGGTGGCCGACAACGGTGGCAAGCCGATGCGCGGCGCCGACCCGATCGCGCTGATGAAATCCGTGAAAAACCAGGCTGAAATCGCCGGCATGAAAGCCGCGCATATCCGCGACGGCGTGGCAATGGTGCGGTTCCTCGCCTGGCTCGACGCGCAAGTTCTGGACGGCGCGGTGACCGAGATCGGCGCGGTCGAAGCCCTGGAAAGCTTCCGCCGCGATACCGGCATGCTCAAGGACATTTCATTTCCGACCATTGCCGGCTCGGGGCCGAATGGCGCCATCGTGCACTATCGCGTCACGCAAGGCTCCAACCGGACGATCGGAAACGACGAACTGTTCCTGGTCGATTCCGGCGCACAATACGAGGACGGCACCACCGATATCACCCGCACCGTCGCCATCGGAACGCCGAGCGAGGAGATGCGCGACCGTTTCACGCGCGTGCTCAAGGGCCATATCGCCATCGCCACCGCGGTGTTTCCGGAGGGCACGAGTGGCGCCCAGATCGATCCGCTGGCGCGCACGGCCCTGTGGCAGGCCGGACTCGATTTCGATCACGGCACCGGCCATGGCGTCGGCAGCTATCTGTCGGTGCATGAAGGGCCGGCACGCATTTCCAAGCTCGGCACCGTCGCGCTCAAGCGCGGCATGATCCTGTCCAACGAGCCGGGCTACTACAAGACCGGCGCCTACGGCATTCGCATCGAAAACCTGGTGCTGGTGACCGCGGCGGCAGCACCCGAAGGCGCCGAAAAGCCGCTGAATGCGTTCGAGACGCTGACGCTGGCGCCGGTCGACCGGCGGCTGATCCTGCCGCGCATGCTCACCGGCAAAGAGCGCGCCTGGATCGACGCTTATCACGCGCGGGTGCTGGACGTGCTCAGTCCGCTGCTGGACGCGCCGGCCACGTCATGGCTGGTGGCCGCGACAATGCCGGTCTAGCCGCCGACCAGCTTGAGCCATTCGTCTTCGGTCAGAACCTTGACGCCATGCTTCTTGGCTTCGGCCAACTTTGAACCCGCGCCGGGACCGGCGACGACGTAATCGGTTTTCTTTGACACCGAACCGGAAGCCTTGGCGCCCAGACGCTCGGCGGTGGCCTTGGCTTCCTCGCGCGTCATCTTTTCCAGCGAGCCGGTAAACACCACGGTCTTGCCGGCGATGGCTGAGTCGGTCTTGGGTTTTTCGGCGTCGAGGATGGTCACCTCCTTGACGAGGCGGTCGACGATGCCGCGGTTGTGGCTCTCGCCGAAATAGGCCGCGACCGCCGCGATCACCGTGTCGCCGATCTGATCGAGCGCGTCCATCTCGGCGATTGTTTCTTCGTCACCTTTGGCGACTTTCAGCCCGGCATCGTGAAATGCCGTCCAGGAGCCGTAACCCCGCGCCAGCGCCAGCGCCGTGGTCTCGCCCACCTGGCGGATGCCGAGCGAATAGATGAAACGTTCCAGCGAGATTTCACGGCGGCTCTCGATCGAGGCGAACAGATTTCGCACCGAGGTTTCGCCGAAGCCTTCCTCCTCGAGCAGCTCCTTCTTGTGCTTCCTTTCGAGCGTAAAAATACCGGCCGGTTCCTTGATCCATTCTTTCTCGAAGAACAATTCGATCTGTTTCTCGCCAAGGCCCTCGATGTCGAAGGCACGGCGCGACACGAACAGCTTCAAGTGCTCGATTTTCTGGTACGGGCAAGCGAATTCGCCGGTGCAGCGGCCGCGGGCGCCCTCCTCGCCGGTCGCAGTTTCCTCGCGCACGATTTCCGTGTGCAGATAGCACGGGCATTTTTTCGGAAACTTGTATGGCTTGGCGTCCTTCGGGCGTTTTTCCAGCACCACGTCAACCACCTGCGGGATCACGTCACCGGCGCGCTGGATGATCACGGTGTCGCCGATCCGGATGTCGCGGCCCTCGCGCAACGGCTCGCCGTCGCCGCCGATCCCCTTGATGTAATCCTCATTGTGCAGCGTCACGTTCTGGACGATGACGCCGCCGACGCCGACCGGCTCGAGCTTGCCGACCGGGGTGAGCGTGCCGGTGCGGCCGACCTGGATCTCGATGTCCTTGAGCACGGTGGTCGCGCGCTCGGCGGCAAATTTATGCGCAATAGCCCAGCGCGGAGAGCGCGACACGAAGCCCAGCCGCCCCTGCCAATCCAGCCGGTCGACTTTGTAGACGACACCGTCAATGTCGTAGTCGAGCTTGGCGCGGCGCTGCTCGATGTCGTGATGAAACGCGAGCAATTCCTCGACCGAGTGACAGATCTTGGTGAGCGGATTGGTCTTGAAGCCGCAGGCGGCGAACCATCTGATCATGCCGCTTTGGCTGTCGGCCGGCATCTCGCTCATCTCGCCCCAGGCATAGGCGAAGAAGCCGAGCGGGCGCGACGCGGTGATCGCCGGATCCTTTTGCCGCAATGAGCCGGCGGCGGTATTGCGTGGATTGACGTAGAGCTCACCGCCCGTCGTTTTCTGACGCTCGTTGAGTTCAAGGAACGCCTGTTTGGTCATGTAGACCTCGCCGCGCACCTCGCAGACTTTCGGAATGTGCTTACCTTTAAGCTGCTGCGGCACCTGCTTGATCGTCTTGATGTTGGCGGTGACGTCCTCGCCTTCTGCGCCATCGCCGCGTGTTGCGGCGGTGACCAGTTCGCCATCCTCGCAGCGCAGCGACATCGACAGCCCGTCGATCTTGGGCTCGGCGCTGAAGGCGATTTCCTCGTCGTCGCCTAATTTCAGGAAGCGCCGGATGCGGGCGGCGAAATCGACGACGTCCTGCTCGGCAAAGGCGTTGTCGAGTGAGAGCATCGGCACCGCGTGGCGGACTTTCTTGAACTTACCGGCAGGCGCGGCCCCAACTTTCAGCGCCAGCGACTCCAGCGTGCGCAAATCCGGAAAGCGCGCCTCGATGGCGTTGTAGCGCTTGCGCAGTTCGTCGTATTCGGCGTCCGAAACGGTCGGGCGGTTCTGCTGGTAATAGCGCTTGTCGTGCTGGGAGATTTCGACCTGCAGGCGCGCGTGCTCGACCTTGGCCTGTTTGGATGTCAGGAGGTCGACGGGGGTCTTGTCGGTTTTTACGCTGGGCTTCCTACTTTTCGCCATTTTACTCTTCGTGTCGGCGGACGACTACGACGCCGCCTTGATCAGCCGTTCGGCGGCAGCGCGAGCCTCGTTGGTGATCTCCGCGCCGGCCAGCATGCGGGCGATTTCCTCGCGACGGCGCTCCTCGGCGACTTCGGTGACGCGCGTCGCAACCCGCTTGCCCTTCTCCAGCGCGTCCTTGCTGATGACGTAATGCCGGTTGGCCTGCGCGGCAACTTGCGGCGCATGCGTCACCGCCAGCACCTGCACACCGGAAGCCAGCCGCGCCAGACGCACGCCAATGGCATCGGCCACGGCACCGCCGACGCCGGTGTCGATTTCGTCAAACACCAATGTCGGCGCCGAGCCGCGGTCGGCGAGCACAACTTTGAGCGCCAACAAAAAGCGCGCCAGCTCGCCGCCGGAGGCGATTTTCATCAGGGGGCCCGGCTTGGTGCCGGGGTTGGTCAGCACCCAGAATTCGACGCGGTCGATGCCGTTCGGCCCGGCCGCCGCGGCATCGCTGACGATCTCGGTCGAGAATTGCGCGCGCTCCAGCTTGAGCGGCTTGAGTTCGCCGTTCACCGCTTTGTCGAGCGCGGTGGCGGCCTTTGTGCGCGCCTTGGAAAGTGCGCCGGCCGCGGTGCGGAAATCAGCTTCGGCAATTTTCGCGGCGGCGTCGAGGCTTTTGAGCTTTTCCTCGCCGGCATCGATCCTCGCGATATCGCCGTTGTACTTGCGCGCCAGCGCAGCCAGTTCATCCACCGGCACGTTGTATTTGCGGCCCGCCGCGCGCAGCGCGAACAACCGCTCCTCGTTGCGCTCCAATTCGGCCGGATCGAAATCGGCTGTGCGTAGCGCCTGCTCAAGATGGCCGCGGGTTTCCTCCAGCGCGGTCAGCGCGGCGTCGAGCGCCTTCACCGCCGGTTCGACTAAAGTCGGTGCCTGCGATGTACGCCGTTCCAGCCGGCGAATGACGCCGGAAAGCGCCGGCACCGAGGAATTAGCCCCCGCAATCACCTCATGGGCGTCGCGTAAATCCTCAGCCACCTTTTCGGACTGCATCATGACGGTGCGGCGGGTGGCGAGCGTGGTTTCCTCGTCGGGTTGCGGCGCCAGCTTGTCGAGTTCATCGACTGCATGGCGCAGCCAGTCGCTTTCACGTTTGGCCTGTTCGACTTGCGTGTGATGGGCATCGGCGGCTTCCTGGGCCGCGCGACGCGCTTCCCACAAAGCTTCAACCTTGGCCGCATCGCCCTCCAACGCGCCAAAGGCATCAAGCAGGCGGCGATGGGTTCCGGCATCGACCAAAGCGCGGTCGTCGTGCTGGCCGTGAATCTCGACCAAAGCGGAGCCAAGCTCCTTCATCACCTGAACGCTGACCGGCTGGTCGTTAACAAAGGCGCGCGTGCGGCCATCGGAAAACTGGACGCGGCGGAGAATGAGTTCGTCCTCGGCGGCGATATCGTTGGCTTTGAGGAGCGCACGCGCCGGATGTTTTTTGCCAACCTCGAAGGCCGCCGTCACCTGCCCTTGCTCGACACCTTGCCTGACCAGGCTCTGGTCGCCGCGCGCGCCGAGCGCCAGCGCAAAGGCATCGAGCAAGATCGACTTGCCGGCGCCGGTCTCGCCCGTGAGCACGGCAAGCCCGCCAGCGAAATCGATGTCGAGCCGGTCGATCAGGACAATATCGCGGATCGAAAGTCGGGAAAGCATGACACCAATCCTAGGGCCGTCATCATCCGCGAAAACGGATGAACCAGTCATCGCCGCAATGAGAGGTTTTCACAAGAATCGCGGTGGATATTGGAGGCCCAGCTTTTGCGGGGCAAGAGCGTCAGCCGACCCCGACCTTCTTGAAGGCCCGGCTGATCCAGGAGCCCTTGTTTTCGGTGGGTTCGCCCCGGCCGCCGGTTTTCACCAGCGTATAAGCGTGGCTGTACCATTCGCTGTCGGGGAAATTGTGCCCGAGCACGGCGGCGGCGGTCTCCGCCTCCTCCACGATGCCGAGCGCCATATAGGATTCCGATAATCGCATCAGTGCTTCTTCTACCTGACGCGTGGTCTGGTACTTGGTGACGACAACTTTGAAGCGGTTGATGGCGCCGGTATAGTCCTTCTTTTCCAGATAATAACGGCCGACCAGCATTTCCTTGCCAGCGAGTTGGTCGCGCGCCACCTGCATCTTCTGCTTGGCGCTGACGGCGTATTCGGTGCCGGGGAACTTCCGCACCACTTCCTCGAGCGCGGCCATTGCTTTTTCGGTGCGCGCCTGATCGCGGGTGATGTCCGGAATTTCGTCGAAATAGGACGCCCCGATGAGATATTGCGCATAAGCCGCGTCCGCGCTGCCGGGATGGAGCGCGATGTAGCGCTTGGCCGCGGTGACGCTTTCGTCATACTGGCCGGATTCATAATAAGCGTAGGACGACATGATCAGCGCCTTGCGCGCCCAGTCGGAATAAGGGTGCTGGCGGTCGACCTCTTCGAATTTCGACACCGCCTCTTTCGGCGATTTCTTCTGATTGAGGAGATAGAGGCCTTCGTTGTAGAGGCGATCGGCGGGCTCGTCCGGCGGCAAATCATCTTTGCCGAACAGGCTGCTGCAGGCGCCCAAGCTTACTGCCAGCAGCAGCGCGGCGGCGGCGTGCGCGAGGCGCGGCCGGCCCAAACGGACGAAATCCCTGGCGAAGAACTCAACCACGTGTCTGTGTCCGATCCCCTCAAGGCGGTAGCGCAAAACCTAGCGCGTAACCCCTTTCGCCAACGTTGATGTAATCCAAAAAACGTCGACCGGCCAAGCGATTAAGCCTGCATTCGGCCAGTATTAAGGCGGAGGGTTAAGGCTAATTCCTAAGTCTTTTAAGAGACTTCCGGGCCAAAGGCCGGAGCCAACAAGCCGGCGGCTACGTCGGCATAGCCGCGGGTGCGGCGGACCGGCTCTGCGGCCGCCTCAATGACCCGCCAGGCAGTCGGATCGGCCATCAGCGCCGACAGCACCGCATGGTTGAGCTTGTGGCCGCCGCGGACGGTCCGGTAGGTAGCCAGCAGCGGCTGGCCGGCAAGCGCCAAGTCGCCGATCGCGTCCAGCACTTTGTGGCGCACGAACTCGTCGGCAAAGCGCAAGCCTTCCGGATTGAGGACCCGGTCTTCGCTGATCACCAGCGTGTTGTCGAAATTGGCGCCGAGCGCGTAACCGGCAGTCCACAATTTGGCGACATCTTTCATGAAGCCGAAGGTGCGGGCACGAGCGATCTCGCGGCGGAAAGTGTTTGGCTCGATATCGAGCGCGAGCGCCTGCTTCCCAATCAGCGGATGATCGAATTCGATTTCCGCCTCGACCCGGAAGCCGTGTTGATAGGGCCGCAGTTCGCCAAACGCGCCGTCCTTGGAAACGCGCACTGGCTTGATAACTTCGATGTAGCGGCGCGGCTGGGCGCGTTCGGTCAGGCCTGCTTGGTCGACGGCGTCGACGAAAGCGGCGGCGCTGCCGTCCATGATCGGCACTTCCGGCCCGTCGATTTCGACCACCACGTTGTCGACGTGAAGCCCGCGAAGCGCGGCCAGCAGATGTTCCGCCGTCGAGCACAGCGGCCCCTTGGCGTCGCCAAGCACGGTGGCAAATTCGGTGGCAGTGACGGCGCGCACGTCGGCGCGGATCTCGCGCTCGATAGAGCCGTCAGTGGACACGCGGCGGAAAACGATGCCTTCATCGTCGCGCGCCGGATTCAATGTGAGAGTGACCGGAAGACCGGAATGGACGCCGACGCCGGAAACGGCAATCTGGTCGCGTAGCGTGGTCTGCTTAGCGCCCTTCATCGACCTCGAACCCGTCAGCTCGCGAGCGAGCCGTCCCATCCCAGAAGACCCAACGAGGGTCACATTCTTGCCTTCAAATCACGACGCCCGAAGGATTAAGCGGTAGCCCCCTGGGACCCAAAAAGTCCCTTTCACCGCTTGAACTTAGGCCAGACCCGTCACACCCGCCAACTCACGCTTTCTTACCGACTGTTACTCTTTTTTGCCGCATTTGGCGGAGGCGGCTAGCCCTATTCTGAGGTTTACCCTACCAGCGGAGCGCCTTAGTCACTCACATAACGGACGGACCGCACACCACCAGATGCGTTGGCTTTACTAAAAACATATTCAATTCAAAGACTTAACTAAATCCCCAAAAGCGAACCGCCCCGCTCCTGTCACAGAACGAGGCGGTGTTTTACATTTTGGAACCGGTTAGTTGGCCTGCCGGCGCAGAAAGGCCGGGATGTCGAGCTGGTCTTCCTCGCCCGAATTATGCACAGCCGCGGGCCGTCCGTGGGAATCGAGACCCTGCGGAGCGGCGCGACGACCATATTCCGATATCGGATCGCCGGGACGGCCTTCCGGATGACGGGCCGTCGGACGCTGCGGCGGGCGCTCGAATTGCGGCATGGGCCGGGCCGTACGCGGCGCCGGCGGTGCTGCAGGCTCCTCCGGTTTGCGGCCGAGGCCGACCGAAGCCAGCCGCTGCATCAGCGACATGCGGCGCTTCTCCGGGTGATCATCGTCGGCGAGTTCGCCGCGCTGCGCGCGCATTTCGTTTTGCGCCGGCAGCGGCAATTCGTCGATGCGCGGCATTCGCGGCGTACGTGCCGTGCGTTCAGGCGCCGGCGGAATAAAGGTCGCCGGCAGCGGCAGGTCGGACTGCTGCGCTTCGCCAGCCGGCTCGAACAAAGACGGCTTGGTTGACATCGGGCGGATCGAAACCTCCTCGATCGCACTCGGTGGCAGGATAGCGGCGGCGACCGCAGCATGAGCGGCGGACTCCATCGCCGCGGCGCTGGCGGTGGCCGGCTGAGGGCTGCGCTCGATGCGGTCCGCCATGCGACGGCTGTCGTTGCGCATCTTGCCGGCGAGTTCCTTGAGCGCGCTTTCCGCAGGCGCGTGCTGGCGGGAAGCACTGGCATGGTCGATGCCGGTCGCCACCACCGAGACCCGGATGATGCCTTCGAGGCTTTCGTCGAAGGTAGCGCCAACGATAATGTTGGCGTCCTGGTCGACCTCTTCGCGGATGCGGGTGGCGGCTTCGTCGACTTCGTACAGCGTCAAGTCTTTGCCGCCAGTGATCGAGATCAGCAGGCCGCGAGCGCCCTTCATGGAGGCGTCGTCGATCAGCGGATTGTTGATGGCGCCTTCGGCGGCGACACTGGCGCGCTTCTCGCCAGACGCCTCGCCGGTACCCATCATCGCCTTGCCCATCTCGCGCATGACGGCGCGGACGTCGGCGAAGTCGAGATTGATCAGGCCTTCCTTCACCATCAGGTCGGTGATGCAGGCAACGCCCGAATAGAGCACCTGGTCGGCCATGGCGAAGGCATCGGCAAAGGTGGTCTTTTCGTTGGCGACCCGGAACAAGTTCTGGTTCGGGATGATCAGCAGGGTGTCGACCACCTTTTGCAATTCCACGATGCCGGCCTCAGCATAGCGCATGCGTCGGGCGCCCTCGAACTGGAATGGCTTGGTGACCACACCGACGGTGAGAATGCCGAGTTCGCGCGCGGTCTTGGCGATGATCGGCGCGGCTCCCGTTCCGGTGCCACCGCCCATGCCGGCGGTGACGAACACCATGTGCGCGCCGGTGAGATGATCGCGGATTTCGTCGATCACCTCTTCAGCAGCGGCGCGGCCAACCTCGGGCTGCGATCCGGCGCCGAGACCTTCAGTCACTTGCGTGCCCATCTGGATGATACGCTCGGCCTTCGACATCGTAAGCGCCTGTGCGTCGGTGTTGGCGACGACGAAGTCGACGCCCTGCAGCCCGGCCGTGATCATGTTGTTCACGGCATTGCCGCCGGCACCGCCGACGCCGAACACTGTAATCCGCGGTTTCATTTCGCGAATGTCTGGAATCTTGAGGTTGATGGTCATGAGGTTGCCTTTTTAATGCACGGGCAGCAGGCCGAGCGTTCGCGCAAGATGCGCCAACGCCAATGCACGCCGCCGAATAGGCCGGTCGCCACCGGCCCCTTCGAGGGTTGAGTTGTGTGGGTCAGAAGCTTTCGCGTAGCCATTGTCCGACCCGTGCCATGTAACCGCCCGTTCCTGTCA
>JAYTFS010000222.1:0-5173 GCA_043734185.1 Pseudolabrys sp. | reverse complement strand
AAAGCGACGGTGCGTCCGAAAGGCGGCAAGGGGGCCGCTCGGGCAGCACGTCGATCCGGCAATGTGCCGGGTGTTATTTACGGTGAGAACAAACCCCCGGTGATGGTCCAGATCGACCACGCTGAATTACGCAAGCGCATCTATGCCGGGCGCTTCCTGACGACGCTTTATCACATCGATGTGGATGGCACGAAGCACCGCGTGATCCCGCGCGACTTCCAACTCGATCCAGTGAAGGACCTGCCGATGCATGTGGATTTCCTCCGCGTGTCGGAAGGCGCCACCATTCGCGTCAACGTCGCGGTGCACGTGCTCAATGCCGATGCCTCGCCCGGCGTGAAGCGCGGCGGCGCGGTCAATATCGTCACCCACACCGTCGAGGTGTCGTGCCTGGCTGAAGCCATTCCGGAATCGATCGACGTCGATATCGGCGATCTCGACATCAACCATTCCAAGCATCTCAGCGACGTGACGCTGCCGCCGAATGTCCGCGTGATCGCCCATGGCGACATCACGCTAGTTACGGTCGTGCCGCCTTCAGGCTACGCGGAAGAACTCAAGGCCGCTGCCGAAGCCAAGGCCGCCGCGGAAGCGGCTGCTGCCGCTGCTGCTGCTGCCGGTACCGCACCCGGCGCCGAAGGTGCTCCCGGTTCTGCCCCAGGCGGAGCGCCTGGTGCCGCGCCTGGCGGTGCTCCCGCCGCGGGCGGCGCTGCCGCTGCGCCGGCGAAGTCCGACAAGAAGTGAGAGGGCAAAATACGCTAGAGCATGATCTAATCCGAAAACTGGTACCCACTTTTCGGGATCATGCTCTGGCGCGCCCCCTCGCTACCTTTTTCGAAATCGGGATAGAGCGGCAACGCCGGTGACGCCATGCTGCTTTTCGTTGGCCTTGGCAATCCCGGCGAGCGCTATGTCGCCAACCGCCATAACATCGGTTTCATGGCGGTGCAGGCGATCGCGCGCCGCCATGATATCGCGCCGTGGCGCCGGAAATTTCAGGGCGTGGTAGTGGAAGGCGCAATCGGCGCGGAAAAACTCCTGCTGCTCTTGCCCGGTACATTCATGAACGAATCCGGACACGCGGTGACGGAAGCGGCGAATTTCTATAAGTTGACGCCCGGTCAGGTCGTGGTGTTTCACGACGAGGCTGAATTGCCGCCCGGCAAAGTGCGGCTGAAACTCGGCGGCGGCAATGCGGGCCATAACGGCCTGCGCTCGATCTCCGATCATATCGGCAACGACTATCATCGCGTGCGCCTTGGCATTGGCCATCCCGGCGACAAGAAGCTGATGGAAAATTACGTTTTGCAGGACTTCGCGAAGGACGAGAAACCTTGGGTCGAAGCGCTGTGCGATATTGTTGCTGACAATGTCGCTCTGCTGATCGAAGGCAAGGATTCGACGTTTCAGAACAAAGTTCATCTCGCCATGGACGCCAAAGGCTTCGGCGACGGGCAGGACGACGGAAATTAGGGACTAAGCCATCATGGGATTTAAATGCGGCATCGTCGGCCTGCCGAATGTCGGCAAGTCGACGCTCTTTAATGCGCTCACGCAAACGGCGGCGGCCCAGGCGGCGAATTATCCGTTCTGCACCATCGAGCCGAATGTCGGCGAGATCGCGGTCCCGGATCCGCGCCTGGAAAAGCTTTCGGCGCTGGCGAAATCCGAACAGATAATTCCGACCCGCATCACCTTCGTCGATATCGCCGGCCTGGTGCGCGGCGCCTCCAAAGGTGAGGGCCTTGGCAATCAATTCCTCGCCACCATTCGCGAAGTGGACGCAATCGTGCATGTGGTGCGCTGCTTCGAGGACACCGACATCACCCATGTCGAAGGCAAGATCGATCCCGTAGCCGACATTGAGACGGTCGAGACCGAGCTGATGCTGTCCGATCTCGAAAGCCTGGAAAAACGCCTCGACAATCTGGAGAAGAAAGCCAAAGGGACCGGCGAGGACGCCAAGCTCGCCAAGGAAATGCTCGCTTTGGTCAATCGCTCGCTCGTTCTGCTGCGTGAGGGCAAGCCGGCCCGTCTGGTCGAGCGCAAGCCGGAAGAAGAAAAGCTGTTCCACTCGCTCGGCCTGCTGACATCGGCGCCTGTGCTCTATGCCTGCAACGTCGAGGAAGGCTCGGCCGCGACCGGCAATAACTTTTCCAAAAAGGTTGAAGCGCGTGCGAAGGCCGAAGGCGCGCTTGCCGTGGTGATCTCCGCGAAGATCGAATCCGAGATTGCAACGCTGCCGCCGGCGGAGCGAGCCGAATTTCTGGAGGCCGTCGGTCTGGTGGAAACCGGCCTCGATCGCCTGGTGCGTGCTGGATACGCGCTGCTGCATCTGGTGACTTATTTCACCGTCGGACCGAAAGAGACGCGGGCCTGGACGATTACGAAAGGCACCAAGGCGCCGCAGGCGGCCGGCGTGATCCACACCGATTTCGAGCAGGGCTTCATCCGCGCCGAAACCATCGGCTATGGCGACTACATTGCAACCGGCGGCGAAGTCGGCGCCAAGGAAGCCGGCAAAATGCGCTTGGAAGGCAAGGAATATCCGGTTGCCGATGGCGACGTGATGCATTTCCGTTTTGCCACCTGAGCATTGCTCGTTCTGGTAGGCTTGCCGCCATGCCGAAGCTCCATTGGGAAGACTTTCAACCTGGCACAGTCGCTATTTATGGCCCGCGTCTGGTGACGCGCGAAGAGATTGTCGCCTTCGCCGCCGAGTTCGACCCGCAGCCCATGCATCTCGACGAGATCGCGGCGAACGGCACGTTGCTCGGCGGCCTCGGCGCTTCCGGTTGGCATACCTGCTGCCTGATGATGAAGATCATCGCCGACGGTTTTCTTCGCAATTCAACGTCCATGGGCGCGCCCGGCATCGAGGAAGTGCGCTGGCTGGCGCCATTGCGGCCGGGCACGACTATCCGCGTCCGCTCGACCGTGCTCGACTCGCGCGCCTCGAAAAGTCGCCCGGAAATGGGGCTGACGAAAATGAACTTCGAGGTGCTCGACGATGCCGATGCCGTTCTGATGACGCTGATCACAACCTTTATGCTCGGTCGCCGCCACGCGGATGCGCCGTCATGAAATATTTCGAGGACGTGGAGGTCGGCGACACACACGAAGTCGGCCGCCATACCTTCAACGCCGACGAGATCAAGGCATTCGCTCGCCGCTTTGACCCGCAGCTGTTTCACCTCGACGAAGCGGCGGCCGAGGCCTCGCATTTCGGTGCGCTTTGCGCTTCCGGCTGGCACACCGCCGTGGTCTGGATGCGGCTGATGGTCGATCATCGCCGCGGCATGGCGGAAGCGGCACGCACCCGTGGCGGGCCGGTCGCCGCCATCGGCCCGGCGCTCGGTTTTCGCGATCTCAAATGGCTCAAGCCGGTCTATGTAGGCGACACGATCACGTATAAAACCGAGGTCATCGAAACGCGCGTCTCCAACAGCAGGCCCGGTTCCGGGCTAATGACGATCCGATCGACTGGGACCAATCAGAACGGCGAGCCGGTGATATCATTCGTCAGCACCACTTTCGTCGAACGCCGGCCGGAGAAACCATGACCGCCGCCGTCGCTGCCGCGCCCACGAAGTCCGAGGAGCGGCGCGTGCTAGGCGTGGCCTGCGGCGCGCATGTGCTACATGACGGCTATACGGACCTGGTCTATTTGATGCTCCCGATCTGGCAGGCCGAGTTCGGTCTCGGCTACGCCGCGCTCGGCCTGATGCGAACGGTGTTCTCCGGCACGCTCGCCGGTTTCCAGATTCCGTCGGGCTTTTTGGCCGAGCGGTACGGCGCACCCGCGGTGCTGGCGCTCGGCACCGCGCTCGCGGGCCTCGGCTATTGTCTTGCGGGTTTCAGTCAAGGCGTCGTGCCGCTGGTGGCGGCGCTATTCGTGGGTGGGCTCGGCGCCAGCACGCAACATCCAATTGGCTCCTCGCTCATCACGCACACTTTCGCTGGCCCGCGTTCGATGAAAGCGTTTGGCACCTATAATTTTTCCGGCGACATCGGCAAGATGACGGTGCCGGCGCTGGCCTCGCTGCTGTTTGTCGTGCTGCCCTGGCGCGAGGCGGTCGCGCTGTTGGGCGGATTCGG
Organism: Pseudolabrys sp.; assembly: GCA_043734185.1. Classification (GTDB taxonomy): domain Bacteria; phylum Pseudomonadota; class Alphaproteobacteria; order Rhizobiales; family Xanthobacteraceae; genus Pseudolabrys. Next base: position 1,075 of record JAYTFS010000222.1, on the reverse strand, counting down.
CTTGCTGGCGGGAATTACAATCTTTTTTCTGATGCCGCGCGTGCGCGACGACGCTGCCGCGCCGCGCAAGAGCGACGACATGGCGCGGGGCAGAGGCAGCGGACGCAGCTACGGGTTTCCGTTGCTGCTGTCGATCGGCATCATCGACAGCGCCAGCCGCATGGCCTTCCTCACGTTTCTGCCGTTCGTGCTGACCGCCAAGGGCGCCGGCCTGCCGACGGTCGGTCTCGCGCTCACTTTGGTTTTTGCCGGCGGGGCGGTCGGCAAATTGGTTTGCGGCTTTGTCGGCGCACGCGTCGGTGTTGTGACGACAGTGTGGCTCACCGAAATTGTAACCGCGCTCGGCATCGTGGCGGTGTTGCCGCTGCCGCTCGAAGCCACGCTGTTATTGCTGCCGATTGTCGGCATCGCGCTCAACGGCACGTCGTCGGTGGTCTACGGCTCGGTGCCCGATTTGGTGGTGCCGGCAAAGCGCCAGCGGGCCTTCAGCATCTTCTATACCGGGACGATTGGCGCGGGCGCGATCTCGCCGGCGATCTATGGCCTGCTCGGCGACGCAGTCGGCGTGCCGACGGCGTTGATGGTCGTGGCGGCTTGCGTCTTGCTGACCTTGCCGATCACGTCCGCGCTGCGGCCTGCGTTAGCTAGCGCGTCAACTGGCTAACGTGTCTTGACCTGCTTCACGACGGCTGACGGCAGCACGTCGAGATAGGGGCCAAGCAAGAACGCTTCGCCGGAGCCAAGTCCATACATGCGGTCGTGGGCGTTGATCATCGCTCGTACCGGGCGGGCACAGGCTGCAATCGAGTCGATAATCAGATTATTGATGTCGCCCGCCCGCATGTCGCTGTCATAGCGCGGATTGGCCATGACGTTGCGCACGACACACTCCGTTGCCTGGCGAACCAAAGGCAAAAGCGAGGCGTCCTTCTGGCGCACCGTCATTTGGAGCCAAGAGGCCGGATTTGGCGGCGGAGACATTTGGGTATCAAGCGAGACATTCAACACAAGCGACATTCCGAACAGCGTTTCGAGAATCATCCCTTGAGCCCCGCGAATCAGAGTCTCCAACGCT
>JAYTFS010000221.1:0-17604 GCA_043734185.1 Pseudolabrys sp. | reverse complement strand
GTCACCTCGTGCAGCGAGCCATCGGCCTTGCCGCGTCCGCGCGGCGTTCGCACGTGGTCGTAGATAAATGCATCCGCCATCGTTGTTCTCCTGCGCAGTGTTAAAGACTGCGCGCGATCATCAGTTTCATGATCTCGTTGGTGCCCGCGTAGATGCGCAGCACCCGCGCGTCGCGATACATGCGCGAGATCGGATATTCGTCCATATAGCCATAGCCGCCGAACAATTGCAGGCAGCGGTCGATCACTTTGCCTTGCGTATCGGTGAGCCGGTATTTCGCCATCGAGGCGGTCACGGTATCGAGCTTTCCTTCAATATGTTGCCCGGTGCAGTGATCGAGGAATACTTTGGCGATTGTGGCGTCGGTCTTGCATTCGGCCAGCTCGAACTGGGTGTTCTGGAACTCGATGATGGCCTGGCCGAAGGCCTTGCGCTGCTTGACGTAGTCGATGGTGAGCGCCAGCGCGCGCTCCATCATCGCCACCGCGTGCACCGCGACGATCAGACGCTCCTGCGGCAATTCCTTCATGAGCTGGTAGAAGCCTTGGCCCTCCTCGGTGCCAAGGAGTCCCTCCGCCGGCAATTTGACATCGTCGAAGAACAACTCCGAGGTGTCGGCGGAATCCATGCCGAGCTTCTTGAGCTTGCGGCCGCGGCGAAAGCCATCGGCGCCCTCGGTTTCCATCACGAACAGCGAGGTGCCTTTGGCGCCGGCTTTCGGATCGGTCTTGGCGACGAGGATGATGAGATTGGCGTGCTGGCCATTGGTGATGAAAGTCTTGGAGCCATTGAGCACATAGCCGTTGCCGGATTTTTTCGCCGTGGCGCGCACGCCTTGCAGGTCGGAGCCAGTGCCGGGCTCCGTCATGGCGATGGCGCCGATCAATTCGCCGGTGGCGAGCTTGGGCAGCCAGCGCTTCTTTTGCTCCGGCGTGCCGTAATGAAGAATGTAGGGCGCGACGATGCCGGAATGCAGCGGCGCGCCGAAGGTGTCGAAACCGGCCAGCGAGAATTCCCGGTTGATTACCGCTTCATGGGCAAACGTGCCGCCGGCGCCGCCATATTCTTCCGGCATCGCTGCGCACAAAAGGCCGGCCGCGCCTGCCTTAGTCCAGACGTCGCGGTCATAGATGCCGGCCTCATGCCAGCGGTCGATGTGAGGGACAAATTCATCGGCGATGCAGCGCCGCGCCTGCTCCTCGAGCAGGACGAGGTCCTCGGTCATCCACGCCGGCCGCGGAACGTTGAGGGCAGTCATCTGAGCGTTTCCCGGGACGAATCGCTTTCCCAGCACCATAGAACCGGCGCCCTCCGGCGGCGAGAGGTAACCGCTGGCCGTGGCAACGGCACAATGCTACGAGCGAAGTTCGTAACCGCCGAGTTTGGCATCACCATGACTCCTTCTCCTGCCGCCACTGCGGGCGCGCCGGATCCGACCGATTCATCGGCGGCCTGGCTGCGGCTGGTCGTCGCCGTGCTGCTGAGCACCATCGGCGGCGTCGGCATGTGGTCGTTCATGGTCACCTTGCCCGCCGTACAGGCCGACTTCGGCGTCGACCGCGCCGATGCTTCGCTGCCCTACACGCTCGCCATGATTGGATTTGCCGGCGGCGGCGTGGTGATGGGCCGGCTCGCCGACCGCTTCGGCATTGCTGTGCCCCTGGCGCTCGGCACGATCTCGCTCAGCCTTGGCTACCTTGCGGTCGGTCAAGCCTCGAGCCTGAGCCAGGTCGCGCTGGCGCATGGATTGCTGATTGGAATCGGTTGCTCGGCCAGCTTCGGTCCCTTGATGGCCGACATCTCGCACTGGTTCACGCGTCGCCGCGGCATCGCGGTCGCGATTGCCGCCGCCGGAAATTATCTCGCTGGCACGATCTGGCCGCCGGTGGTGCAACACTTCATTGCCAGCGACGGCTGGCGCAATACGCATACCGGCATCGGACTGTTCCTGCTGGTGACCATGCTGCCACTGGTATTCCTGATGCGCCGGCGCATTGATCATTGCCACGCCGCGACATCAACCGCTGCGGCTGCGCGCCGGCAAGCCGAGGCGCCGTTTTCGCCCATGACGTTGCAGGTGTTGCTCTGCATCGCGGGCGTTGCCTGCTGCGTGGCGATGTCGATGCCGCAAGTTCACATCGTCGCCTATTGCGGCGACCTCGGTTACGGCGTGGCGCGCGGCGCCGAAATGCTGTCGCTGATGCTCGGCTTCGGCATCATCAGCCGCGTCGCCTCCGGCTTCATCGCCGACCGCATCGGCGGTGTGCGCACGCTGCTGCTCGGCTCGGTGCTGCAGGGCACCGCGCTCTTCATGTACCTGTGGTTCGACGGATTGGTGTCGCTCTACGTTATCTCGGCGCTGTTCGGATTATTCCAGGGCGGCATCGTGCCGAGCTACGCCATCATCGTGCGCGAATATTTTTCACCGAAGGAAGCCGGGACACGCGTCGGGCTCGTGTTGATGGCGACGTTGCTTGGAATGGCGCTCGGCGGCTGGATGTCCGGCGGGATTTTCGACCTGACCGGGTCTTATCAGGCAGCCTTCCTCAACGGGATCGGCTGGAACCTGGTCAACGTCACGATCATGGCTTGGCTGCTCATACGCTCGCGGCGCGCGCCAGCCTTTGCGCGCGCCTAGAACGCGTCGTCGGGCAATTCCATTATTGAGCCTGCGCCAGACTGAATGCGCGCAAGATGCGCCGCTGTCTCCGGCAGCATGCGCTCCATGAAGAAGCGCGCGGTGACGAGCTTGGCGCTGTAGGTCGGCGCCGAGCCGTTGGCCTTGGGCAATTTGGCGATCGAAGCCTCGGCGATTTTGCACCACATGTAGCCAAGCGCCACGAGGCCGAACATGTGCATGTAATCGGTCGCACCGGCCCCGGCATTGTCGGGCTTGGTCATGGCGTTCTGCATGAACCACATGGATGCCTGCTGCAGATGGCCGAGCGATGCGCTCATGGGCATCACGTAAGGCTTCATTGTGTCGTCGGCGCCCTTCTCCTTCAGATAAGTGCCGACCTCATTGATGAAGGCCATCAAGGCGCGGCCGCCATCCTTGCCGAGCTTGCGGCCGACAAGATCGAGCGCCTGGATGCCGTTGGCGCCTTCGTAAATCTGCGCGATGCGGGCGTCGCGCACAAATTGCTCCATGCCGTGCTCGGCGATGTAGCCGTGGCCACCGAACATCTGCTGCGCCATCACCGTGTTGGCAAAGCCCTGGTCGGTGAGCACGCCTTTGATCACGGGCGTGAGCAGGCCCATATAGTCATCGGCGCTTTGGCGCTCCTTGTCGTCCTCGGAGCGGCGCGCAATGTCGCCCTTGAGCGCGGTCCATAGCACCAGCGCGCGTGCCGCCTCGTTAAAGGCGCGGATGGTCATCAGCGTGCGGCGCACGTCCGGATGCACGATGATGGGATCGGCTGCCTTACCGGGATATTTGGCGCCGGAGATCGCGCGGCCCTGCAGGCGATCCTTGGCGTAAATCGCCGCGTTCTGATAGGCGACCTCAGACTGCGCCAGGCCCTGCACACCGACGCCAAGCCGCGCCTCGTTCATCATCGTAAACATAGCCGGCAGCCCGCGATTTTCTTCGCCGACCAGCCAGCCGGTCGCAGCATCGTAATTCATTACGCAAGTGGAGTTGCCGTGAATGCCCATCTTCTCTTCGATCGAGCCGCAGGTGACGCCATTGCGCTCAGCCAGCGAGCCGTCGTCCTTGACCATGATCTTGGGCACGACGAACAGTGAAATGCCCTTGGTGCCGGCCGGCGCGCCTTCGATGCGCGCCAACACAAGATGGATGATGTTCTCGGAAAGATCGTGTTCGCCGGCAGAAATAAAAATCTTGGTGCCGGAGATCTTGTAGCTGCCGTCGCTTTGCTTCACCGCTTTGGTGCGCAGCAGCCCCAAGTCCGTGCCGCAATGCGGCTCGGTGAGATTCATCGTGCCGGTCCAAACGCCTTCCACCATTTTGGGTAGGTATTTGGTCTTGAGCGCCGGCGAGGCATGGGCGAGCAGCGCGGCGATCGCGCCTTGCGTCAGCCCAGGATACATGGCGAAGGCCATGTTGGCGGAGCAGAGGAACTCGTTGACCACCTCAGTCAGTGTCGCCGGCAGGCCCTGGCCGCCGAATTCGGCCGGCACCGAAATGCCGATCCAGCCGCCGTCGACGATTTGCCTGTAGGCATCCTTGAAACCGGCGGGCGTGGTGACGCTGCCATCGGCATGGCGCGTGCAGCCTTCCTTGTCGCCAACACGGTTGAGCGGCGTGAGGACCTCTTCGCTGAACTTGGCGGCCTCGCGTAGCACCGCTTCCACCACGTCGGGGGATGCGTCGGAAAAGCCCGGGAGATTGCCGTAACGGTCGAAGTGCAGGACGTCGTTGAGCAGGAACAACGCATTGTCCACGGGCGCTTTATAGGTCGGCATCGGTATCTCCCGGGCAGCAGGCCGCGAACTGTTAACGAGATATGAAGCGAACGGTTTCCAGCAAATCGCCGATATCGGCCTAGTATGGCCGAGCGGGTTTACACCTATATTAAAGACTGGGGAAAGGCCGGGCGCGGCCGGTTCAGGCTGTTTGGGACAGCGGAGCGGCGGCAGGCAACATGGTCGTGTAGATCTGGCGTATTTCGACCAAGGCCAATTCGAGGTTGCGGCGTTGATTTTCCAGAAGCTTAATCTGCTCCACGAATTTTTTGCGGCCGATCGGTAGTATCTTGGCTCGGTCGCGGCTGCGCACACCCAGCATGTCGCGGATTTCGCCAAGGGTGAAGCCGAGCCGCTTGCCTTGCTGGATCAGGGCCAGACGGGCGCGATCCTCGTGGCTGAAAATCCTGGCGGTGCCGTCGCGCTGCGGCGCCAGCAACCCTTTGCTCTGATAGAACCGCAATGCCCCCAACGTGACCCCGGAGTCGCGGGCAATTCTCCAATGGTAATGCGGTCAAATTCCGTGCTGTCGCGGGCCGGCTTTGAGTCGTCGCCTTGAAGATCATCGCCGTAGAATTTGTACATATCGCATTTGTACCATCGAACCCCCCGGTACCGTTAGAACGCGGGGGCTATGGCCCAATACATTACGGTTAGATGTCACCGCGGTACCGGCGGCGGACCGGAAAATCCTACCGGCTGCCTATTGGCCTCCAGCGCCAGGATCCGTTGCAGCCGTCCTAAACCGCAAATTCCCCGGGAAAGTCGGGCACTTCGGCCAAACGTTAACGGCCTGTTTACCGCAAACGGCAAAAAGTCGGTGTGTGGACTGAGAACCGCGCCCGTATCCACCCGCCCTTAACGCGTGCCGGTTCCACGAGAGTCGATCAAGGCTCTTTGCGCCTCCATTGGAATGTGGACGAGAGCATGAAATTTGCCGTTCCGTGGAGTGTGAAAGGCATCCGGCCGGAAGCCCGCGAGACAGCGAAGGAAGCGGCACGCCGGTCGGGCATGCCGTTGGGCGAATGGCTGAACTCCGTTATCCTCCACCAAGCCGCCGAGGCTGGCGTCACCACGGATGCTGATGATGATGACGACGGTGATGAGCTCTCCACGGTACATCAACGGCTCGACGACCTCTCACGGCGCATCGAACAGTTCACGCGCACGGGACCTGCGGCCTACGCGCCCAAACACATCCGTAACGAAGATAGCCAGATCGCAGACCTGATCGGCCGGCTCGACCGCCGCCTCGATCAATTTGCCAATCCATCTCCAGCGAGAATGGCGCCGGCGATGCCAGGCGCGCGGACGCCGGCGCTCGATCTCGCCGTCGCCGAAATCGCCGCCCGCCAGCGCGCGCTCAACGGGCAACCGCCGCTCGCCGTGCCAGCGCGGCAAGCCCCGCTCGTGGCGGCGGCCTCTCCCGCGCTGGCGCCGATGCCGGCCCAGGATCTTTCGGGACTGGAAGATCAGCTTCGCAAGATCACCAACCAGATTGAAACGCTGCGGCGGCCGGGCGTCGAGGAAGCGATCAATGCCTTGCGCGCCGAATTGGGCGAGATCGGCCGCGCGCTTACCCAGGCGATGCCGCGCCATGCCATCGATACCATCGAAAAACAAATCTCCGGATTGACGCATCGCATTGCGGAAGGCCGTGAGGCCGGCGTTGACGGCCGCGCGCTATCCGGCGTCGAGCACGGGCTTGCTGAGGTACGCGATGCGCTGCGCGGTCTGACGCCGGCGGAAAACCTTGTTGGTTTCAACGAGGCCGTGGCCGGTCTTGCCCATAAAATCGATCTCATCGTCGCGCAGAAGGACCCGGCGACCCTCCAGCAGCTCGAACACGCCTTCACCACGCTGCGCGAGATGGCGACGCACGTCGCCTCCACCGACGCCGTGAGCGGCCTTGCCACCCAGGTCCATATGCTGGCCGAAAAGGTCGATCATATGGCGCTGTCCGCCAGCGGCAGCGATGCGCTCAACAGTCTCGAGCAACGCATCGGCGCGCTTTCCGATGCGCTGGCCGAACGTGCGCAAAGCGGCGGCACGGTGCCGCCGATGCTGGAAGCATTGGTGCAGTCGCTGTCCGACAAGATCGAGTTGATCCAACAGTCGCGCGGCGACAATGTCGCGGCCGGCCATCTGGAGGATCGCATCGTGTCGCTGGTGCAGCGGCTCGACGCTTCCGATTCCCGCCTCGGCCATCTGGAAGCAATCGAGCGCGGCCTTGCCGATCTGCTGGTGCATATCGAGGAGATGCGCGCCAACAAAGAGGCCGGCGGCTTGCGCGCGGATAACTCAGCCGGCGTCGTCGATCTCAAACACGATATCGCCCGCACCCAGGACGCCCTCGAAGCGGTTCACGGCACGCTTGGCCACGTGGTCGACCGCCTGGTCATGATCGAAAACGACATTCGCGGCGAGACGCGCGGACGCGTCGTGACCGATGAAGAAGCCGCCGCCCTCCGCCAGCCCATCGGCAAGGTCGCGGCCCGCATGGTCAGCGAAGCGCCGCAAACTCAGCCAAAAGCCGCGACACCCGCGCCGGCGCCGGCTCCAATCCCGCCCGCAGCCGCAGCGCCGCAAGCCCAGCCCGTTGCCCCAGCGCCCAAGCGCTTGCCGCCAGCATCTCATCTTCCGATCAATCCTGATCTGCCGCCTGACCAGCCGCTCGAACCCGGCTCCGGCGTGCCGGTATTTCGCGCCAATCCTGCAGCCCGAATTGCTGCTTCGGAAGCCGCGCTCGGCGGCTCAGGACCAACCTCAGCAGCTCCCGGCCCGAAATCCGGTTTCATCGCCGCCGCCCGCCGGGCCGCACAGGCGGCCGTGCAGGCGCCGAGCGAAAAGGTGCCGCGCGCCGAGCCCATCGAAATCGAAGCAGACGAGCCCTCGTCGATACGCACCAAATTGATGAAGCGGGTCAAATCGCTGTTCATTGCAGCGAGCATCGCAGGCATCGTCGTCGGATCGGTCCAGATCGCGGGCAATTTCTTCGAATTCGCCAAACCAGAAAATCGTGACGTCCAGACCGCGAGTGGCCCGGACGCAAACACGAGCCTGGATACCCTCAATGACCTCAGCAAGTTCGGCACCGAGCCGGCGAGCATCAGGTCGCAGGTACCCTCCAATCCCGCTTCGAACCCGCTCGCGTTACCGAAGCTGCCGGGAATGCCGCCTTATGCGCCGCAGCCGGGCAGCAACGCCGCCGCGACGATTGCCCCTCTGGACTTTAATACGACCACGCAAAGCCTGCCGTCGCTGCTGAACCCACCAGCCTTGAACACGCAGGCTAACGGATCGAAGAACGACATCACCGGATCGGTCTCGCGCCAAACGACGGTACGCCAGCCAGCCCCATCGAATGCACAAGCCCCTGACCGGCTGCCGATCGCGATCGGCGGCCCTCGCCTGCGCAGCGCCGCCGTCGCCGGCGATGGCGCGGCCGCCTATGAGGTGGCCATACGCTTTGCCGATGGCCGCGGCGTGCCGGTCAGCCTGGAAGACGCGGCGATTTGGTTCGAGCGCGCCGCCAACAAGGGCCTCGTCCCGGCGCAATTCCGCTATGCCAGCCTGCTGGAAAAGGGCCAGGGCGTGAAGAAGGACCTGGTGCAGGCGCGCCGCCTCTATACCGCCGCCGCCGCCAAGGGTAATGGCAAGGCCATGCACAATCTCGCGGTCCTCTATGCCGAAGGCATCGAGGGCAAGCCGGACTATGCCACCGCGGCGCAATGGTTCCGCAAGGCGTCCCAACGCGGCGTCGCCGACAGTCAATACAATCTCGCCGTCCTGTGCGCCCGCGGTCTTGGCACCGAGAAGAGCGTCACCGAATCCTACAAATGGTTTGCCCTCGCGGCCGCCCAAGGCGACCGCGAATCCGCCAAGAAACGGGACGAAGTTGCCAGCCGTCTTGAGGCTGACGAACTCGCGGCCGCCCAGGATGGGGTCAAAAACTTTGTCGCCGAGCGTCAGCCCGACGAGGCCGTGCTGGTTCCCGAACCGACCGGCGGCTGGGATAGCGTTACCGCCGCGCCGCCGGCCCGTCCCAAGCCGCGCACGGCCGCTCCGTTATCGCTCGGCTGGGCTGACGTAAAATAGTGACCATGCGCTGCGCATAAGCCAAACGCGCACGCCGCCATCTTTTTCCGCCAGTATCGCTGACGAATCTGCGCGCAATGGTGTTTACTGCAAGGTGAGCTGCCGGGCGACGCGGACCCGGAGCTTTGGCCTCCAACACCGGACGACCCCGTTTGCAAATCTACCTGCCGATCGCCGACCTGCCGGTAAACATCTTCCTCGTGTTGGGGATGGGTCTTGCGGTCGGCTTCATCTCCGGAATGTTCGGCATCGGCGGCGGCTTTCTGATGACGCCTTTGCTGATCTTCATCGGCATCTCGCCCGCCGTCGCGGTGGCTAGCGTTGCAAGCCATATCGCTGCTTCCTCGTTCACTGGCGCGATCAACTATTGGCGTAAGCGTGCGCTCGACATTGCGCTCGCTATGATGCTGCTGAGCGCAGGCATTGTTGGCACCGCGGTCGGCGTTTGGCTGTTCACCAAATTGCGCGAGGTCGACCAACTCGACCTGGTCATCGGGCTTTCCTACGTCACGCTGCTCTCGGCGGTCGGCGCCATGATGATCTATGAGAGCGTGCGCGCCGAAATGCGGACGCGTCAGGGCATGCCGGCGACGCTGCGCCGGCCCGGCAGCCACACCTGGTTGCACGGGTTGCCGTTCAAATTGCGTTTCAAGCGCTCGAAGATTTACGTGTCGGCCATTCCGGTCTGGGCAATCGGATTCGTTATCGGGTTCGTCGGCGCCATCATGGGCATCGGCGGCGGCTTTCTGCTGGTGCCGATGTTGATCTATTTCCTGCGCGTTCCGACCGCGACCGTGATCGGCACCTCGATGGTGCTCACACTTATCACGATGGCGTCGGCGACCGTGATGCACGCGGCCACCAACCATCTGGTCGATGCCGTGCTGGCGCTGATCCTGATGGTCGGCGGCGTTATCGGCGCGCAATTCGGGGTGCGCACCGGCCAGAAGATGCGCGGCGAGCGCCTGCGGCTGCTGCTCGGCCTTCTGGTCTTCGCGGTCGGATTGCGCTTTGCCTACGAACTGGTGGTAAAGCCGGACGATCTGTTTTCGCTGCGCAATGTCGGAAATCTGTGATGCGCTGGATCGCGCCCACGGTTCTGATCGCTTTGCTGGCTTGCGGGGCCGCCCCCGCCGCCGCCGAGCGGCTGGTGGTGTCGCTGTCGAACCACCGCGTCCCGGTCACCTCAAATTTCACCGGCGAGGATCTGGTGCTGTTCGGTACCATCGAGCCCGACGCCACAAGGCCGGCGCTGCGTCCGCCTTATGACCTCGTGGTGACCGTGACCGGGCCGCGCCACACGTTGCGCACGCGGCGCAAGGAGCGCGTACTCGGCATCTGGGTCAATATCGATTCGCGCGAATTCGTGCGCGCGCCGACCTATCTGGCAATCCTGAGCAACCGTCCTGTCACCGAGGTCGCCGGCCAGGACGTGTTGCGGCGATTGCAGATCGGGCTCGACAATTTCCTGCTGCCGCAACGTATCGGGCCCGACTTCGCGGACACCGTGCGGGACGATCCATTCCGCGTGGCTTTCGTGCGGCTGGAAACGCAGCAGGGCCTGTATCGCGAAACCGGCACCGCGGTGACATTCCTGACGCCGACCGTGTTTCGTGCCGCGATCCCGCTGCCGGCCAACGTGCCGACCGGCAGCTACGCGATCGACGTCAAGCTATTCGCGGGCGGCACGCTGATTGCCGGCACTAATTCGGCGCTAGAAGTGATCAAGACGGGTGTCGAGCAATACGTCGCCGATGCGGCGATCCAGCATGGCTTCCTTTATGGCCTGGTAGTCGCGTTGATGGCGCTGTTCATCGGCTGGTTCGGCAGCGTGGTGTTCCGAAGAGATTAATCCGGCAGGCAGCGCTTGGCCGCGAAGCCATAAATCCTTCCCTCGCCCAGCATGTGCGCTGTGAAAGCGAGCGTGCCGAAGACATCTGCGAAAGCCGCGTCGCGCACATTCAGCCCGCCGGTAAAGGCGCCGAAGGCCGGCATGACCATGCGCGCTTTATCGGCGACAAAGCAGCGCCGGCTAACCGCGCGGCCGCGATGTGCGACGCGCGCGACCGGATGCAGATGGCCGCAGATATGCCCATCGCCCGCGGCCGGCAAATGTCGGAACGTCAAGGCGCCGATCGCTATCATTTCGTGGAATGCACCGCCGATGTTTTCCGCCGGTTCCGGATCGTGGTTGCCGGTGATCCAGATCCAATCGCGGTCGCGTTGAAGGCTGCGCAAGTTGTCGCGGTCCTCACTACCCAGCCGCGCCGGACCGTCGCCATCGTGGAAGCTGTCGCCGAGCGCGATCACGCAGCGCGGCGCGTAATGCGCGACCAGACCGGCGAGGCGGGAAAGCGTTTCGGCAGTGTCGTAAGGCGGCAGGAATTGTCCGCGCGCGGCGTAGCTCGAGCCTTTTTCCAGATGCAGATCGGCGACCGCGAGCAGGCCCTGTTGGGGCCAATAAAGCGCGCCGGAAGGATCGGCGAGCAGCGGGACGCCAGCAAGGACAATGAGATTGCCCATGCTGTCCGCGACTTTCTGCACCGCCAGGCTCACTTCATCGCCTCCTTGACCAGTTCATCCGCCGCTTCCGCCAGCAGCGAATCCGACGCCTCGCCATAGACCGTCTCGCGCCCTATCTCCAGCATCACCGGAACCGCCAATGGCGAAACATGGTCCAGCGATTTATGGACGATTCGGCCCCTGATGCGCGAGAGCATTTCGCCGAGCCGCTTGATGTCGAGCAAGCCGGTGGCCGCGTCGGCGCGCGCGGCACGCAAAAGAATATGATCAGGTTGATGCTTGCGCAGCACGTCGTAAACCAGGTCGGTGGAAATCGTGAGCTGGCGGTGAGACTTCTCCTCGCCGGGGAAACGGCGCTCAATCAGCCCGGCGATGATCGCGCAACTGCGGAAGGTGCGCTTCATGAGCGCGGATTCAGCGAGCCATGCCTCCAGATCATCGCCCAGCATATCCTGGTCGAACAATTGAGCGAGCGAGAGATCGCCGCGCGTAATTCGCAAACCCAAATCGCCAAGGCCCCAGACGGCAAGCGCATATTCATTGGCGACAAAGCCAAGCGGTTTTGCACCGGCGCGTTCCAGCCTGCGCGTTAGCAACATGCCGAGCGTCTGATGCGCCAACCGCCCTTCGAACGGATAGCAGACCAGGTAATATTTGGCGGCGCGCGGAAAGGTCTCCACCAGTAAGTCGCCCGATTTTGGCAGCAGCGAGCGCCACTGTTGGATTTCCAGCCACTCGCGCACTTGGGCCGGCAATGCGCGCCAAGTATGCGGATCGGCGAGAATGCCGCGCACGCGAGCGGCGAGATACGTCGACAGCGGAAACTTGCCGCCTTCGTAAGACGGCACTTTCGGATCGGTGGCGGTCGAGCGCGAGACATAGACCTCGTCCTCGACCAGCGCCTCGTATTTCAGGATTTCGCCGGCGAACACGAACGTATCGCCGACCGAGAGCATCTCGATGAAATATTCCTCGACCTGGCCGAGCAAGCGTCCACCGCGCGGGATCATCGAGCCGCTCCTGCGCGAGCGCACCAGCCGCACCTTCAGCATGTCGGCCTCGACGATGGTGCCGACATTCATGCGATAGCGTTGCGCCACGCGCGGATGCGTGATGCGCCAGCGGCCGTCCTTGCCTATGCGGATTTTGGCGAAGCGCTCATAGGCCTTGAGCGCGTAGCCGCCGGTGGCGACGAATTCGATGGCGGCATCGAAATCGGACCGTGACAGCGCCGCATAGGGCGCCGCCGCGCGCACTTCCGCGAAAAGCTCGCCGGCCAGAAAGGGCGCGCCGACCGCGCGGCCGAGAACGTGCTGGCACAGCACATCGAGCGCGCCAGTCCGCAACGGCGGCGTATCCTGGGCATTGGCAGCGACCGCGTCGATCGCGGCGCGACATTCCAGCACTTCGAAGCGGTTGGCCGGCACCAGCACGGCCTTCGAGGGCTCGTCGAGCCGATGATTGGATCGCCCGACTCTTTGCATGAGCCGCGACGAGCCCTTCGGCGCGCCGATGTTAATGACCAGGTCGACATTTCCCCAATCGACGCCGAGATCCAACGACGACGTGCACATCACCGCGCGCAATTTGCCGGCGGCCATGGCGTCCTCGACCTTACGGCGCTGGGCGACATCGAGCGAACCGTGATGCAGCGCGATGGCGAGATTGTCGTCGTTCACACGCCACAATTCCTGGAACATAAATTCGGCCTGGCTGCGGGTATTGACGAATACCAGCGTGGTCGTGTGCGCCTTGATCAGATCGTAGATTTCGCCAAGCGCATGGCGCGCCGAATGCCCGGCCCAGGGCAAATGCTCTTCTGTATCCAGCATCGTGACCTTTGGCTGCGCGCCGGCCTGCGCCACCACCAGATCGGCGCGTCTTTCGCCGGTCAACGGCTGCGGCACCAGGAAGCGGCAAAGTTCTTCGGGCTCGGCCACGGTTGCCGAAAGGCCGACCGTTGTGAGTTGCGGCGCCAGCGCAAATAGCCGCGCTAGCCCGAGCGCCAGCAGGTCGCCGCGCTTGGACGTGACCAGCGAATGCAGTTCGTCCAGCACCACGCGCTTGAGCGTGTCAAACATGTAAGGCGCGTCGGGCGAAGCGAGCAGCAGCGCAAGCTGTTCCGGCGTCGTAAGCAGAATGTCCGGTGGATCGCGGCGCTGGCGTTGGCGCTTGGAGGCTGGCGTGTCGCCGGTGCGGGTTTCCAGCCGCACCGGCAGCCCCATTTCCTTGACCGGAATTTCCAGATTGCGCGCAATGTCGACTGCCAGCGCTTTCAACGGCGAAATGTAGAGCGTGTGCAAGCCCCGGCTGCGGCGCACCTCGCGGCCGGTCGACCGCAACCCATGCGGTGCCTGGGACTCGTTCAATTCCACCAGCGTCGGCAGAAAGCCGGCGAGTGTCTTGCCGCCCCCGGTTGGCGCGATCAGCAGCACCGAACGGCCATCGCGCGCCTTCGCCAGCAAATCGAGTTGGTGCGCGCGGGGCGTCCAGCCGCGCTGCGCGAACCAGCGGGTGAATGTCTCTGGCAATAAAGGAGCCGTCTCGAGGCTGCGCGCGAGTTCCATAGTTCTAATTTCTTGGGTCTAATTTCTTGCCACAACAATCAGCCCGGGCACCGGCGAACCTTTCTCAGTCCGAGTCGTGGCGGAATCGAGACTGACAACGGTAAAGCCCGCCGCCGTCAGCGCCGCCCGCACATGCGCTTCGCCGTGAGCATAGCGCAAGGTATCGCGCAGCAGGACGCCGTCACCGTCATGGGTCTCGACGCTAAACGCAAGGATGGCGGACGGCGCAAGCACTTTCGCCACGGCTTTCAGCACCGGCGCGAGATCGTCGAAATACATGAATACATCAGCAGCAAGCACGAGATGGTATTGCGCTTTGGCTGCGGCCTCCTCGCCCAGCAACGCCAAAGCGTCCGCTTCGATCAGCCGGTCGTAGAGCCCTTTCGTCCGTGCCTGCGCCAGCATAGCGGGCGACAGGTCCACGCCCACGAGCCAATCGCAAAATGGCCGGAATGCTGCGCCCGCGAGACCGGTGCCGCAACCAAGATCGAGCAGGGAGCCAAATTTTATCTGCGCGCCCGTATGTGCCTGGACCGCGCGTAGCAGCAACTCAGGCGCGCGATAGCCAAGGCCTTCTGTCAGCGCCCGGTCGAAACTCGGCGCGTAACCGTTGAACAACGTTCGCACATAACTTTCCGGCATGCTTGCAGCCCGCAGCGCGCCAAGCCTCATCAAATGCAGCGCCGCGCCGTGGTGGTCCTGTGAGTCTGCGTCCGCCGCCTTGCGAAAGGCTGCGATAGCGCCGTCGCGGTCGCCGAGCATTTCCCGCGTCTCGCCAAGCGCGAACCAAGCCGAAGCATAGCGGGGCGCGAGTTCCAGCGCCTGTGTGAGCAGATCGGCCGCGCCGGCGAGATCGCCCTTGGCCGCAAGGTCACGCGCCCATTCAAAGCGGCGATCGGCGATCAGGTTGCCGGACGGCAGATGGATCGGCTGCGGCTGCAACGATTTACCTCACGGGATGGCGCTGGGGATTCTAACGCATATGTAATCCCCGCGCGGGCAATTCATGCTAGGATCGCCGCTACGCGACAAGGACAGAGATGACCATGAACGATGTCACCAGAAACGACCCCATGACCCGGATTTTCGGCGGCTCGCCGCTTGCGGTACTTGGACGACTGGTCCTTGTGTCGATCCTGGTCGGCGTCGTGTTGTCGGCGCTGGGCCTCGATCCCTTCGACATCGTGCGCAGCATTCAACGGCTGATCGAGTCGATCTGGAATTTGGGCTTCGACGCCTTCCGCTGGCTGTGGCGTTATCTGCTGCTCGGCGCGGTGATCGTGGTGCCGATCTGGCTCCTGATGCGGATATTCAACGCGCCGCGCGGGAAATAATCAGCCCGGCCAGCTTTCCGCCGTCATGTCGGCGGCGTCCGCGCCGATCATTGACGCCAATGAGTCGCGGTGGCCGCGCTTGATCGCGGCCGCGATATCCGACTTAATCTGCGCGACGACACCGATGCCGCGATACACCAGCCCGCTGTAAAGCTGAACCAGCGTGGCGCCGGCCTTGATTTTCGCGATGGCCGTGGCACTCGAGTCGATGCCGCCGGCGCCGATCAGCGGAAATGCGCTTTCCGCGCGCACGAACGTTTCCGCCAGCATGCGGGTCGAGAGCTTGAACAAAGGCCTACCGGACAGCCCGCCCGCCTCGCCTGCCTTGTCCCGCTCGCGCAACCAGCCGGGCCGCGAAATGGTGGTGTTGCCGACGATCATGCCGTCAACGCGGTGCTTGCGCGCGATGCCGACCACTTCGTCGAGATCGGGCAGCGAGAGATCGGGCGCGATCTTGAGCAGCATGGGCGTTGGGCCCGCGCGCGGCCGCACCCGTTCGCGCGCGTCAATCACGCGCGCCAGCAGATCGTCGAGCGCCTTGGCCTGCTGCAAGTCGCGCAAGCCGGGCGTGTTGGGCGACGAGACGTTGACGGTGAAGTAGCTCGCGACCGGCGCAAAAGTTTCGATCAGCCGCACATAGTCCTCGGCACGATCGGACGAATCGCGGTTGGCGCCGATGTTGACGCCGACGATACCGCCCGCATTGGCGCGCGCCGCGAGCCGCGCCAGCACCGCAGCGCCACCTTCATTATTGAAGCCGAGCCGGTTGATCACGCCCTCGTCCGCCTCCAGCCGGAATATGCGCGGACGCACATTGCCGGTTTGCGCGCGCGGCGTCACGGTTCCGACTTCGACAAAACCGAAGCCGAGCCGCAGCAGCGCGTCCGGCGCCAGCGCGTTCTTGTCGAAGCCGGCGGCAAGGCCTACCGGGTTGGGAAAATTGAGCCCGAATGCGCGCACGCCAAGGTCCGGAGCATCGGGCGCCGGCCGCGACAGCGGCATGAAGCGCAAAGCCTTGATCGTCAAAGCATGCGCATCTTCCGGATCGAGGGCCCGCATCAGCGGGCGCGTCAGGCGGTCGATGAGACCGATCACCAAAATGCGACTCCAAGGTTGCGCGATAAACGACCCTATCGGCGCCGCTTTCGCCTGTCCAAACCGGCTATCCACGAAACTGTTGTGGCAAACAAGCGACTCAAGGCTATAATTCCTATACCTTGACTAGAATCATAGTCTCCAACCGGATCCCGACTTTGCCATGCTGACACATAATCAGATCTGGAATGCCATTGACCGGCTGGCCGCCCGCGCCAAGCTGACGCCGTCCGGGCTTGCCAAGAAGGCGGGCCTCGACCCGACCACCTTCAACAAATCCAAGCGCATTACGCCGGAAGGGCGCCCGCGCTGGCCGTCCACGGAATCGGTCGCCAAGTCGCTCGCCGCCACCGGCACCAAGGTCGACACCTTTGTCAGCTTGATTACCGATGGCGGCAAAGTGCCGATTTCCAACGTCCCATTGATCGGCTTTGCCGAGGCCGGCGCCGGCGGCTATTTCGACGATGGCGGTTTTCCGGTGGGCAAGGGATGGGAAGAAATCGCATTCCCTTCGGTTACCGACGAACATGCCTATGCGCTGGAGATTTCCGGCGACTCGATGAAGCCGACTTATCGCGACGGCGACGTCATCGTCGTGTCGCCGGCAGCCCCGGTGCGGCGCGGCGACCGCGTCGTGGTCAAGACCAAGAACGACGAGGTCATGGTCAAGGAGCTCAAGCGCAAGACCAGCAAGAGCATCGAGCTCAAGTCGCTAAACGCCGAGCACCGCGACCGCACCCTGCAGATGTCCGACGTCGTCTGGGTCGCGCGGATCGTGTGGGCGAGTCAGTAATAATCCACATACGCCTTATTCGTCTGGCCGTCAGCCGCCGCTCGCGCTAGGATTGGCATTCAATCAAACGCGCGGGGGCTCCCATGACCGAAGAGATCGTCCATCCAAATACATGCACCTGCTGCGGCGACATGCTGCGCGGGTATTTCGACCGGCGCCGCTTTCTTCAAATGTCGGCAGGCGCCGGCTTGATCGCGGCGTTTCCGTCGCTCGTCCTCGGCGCCACAGGCAATTACGAAGCGATGCTGCTCACCTGCATCGATCCGCGCTTTCCGCAGCCGACCATCAACTACATGAAAAAGCGCCACATGGTCGGCAAGTACAGTCAGTTCACCTTTGCCGGCGCCTCGATCGGCGTGGTCGCGCCCGCATTCAAGAACTGGGCCCCGGCGTTCTGGGAAAATCTCGCGGCGTCGATGGAGCTGCATCACATTCCGAAAGTGATCGCGATGAACCATCGCGACTGCGGTGCTGCAAAAATTGCCTATGGCGCGGACAAGGTCGCCACCTGGCAAATAGAGACCGAAACGCATAAGGCTGCGTTGATGGAATTCAAAAAGCAGGTCGCGGAAAGGCAGCCATCGCTGAAGGTCGAACTCGGGCTGATGTCGCTCAGCGGCAGACCGGAGATGTTCGCCTAGGCCGACCTTGCGAGCGCGCCGTCGATCATCTCGACGGTGTTCTGCAATCCGTAGACCGCGACGAAGGAGCCGAAGCGCGGGCCCTTCTCCTGGCCGAGCAGCACCTGGTAGAGCATGTTGAACCA
>JAYTFS010000220.1:0-2676 GCA_043734185.1 Pseudolabrys sp. | reverse complement strand
GCCCAGTTTCGCCGCACCCTCCGCCGTATGCGCCATGCAGTATTTGCAGCCGGCGGAGCGACTTGCCACGTGCGAAATGAGGCGTCTTAATTTGAGATCGACCTTGCCCTCTGGATCCCAGATTGCGGCGCTTAACTGAGCGTAGCCGCGCACCATTTTTGGATTGCGTTGCATGATGAGCATGCTGTTCGGAACAAAGCCCATGCGTTTGTGCGCGGTTTCGAACTGCTCCTTGAGCTCCGGCGTATGTCCGGGCGGCAGCGGAGCGAGACGCGGAGCGGGTCGGGTTCGCTGATCCATTATGTCTCTTTCCTGTGAATTTGGCGGTTGTTTTCGTTAAGCATCGCCACGCGCGGGATATTTCTTCTCCAGTGCGTAGTCTATTTTTGGCAGAAGCTCTTCAAGGTTCGGGCGGCCCCATGGCATATTGGCAGTCGCGGCGAGAAATGCTTTCCCGTCCGGGCGGACCAGGAATAAACCCGGTTCGTTGAAGACGCTCGGCTCTCCCTCTCGGATCGATTTGGACAAATAGAGGCCCCAGGCGCGCGCGGTTGGTTGGTCGACACCAAATCCAAGTTGCAGGTTTGGGAGGCCCCATTCGGTCTTCGATTGGGCGGCTTTCGTCTCGCTGTCCATGGAAACCGCGACGACGTCTATACCTCGTTCCTTGTATTGTGGTAGCAGCCTTTCGAGACTACTCAGATAGCCTTTGCAAACGGGGCAATGCAGGCCGCGATAGAACACAACCATGTTGAAATTTTTTGGCACCGACTTGCTAAGTGTGAACTGTCCGCCACCTACAAGGTGCACTGAAAGAGCGGGTGCCGGCGCGTTGGGCATGACTTTGGTCATCTGAGAAATCCTTTTGACGTTACGAAAAGGTTTTTTTGATCGATTAGATCAATGCTGCCGGACGGCCCGTGGCAGCGGTTGCTGCCCAAGGCATTGCAGTATCGTCTTCGCTACGTCGTTGAGCGCCGCGCGATTTGGATTGACCTTGCCGACCAAGCGCAGTCCCTGAATAGCGGTCGTGAGAAAACGAGCCAGCGCGGTCACATCGGCGTCAGATTGCAACTCGCCGCGCGCCTTGGCCCGCGCTAGCGCGTTACGAAAAATCGCCTGCGTGCATTCGAGTCCCTGGCGGACTTGCGCAAGCGCCGCACGATCGCCGCGCGGCAGCTCGGCCGCGCAATTTCCGAGAAAGCAGCCACGCCGGCCGGGGCCAGCGACAATCTGACCGATGAATTCCTGAAGCAACGCGGCGAAGGTTTCGCGGATTGGCAGGGGCTGCGCCAAGATTGCAACGATATTGGGTGTCCGCCGTTCGACATAGCGCTCGACTGACCGCAAAAACAGTTTTCGTTTGCTGCCGAAGGTGGCGTACAGGCTCGACCGACTTAGGTCGGTGGCTGCGCACAGGTCGTCGAGCGAAGTGGCCTCGTAACCCTTAGACCACAGCACATCGAGCGCGCGCTCAAGCGCGGTATCGACGTCGAATTCGCGGGGCCTGGCCATGGTAATCGCAATCGTTGAATTAGCAATTATGGACTATATAGTCCATAATTGCGATGTGCAATAGTTGCATAGACCTTCTGATTTGAATGTTGTTATGATTGTGGCCCAGCTTGGCGATCCGAGGTGATTGTCATCAGTAGCAGCGGAGAAATCATGATGGATGCGACTCTGACCGATACTATCGACATGCATGGCGACCCGCTTGCGTTCAAGCTACGGCCGGGGCCTCGCCGACCGTCGCCGCTGCTTACCAGCGGTCGCGATGTGATCATGGTCGAAGCTCGGCAGATGGCGGGGCATCAAAAAGAAGCGGTCGTCACCGAGGGTGCGGACGGAAACGCCTGGCGGCTGACCTCCGACGAGGGCATACATCTGCGCGGGACCGACCTCGCGCCATTCCCGCTCGGCTTTTTCAATGCCGGACTGCAAAGCGATTTGTACGGCCGTATTCGAACGCTCGCTGCGGCCCGCGCGATCAAGCTCGATGATGTCGAAATTCGCGTCGCAAACCACTACTGGCTTACGGGATCGTTTATTCATGGTACCGGCGAAGGCCATGCCGAGGCGCCGGACATCGATGTGCACGTGCAGAGCGTCGCATCGACTGAAACGATCGAAGCCTTGGTGGCCGCAGCGATGGTTTCCTCGCCCGCGATCGCATTTCTGCGGACGCCGCTTGCGGCCAACACATTCGCGCTCTATGTCAACGGCCGGCGGCGACAAGTTGATGGTGTCGCAATCTCTCCGAGAGCCGATGCCGGCGATCCATATCGCACCTATGCACGCGCGCCACGACCGCTTGACGCCAACGCGCGCGGCGATCTCATCGAAAAGACCGACCGCGTCGAGGCGGGCACGCCTGAGCTCGCTGGACCGACGGTCACAAATAAGTTGATCCGCAACATCATCGGCGAGGGCAAGTCACTCGGCCGTGATGGGCTCTACGCAGTGGACACGTGGCTCGGCATGCCGGGCACCAGCCATTTTAGGCTGATCAGCGATGAGGCCGGCTCAGGCACCGCGCCATGCGGGCTCGCGCTATTCTCGGCTGGTATCGCGTTCTGCTATATGACCCAGCTCGCTCGCTATATCGAGAACATGAAGATGCATATTCGCAGTGTGCGGCTTGTGCAGTACAATCCGTATTTGGCCGGGCCAACG
>JAYTFS010000219.1:0-7486 GCA_043734185.1 Pseudolabrys sp. | reverse complement strand
CTCAAGAGGCTCCTCAGCTCTTCAACCCGTTTAACGGCAAACGCGAAGGCCAATAGACGTAAATGGCCGGCGCAGTTTCCGCCGCGGCGCATCGTCGGTTAGGGAATGTCCGCTATTGGGGCATAGCGGACATCCATCCGCCGTTACTCACCAATCTGAATTAATAGGTGCGTGGCCTAAATAAATAGCGATCAATCAATCTGTTGAACAAGCTTGCGCGTTTGCCGCATGAAAGTCCGCAGCTGCCGGCGCTCCTCGA
Source organism: Pseudolabrys sp. (assembly GCA_043734185.1). Taxonomy (GTDB): domain Bacteria; phylum Pseudomonadota; class Alphaproteobacteria; order Rhizobiales; family Xanthobacteraceae; genus Pseudolabrys. Next base: position 7,227 of record JAYTFS010000219.1, on the reverse strand, counting down.
TAGCTTCGCGCGTACGTTGCGTAGCTCAACCTGGGCCGCCTCCGCAAAAGGCCTGCGACATGGAGCAATTGACGCAGGTGCAGGGCAAGAATACGCCACTCTCACGCGTGGCGATCGCACGCCCAATGAAAGCGCCGCCGATCAAGTTGGTCATCCAATTGCCGGTTAACACTTGGCTGCCAACGGCCGTCAAAATTCAAATGAACGACAAGGATCCAGGGCTTACAGGCCTGTTCACCTATTGTGTTCCCGCCGGATGCTTCGCAGAAGTCGACGCCAGCGACGATACTTTGAAGAAATTTCGCGCCGCGACCGAGCCCGCCAGGATCGTGTTCAAGAACGCTCTGCAGCAGGACGTCGTCATTCCCCTGTCATTCAAAGACTTCGGCCAGGCCTACGACGCTTTGGCAAAGGGATGAGATTCTAACGTTCAACGCCTGCAATGTTCGCCTTGTGCCATGAAGCACTATTCGCCAAGCGTCATTTGTCTGGTTTTAATTTTCGCTGACGGTTTTGGCTGCACTTTGATATTTCGGTACAAGTTAGATAGGTCGGCGCATCTGGAAATATCTTAAGATCACGAAGGAGGCCGCGGCGGCGGTAAGGTGCTTGAGCGTATGGCCACTCACGAAATGCCCCGTCGAATAAATCAGACCATCAAAGTGCTCAAGCACCTTAGCAACCGCGTAGAGCCCAATAGCAACCATCCAATAGGATGTGCCGGTAAATCTAGGCGGAAGCAAAAAGACGATCAGTGGAAACGCCAGGGCGGAGAAAAACTGTACCCAGCCATAGAGGCGTAAATCTCCGTTCCAGCGCCAAAGCAAGACGCTTAACACGCCAATCGCAAGCAGCGGCCACAGCAAAGCCAATCCCATTTTGTCATCCACGCGCTCCTTTACGGCACCGGCGAGGATTGCCATGAAAACAATCGTCATCGGTAGCCGGTCCCAGAACAAGGTGCCGTCATTGGGTGACCAGTGGTAATATGCCGACCCGAAGCCCGTCAGTAAAATTCCAAAAAAAATGACGACTGCTACGGCATCGGCACGCCACCTTGCGAGCCCCGCCGCGCCGACTGCGACGAAGGCAAGATTAGAGGTGACGTTCCAGACGTTGGGAATACCGAGCAAGGCCCGCTGGTCGGCAAATCGGTGATAACTTTGGTTCTGCAAAATCGGGGGCAAAAAAAACAATACAACGAGTGACGTCACCATCATGCTGAGGAAAATAAGGATAGCCATAATTCTCTTTGTGCGGTCTAGGGTCACAATAATCGACATTCACAAGATGGTTCCCGACTTTGAGTGAATGATATCAGGCTTGTAAAATTGCGGAGAAGTTTACTTCGCTTAGCTACCATTTAGGTCACGAAGCAAAGAAACATAGATCGACGGCGGCAATAGACTAGGTGGCCTGAACAGGCCGATCGCCTTTGCAATTTCGCCTACAAAGTTGTTGCAGTTTGAAAATATCAAGTGCCAGTTGGGCCGCATTGCCCGAATCTGGCGAACTCTGTCATTCAATTGGTGGAATTCAACAGCGGTTAGGTGGCGTCGATAGATCACAGTGGAAGACTCCGTGAAGTCAGCTCTTTCCCGACCGAGCAATCCAGGCGCAGGAATAAAGGACGCCATCCAGTATCTATCGGTATCGGGAGCAAAGCCAACGACTTTGGATTCGATAATTTTGCCGTCGGTATTCAGCCGTCCGTAAACGATAAAATTATGTCCAGTCGGAAACGGTCTGCTGCGGGCATGGAAATCAACAAAGTAGTGCACGCCTTCCCGCTGGTTTTCATCGGCCAAATATTCCGGTGCAGGTCTTTCTGCGGCGCAGACGGGATGCCACGCGCAAGCCGCCAGGATAAAGCAACTTAACAATGCAAGTTGAAATGCCCGATGGTTTGTCGTGATCCGCAAAACCCACACCTCACCCTCGATGGGGCTTGTTACTCGCGCGTCAACGTTAGGGCAGGCCAATAACGCTCGGGTCGGTAATCCTGCCTGTCCCTGCAAACAGATAGGGGTCCGCAACGCTGCAACGGATTTCACTGGGTTTTTGCCTTCGTTAAGCGGTCAAAGGCAATCGCATCATTTGATATAAGTTAATTATCCTGGTTACCGCCCGGGGGCTTAAAGCCGGCGCCGCCAGCTAAATCAGACATCTGTCGTGACCAATGTGGACATCGTCTGAAACGCAAAAACCCAAGCTAACCCAAGTTGCTTTTAAGGTCCTAGAAAATGTCTGCTCATAGCACTTTTCGGACAAGTGAAGCGGACATCGATAAGGACGCCTTCGTCGTGCTGGCAAGGGCCGCTATGGGAGATGGCGGGGGACAAATGAAATCGCGCCGCATCCGACTTACGGATAAGGAATGCGAACCGCGCGCGGCTTTCCTTGTTTGGCACTGTCCAGCATCACCAGAACGCGCAAGCTACCCGCGTCACGATCGAGCGGCATCAGCGCCTCAGGCTTCCACTGCTTGCCCTTTTCGCTGACGAAATCGGGAAAATCCATCAGAACTTGCGCGTTGTTGCTGACGGCGTCCCACCAATAGACCGAATAGGTTCCGCGGGTGTCTTGCATCGGTCCGGCAAGGATCAGGATTCCCTTGTCGACGGTCGCAAGATCACGAACGCCGCGACCATCGCCAAGCGGCAGCAAATGCAACTTCGCATCCGCCGCCTCACCCTCGAAGAAGTGGCCAAGCGCGGCCGACATAATGACCGCGCTCTTGTTCTCGATGACCGGTCCGCGGAACCCTGCGAACAGCCGCTGGCCGCTGACCGCGACACCCTCCACCGTCACGCCGCCGTCTTCCAATTCCTTGCCCGCGGACGGCGCGAATAGGGGCTCGGCGGCGATTAGCTTGGCGAGCGCGCTCGACGGCGGTACATCGGGTTCGGGCGCGATCGCGCTGGTCGCCGAATCGAATTTAAGCCGAACCAGCTTGCTGCTGGCGGCGAGCCCGGCGGCGACACGGGCGCTTTCCTTGACCTGATCCAGCGCGTTCTTGTCGTGGCGCGGCCGCCCGTGCGAGCCGATCACGTAGAAATAATTGTCGGCAAAGGCAACGCCCTCGCCGTCGAGTTCGACCGGCTTGTCGTCAAACTTGTCGTCGATCAGCGGGATCAGGCCGCCGGCTGTGATCACCCCGTCGGTCAGGATCACGACTTGCGCCGATTGTTGTTCGTCGTCGATAACGAGACAAGTGCGCGGAAATCCGCTGTCGGTGGCGCAAGCGATGCCACTAAGGTCTTCAGCTGCCATGTCCTTTTTTCCAAACAGCTCGCCCTCGACCTTCCACACGTCTGTTTCCTTGGCGAAGACGGGGGTGGTTGCGGAAAACATTGTGGTTAGAGCCAACAGAACGGACTTGAACATTGACATGCCGGGTTTCATCGCGCCACCAATGTTGGTTTGCGTGTGGCAAGCAGGAGGCTGGCGTACCGCAACTACTACGCCGGCTGGCTTTACGATAGTCATATCAAAACATAGCCAATATCTGATTTTAGCGTAAGAGCGGACATCGCGACTAAAGTTCGTGATGTGCCGCGAGAGGGCTCACATGCGATCACGTAGGCCGTTGACCCCTTCGCCTTCGGCGCAATGATCGCAGCAGAAAAAGGTGCCCGCCTTCTCTAGGCCATGCCCGAGTATGCGGGTGCCGCAATGATCGCAAGTCGGCGCGAGCGCGTGGATGGCGCATTCGAAGCTGTCGAACGTATGCGCCTTGCCGTTCATCGTGACTTGAAATGCCTTATCGTAGTTGTTGCCGCAAGTTTCGCACGTAGCCATGACGTCACCTTTTTGCTGATGTGCCGCGAGTAGATATTCAAGTCGCGCGATTGTCGTTCGGTTCCGACCGTTGGGCCGTTCATGACTCAAAGCCGAAATGTGGTGGACCGCTTACTCGGTCGATTGGTTCCCGCTAGTGAGCCGCGCGCCTGGATATCCCATTACGCCGCCGCCTAAAGCCGCGTTGCCCCAAACGTATTGCAACTCGCGACCGTTCCGCCCTTGAGGCCAGCGCTGAACCAGCGCTGGCGCTGCTCAGAGGTGCCGTGAGTGAAGCTGTCGGGCACCACCTCGCCGCGCGCGCGTCGTTGCAGCGTGTCGTCGCCAATCGCGGCGGCGGTGCGTAACGCGGTCTCGACGTCGCCCGGCTGGAGGAGTTGCCACTTCTCCTCAGATTTGTTGGCCCATACGCCAGCGAAGCAATCGGCCTGGAGTTCGATCTGGACCTGAATGTGATTTGCCTCCGCCGATCCCCCTGCGGCCTGCTGTGCGCTGTGGGCCTTGCTCAAGGCGCCGAGTAGGTTTTGCACGTGGTGGCCTACCTCGTGTGCGATTACATAGGCTTGCGAAAACTGGCAGGACTTGCTGCCGGCATCGCATCCGTGAAAGCGGGTCTCGATTTGGCTGAAGAACGAGGTGTCGAGATAAATTCGCTGGTCGACTGGGCAATAGAACGGGCCCATCGCGCTCTGCGCGGCGCTACCGCAGCGCGCATCGGTGCGAGCGTTGTAGAGGACGAGGATCGGTGCATGATAGGTCTTGCCATCCTTGGCGAGAATGTCGCGCCACGCCGCCTCGGTGCTGCCAAGCACGCGCGAGACGAAGTTGCCGATGTCATCCTTTGGCGCGTCAGTGCGCCGCGGCAGTGTCGAGGATTCGGATCGCGGCTGATCTCGGGTGAGAATTTCTGCGCCGCCGATGAGGATGCTTGGGTCGATTCCGAGCGCCCAACCGACGAGTCCGAGCACTACGATGGCACCGATCGACATGCCACCCGCTTGGGACGGCATCCGGAAGCCTCCGGCGCCGGCTTCTCCGCGACGGTCCTCGACGTTGCTGCTTTCCGGAAGGTTGTCATTTCGCATGGCCTTGACCTCGTTGTTCGCAGCGGGCAAATCCGCCTCCAAGCGATTGCACCGTCCGAAGCGCCCGTGTTTCGCATCGACGTCGTTATCACGCCCCGGCAGCCACAGACCGACCGAGCCCCGTCCCAACTCAAAAACTCCAAAAGTCAAAGATATCCTGGAGTTTCTCCAGCATTCGGAGTTTTCTAGTTCAATCTTTAAGAATGAAGGTCACCTTCAAATCGACCCGGTATTCGGCAATCTTCCCGGCCTTGATCACGCATTTCTGATTGGCTACCCAGACACCCTCGACATTTTTTAATGTTTTCACGGCACGTGAAACGCCGACCTGGATGGCGTCCTCAAAACTCTTTGTAGATGCGGAAATAAGCTCTGTGACGCGTGCGACTGACATCATCTCCTCCTAACAAACAATCGGGACGTAAAGTGCGAAAGCGTATTGAATCGCACACAAGGCCGCGTTAGCTTCGGCCGCGTTAACGTCCACCGGACTGCCGATCGGCGGCACGGTTGCCGCAGCGCGAACCGTCCCTTGCTTTTTGATTGGCGTGATCGCACGGGTGGTAGGCGTAACTGTCGCGGCCCCGCACGTCGCGGCGGCTGCGGATGCGCACTTCGTCATTGCAACTCCAGAGATTCGACACGCTGCGAATACATCTAACGCGCAAGGCGTTCGAGTCGCCGGGTGCGGCAGCCAGCCCCTGGCTCCAATGGATGGCGCCAGCTTCAACTGGTGCCGTCGAGAGCGCCGCCAGGCTGAGGCCTCCAGCCGCGGCGACGACGAAAGCGAGCTTTCCTAACAATGAGGTCATCTCTTCTACCTTTTCCGAAATTTGCGGATTAAAAAAAGTTGCTGGGTATACAGCCTTGTTGAACAAGTCGGATACAGCCCTTTGGTTCCAAATGGAGTGACCAAATCGTTTGATGGTGGACGCGGTAAGTGTGGTCAATTTTATACAGACCCACTGCCATACCGAGCGCACACTGTTGCGGAATCATAAACAGGTAGCTGCAGGAGACAGACAATGAAAGCACCGATTGCTGTCGCGCTTCTCGCGATATTGGCGGTTGCGACTTCCCCTGCGGCGACCGCAGAACGTGCTTGTCGCCCGAGCTTGTCCAACGCCTACCACTGCCCTGATAAGTCAGCGCCAGTGAAGAGGTCCACGCAGAAGACCACCACATCGGGTCGCGCTTGTCAGCCCAGCCTTTCCAACCGCTGGACTTGTCCCGACACATCTCAGCCCCGACCGACAAGCGCGAGCACTAGTCGTCCTTGTCGCCCTAGCCTCTCAAACGGATATTCTTGCCCTTCCAGTGAGGGTGGAGGGTACGCCACATCGACGAAGACAACTTCGACGCAGGAGCGCGGATGTCGGCCGAGCTTGTCGAATGGATACAGCTGCCCTGGCAAAAGTCAGGCCGGCGCCAACCAATATACGACGGAAACGCTGGCACGTGTGCATTGCCCCATCGGCACAGTTGTCTGGGCAAACACCCGGTCGAAAATTTACCACTTCCACAGTACCAACGATTACGGCAACACTAAAGCTGGGGCCTATATGTGTGAACAGGACGCGCTCGCCACAGGCATACGTGCGGCGAAGAATGAAAAGCATCCTTGAGCCCGTTAAGGGATGAGCAGAGAAAAAATGGGCATGAGCAATATTATTTTCAATCAGGAACCAGGGAGGGGAATTCTATGGGTGCGCTAGGGCCAGTCATGATCGCAGCAGTCATCGTATTTGTGCTCAACGCGGCGGGGAGCTTTATCGAGTTCAACAACCGTTTCGTTAACGCATTGGTTGACACTGTGCTGTTTGCCATTGTCTTCAGCGCGCTTGTGTATATTGGCAAGCTGCACATGGCGTTCTCTTGATTTATTTCAAATTGCGGCCGCGCCTCAAGATGAGCAAAACTCTGGAGGCCGTCGTCAGGTCTTAACCGTTCGTTCAAAATCCGTTTGCAGGACGCTTCAAGTCCGCTGTTGGCACTTAGCGGACAATCGCGGCATCGCAACACCTTGTCTGCTATTGGAATAACAGATGGGGTAATCGGCCGGCCGGCGGACAACGGCCGGTGATTAGCGGGCAGGATTGGTTCCGATAAGCAGTATTATCGGAGGCAAAACAATGTTTGGGCTCAAGTAGCGATCGAGCCATGACCTAACAGTGACTTAGGCTCGACGGCCGGTATCCAAATCAGCCGATTAGCGGCCCATAATCATGCGCACATGTGCAACGAAACTGCCGGCGTGGAATTTCGATAGTCCTGAAATTCGCAGTGGATCGATACCACCAGAGCTTTCGATGCGAACGTCGTCCCAGAACAGACCACGGTC
>JAYTFS010000218.1:0-10869 GCA_043734185.1 Pseudolabrys sp. | reverse complement strand
TCAGAAGCTTTCGCGTAGCCATTGTCCGACCCGTGCCATGTAACCGCCCGTTCCTGTCATTAATTGCCGCGTTCGCCGCGGTTCGAAGTGTTCAAGATGCGCCGCTTGCGGATAGACCAGCAGGCCTGCCGCCACGGCGAATGCCGGATTCTTGGCCGCCTCGGGCAAGCCAGCCAGCCCAAGCGGACGTCCGATACGCACCGGACGCTTCAAGATGCGCGCGGCCAGATCGGCAATGCCGGCCAATTGGCTGGCGCCGCCAGTCAAGACCACGCGACCGCGCGGCTCAGCCGCAAACTGCGACTTGGCCAGGCGATCGCGCACCATTTCCAGGATCTCTTCGACCCGCGGCTTGATGATGCGCACCAAGGCCGCCCGCGAGACAAATTGCGGCGGCTCGCGCTCATCATCGCCAACCGGAGGTACCGTGATCATGTCGCGTTCATCCGACCCACCGGACAAAACACTGCCATAAATCACTTTGATTCGCTCTGCGTCCGATATGCGGGTGTTAAGTCCGCGGGCGAGATCCATGGTGACGTGATGGCCGCCCAGCGCGAAACCGTCGGTATGGACAAAGTGGGCGCCGGAAAAGACCGCTAAAGTGGTGGTTCCAGCGCCCATGTCGATGCAGGCGGCGCCGAGATCGGCCTCGTCGTCAGCCAAGACCGCCAATCCCGCCATGTAGGGAGAGGCAACCATGGCCTCGATCGTCAGATGGCTGCGTTCGACCGTCAGCATCAGGTTCCGCACGGTCGCCACGTCGGCGGTGACCATATGCATATCGACGCCAAAGCGATGGCCTAGCATGCCGCGCGGCTCGCGGATGCCCGCGGCGGCGTCAAGCGCGTAACCAATCGGAATTGAATGCAGAACAGCGCGTCCATCGCGCACCGAATGGTGGCTGGCCGCTCCCAGCACGCGTCCGATGTCGCTATCGGTAACGGCCGCGCCGGCAAGCTCGATATTGGCCACGAAGCGTTCGCTACCGGGACGCCCGCCCGACAACGACACCACCGCGGATTCAAGCTGCACGCCGGCTTTGCTCTCGGCGATATCGATGGCCTGGCGGGCCATTTCCTCGACCTCGACCAGATCGACCACGGAGCCCGCCTTCATGCCGCTTGCCGCGGTATGCGAGAAGCCGAGAATGCTCACACCATGGCTGCGCCGGCGCAGCACGTCCTGCGGACCCTGCGGCTCGAGCCGCGCGATCATGCAAACGATCTTGCTTGTGCCAATATCGAGACCGGCGACCACAGCGGCGCGCTTGGGCGACACCGGCTTCATCTTGGGCGTGAGGCCAAAGCGAAGCACGGTCATGCGTCGCTCCCTTTGGCCTTGGGCTTCTTGGCCTTCTCCGCGTCCTTGAATGCCTGATCGCGTGCCGCCGCCGCGCCATCCGATTGGCGTACCGTAACGCGATCGGGAAGCCGCAGGTCGACCGCGACGATGTCGCGCGACAGCAATTTTTTGGAGCGATCGAGATCAACCAATGTCATCAGCGCGCGTTCGGGTTCGTATTCTGGCAGCAGCACCTCGACGCCGGTTTTCAGATGCAGGTTCCAGCGCCGCTCGGCCACCAGCACCGAAGCTTCGACAAGACGCGCGATAGCCGGATAGCGCGCGATCAGCGCGAGAAAATCTTGGGCGCCGCGTTCGGCACCGGCACCCACCACCTGTGGCAGCGAGGCAAAGCGTTGCGGCACGAAGAATTCCAGCACAGTGCCGTCAGCGGCGATCAGCGAAACCTGGCCACCCTTCTGCCACAGCGCGAAGGCGTCGCGTTCCTTGATCTCAATGCGCAGGCGGCCGGGATAAAGTTTGAGTACGTTCGCTTCGGCGATCCACGGATTCATCAACAGTCTGGCGCGCATGCGTGCGGCGTCGAGAAACAACAGCGAGGAGCGGTCGGTGATGCCGGCCAAAGCCAGAACGTCGTCCCGGGCGACTTCACGCTGGCCAGCCAGCGTGATCTCGGCAATGCCAAGGCCCGCGCTGTTGGCAGCCTGATCGCAGAGATCCTGCACCTGCGCAGTGATATCCTGAACATGGCCGCCCCTGACCGCGCCATAACTCGCACTGGCCAGCAGCAGCAAGGCGGCCGCCGAGGAACCGGCGCCGCGCGGCACGTTCAATGAGATGATGGCGTTAAACCAGCGCCGCGCGAAGCGAGGCCAGCCGGCACTCGAGGCATGAGATTGCAGCCGAGCGGAAACCATCTCGCGCCGTTTCGGTCTTTGCTTCAGCGATTGAGCGAGGCGTCCTCGAACATCCATCGCGTGTCGGCTCTTTAAAGTTATGCCCCCAATGGGCCGCAAGCTCTTCGACGGCAGTCGCGCACGCGATTTCGCGCGCCGAAGCGCACGAAACACCGCCAATGCCTAGTCTTGGGGCTGTTTGGTAAACGAATAGTAAATATTGAGGGATTTGGGGGAGGAAGCGGTAACTTATGGCGAGGTGGTGCAATATGCCCACACCTCAGCGGTCGAGCGAGGCATCCTCGACCATCCAGCGCACCAATTCCTCAAAACCGATGCCGGCGTGGACGGCAAGCTCAGGCACCAGCGAAGTTTCGGTCATGCCGGGCTGGGTATTCACTTCAAGACAGGCCAACCCTTTGAGGCCGAGGCTATCGTCAAAACGGAAGTCCGAACGCGTGACGCCGCGGCAGCCCAGCGCGCGATGCGCGGCCACGGAAAAGCGGCGGCATTCCTCGTAAATTTCGGCGGAAACCGGCGCCGGCAGCAGATGCTTCGAGCCGCCGGGCGCGTATTTGGCCTCGTAATCGTAGAATTTGGTCGTGGGTACGATTTCGATGACGCCAAGCGCCCTGTCGCCCATCACCGCGCAGGTCAGCTCCTTGCCGGGGATGAACGGCTCGACCAGTACGCGGTCGCCGAAGGTCCAGTCGGCGCGCGTCAGTTCCTGCGGCGGGTGCTTGTGGTCCTCGCGCACGATGAAGACGCCGACACTGGAGCCTTCCGCGACGGGCTTGATCACATAAGGCGGCGGCAGCAGATGTTTCCTGGAGGCCTCGGCGCGCGTCACGACCATGCCGCCGGGCACTGGCACTTGGGCCGCCTTGAGCACGGTCTTGGCGATGTCCTTCTGCATGGCGATCGCCGAAGCCATCACGCCGGAATGCGAATAGGGAATGCCGAGGATCTCCAGCATGCCCTGCAGCGTGCCGTCCTCGCCAGGGCGGCCATGCAACACATTGAGTGCCACATCAGGCTTGAGCGCGCGCAAGGTCGCGGCAATGTCGCGGGTCACGTCGAGTGGGGTGACTTTGTAAGCGCCCGTGCGATCGAGCGCGTCGGCGCAGGCCTTGCCTGAACGCAAGGAAACCTCGCGCTCGGCCGACCATCCGCCCATCAGGACTGCGACATGTTTCATGAAGCGGGTGATATCCCAATCCTCTTAATTTCCCATTCCAGTTCGATGCCGGAATGCGTCTTGACGCGCTCGCGCACGGTTTCGCCCAGGGTCTCGATGTCGGCGGCGCTGGCGCCATCGACATTGATGAGAAAATTGCTGTGCAGGTCGGAAACTTGCGCGCGACCTACTTTAAGTCCGCGGCAGCCGGCGTCGTCCACCAGTTTCCAGGCGCTGTGGCCCGGCGGATTCTTGAAGGTCGAGCCGCCGGTGCGATTGCGCGGCTGGCTCGCCTCGCGTTTCGTTTTTATCTCGGCCATCTCGGCGGCAATCGCATCCGGTTCGCCGGCGCGACCCTGAAACGTCGCGCTGGTGAAGATCACATCGTCGGGTACGCTACAATCGCGATAGGAAAATCCCATGCCCGCATTGCTGAACGTTTTCACATTGCCCTGCCGGTCGACGCCGCGCGCCTCACTCAATACGTCCTTGGTCTCGCCGCCATAGGCGCCGCCATTCATGCGCAATGCGCCGCCGATCGTGCCGGGAATACCGGAGAGGAACGCAAGGCCCGCAACGGCCGCCGTCTGCGCGGCGCGCGCTACCGTCGCATCGAGCATGGCGGAGCCTGCGACGACGCGGGTGTTATCTTCGATTCTGCTTTCGTTGAAGCCACGGCCAAGCCGCACCACCACGCCCGGCACGCCGCCGTCGCGCACAATCAAATTGGACCCGGCGCCGATCACGGTCAGGGGAATTTCCGCCGGAACGTTTTGCAGGAAATAAGCGAGGTCGTCCTCGCTCTCTGGCATGAAGAACGCCTGCGCCGGACCGCCGACGCGAAACCAGGTGAAATCGCCGAGCTTCTGATTGGCCAACAAACGCCCTCGCAGTTCCGGCATCCTCGCCTTCAAGCCGGGGACGATATCGGGAAAGCTCATAGCGCCTTCAACTCCGCCGGCAGTGCGTAGGCCCATTGCGTGATCGAGCCGGCGCCCAGCAGCACGACATAGTCGCCCGGTTTCGCCAGGCCCTTGATGAGCCCGGCGAGCTTTTCAGGGCCTTCGAGCGCCATCGCGTGGCGGTGGCCGTGCGCACGTAAACCCGCCACCAGCGCATCGCGATCGGCGCCCGGGATCGGCGTTTCGCCCGCCGAATAGACCGACGCGACGACAACCGCGTCGGCATCATTGAAGCAGGAGCAGAACTGCTCGAACAGCGCCGAGAGTCGCGTATAGCGGTGCGGCTGCATCACCGCGATCACCTGGCCTTTGGCGCTTTCGCGTGCCGCACGCAACACGGCGGCAATTTCCACCGGATGATGGCCGTAGTCATCGATGATGACGGCGCCGTTCCATTCGCCCACTTTCGTGAAGCGCCGCTTGACGCCACCGAAAGCGCCGAGCGCCTTGCGTATCATATCGTCCTTGATTCTAAGTTCATGCGCGACCGCAATAGCGGCGGTGGCATTGAGCGCGTTGTGACGCCCCGGCATCGGCATGGTGAGCTTGTCGATGGTGTGGGTAGTCTTGCCTGCCCGGTCGCGAAACAACACGGTAAAGCGCGACGCGCCATTGTGATGGTCTAAATCGACGAGACGAATATCGGCCTGCGGATTCTCGCCGTAAGTGAGAATGCGCCGGTCTTCCAGTTTTCCAACCAATGTCTGCACCACCGGATGATCGGTGCACATCACGGCAAAGCCATAGAACGGAATATTTTCGACGAAGGCGCGGAAGGAGTCCTGCACGGCGTCGAAGGTATGGAAATGATCGAGATGTTCGGGATCGACATTGGTGACGATGGCGATGTCGGCGGGAAGCTTGAGAAACGTACCATCGGATTCGTCTGCTTCCACCACCATCCAGTCGCCGGCGCCTAACCGCGCGTTGGTGCCATAGGCGTTGATGATGCCACCGTTGATCACAGTCGGATCGAGCCCGCCGGCATCAAGCAGCGCTGCGACCAGTGACGTCGTCGTCGTTTTGCCGTGCGTGCCGGCAATAGCGACGCAGCTTTTGAGCCGCATCAGCTCGGCGAGCATTTCTGCGCGCCTTACCACCGGCAGGCGCTTTCCGCGCGCGGCGATCAGTTCGGGATTGTCGCGCTTGATGGCGGTGGAGACGACGACGACATCGGCCCCGTCAATATTGGATGCCTTATGGCCGATGAAAACCGCAATACCCAAATCGCGCAGGCGTTTGACGTTGGCGCCGTCGGCTACGTCCGAACCGGTCACGGTGTAGCCGAGATTGGCCAGCACCTCGGCGATCCCGCTCATGCCAATGCCGCCGATGCCGACGAAGTGCACCGGCCCGATATCGCGCGGCAGTTTCATGGAAGTCGCCCTCGATTTGCTGCGTGCTTATTGCAAGACATGGAAGGCGGAAACAAGACCGGCAGAGCCCGGTTCTTGCCGGAATGCTTAAATTCCGGCGGTCTTGACGACCAGATCGGCTAGCCGCTCGGCGGCGTCGATCTTCCCGGCCGATTTGGCGGCCTTTGCCATCCGCGCTAGCAGCGTCGGATTCCTCGCCACCACGACGATTTCCGATGCCAAGCGGTCAGGGGTGAAGTCGCGCTGCTCGATCCGGGTCGCGCCTCCGGCCGCCTCTAGCACGCCGGCATTGGCGAACTGGTCCTGGTCCAGCGCGTGTGGCAGCGGCACCAGAATGCCGGGGCGGCCGATGGCGGAAAGCTCCGCCACCGTGGAGGCGCCGGAACGGGAAATCACCAGTTGCGCCGCCGCCATGCGGGCCGGCAGATCGGCAAAGAAAGCGCTGGTTTCGGCCTCAACGCCCAGCGCGCGGTAGATCCCGCGCACGGCATCGACGTCCTCGGTGCGCGCCTGCTGCGCGATGGAAAGCCGCTCGCGCAAATCGGGTTGCAGAAGCGCGATAGCCGCCGGCACGATGTCGGACATGACCCGAGCGCCCTGGCTGCCGCCAAACACAAGCAAGCGAATTTTTCCGTCCGGCATCGGCGCGGCATAAGGAATCGCGGAGGCTTCGACCACCTGCGGGCGCACCGGATTGCCGGTGAACGAGATTTTTCCCTGCAAGCGCGGATCAAGACGCGTCAATGTCGAGAAGCTGGTGGCAATCGCGGTGACGCGTGACGCCAGTAGGCGATTGGCGCGGCCCATGACGCCATTCTGTTCGTGCAGCACGGTGGGAATTTTTCGAAATGTCGCGGCCATCAGCGGCGGCACGGTTGGGTAGCCGCCAAAGCCGACGACAGCGGCCGGACGAACGCTCCCCAACATCGACCATGCTTTGGCGGTGCCGAGCGCCAGCAGCGTAGCGGTGCGCGCGAGAGCAAACGGATTGCGACCGCGCAATGTCGCGCTCGGAATGAGATGCACGGCGCGGGCGGGAAACTTGAAATGCGCGGCGCGGGTGTCGGTGGCGAGATCGACGGTAAGTCCGCGCTTCTCAAGCACGATCGCCAGCGCCTCGGCCGGAAACAGATGGCCACCGGTGCCGCCGGCCGCCAGCAATACGAGCGGCGGCGCGCCGGCAGACATCAAATCATACTCCCCACCGGCAGCGGCTCCGGCGCGAGCATCGCCGCGCGGGGCTGTTCACGCGTGAGCGCCAGCAGCATCCCCATGCCATAGGCAAGCGACATCATCGAAGAGCCGCCGTAAGAGATGAACGGCAGCGTCATGCCCTTGGCGGGAATCAAATGCAGATTGACCGCCATGTTGATCGCCGACTGAGTGGCGAACAGCATGGTGAGGCCGGCGCCGGCAAAGCGCGTGAACGGATCGTCGTTGCGCATGGCGCGGAGCAGCGCACGCACGACGATGAAGGCAAAGAGCAAAACCAGCGCGAGGCATAGCGCGACGCCGAATTCTTCCGCCGCCACCGCGAAGACAAAGTCGGTGTGACTCTCCGGCAGCAATCGCTTCACGGTGCCCTCGCCCGGGCCTTTGCCGAACCAGCCGCCGCGCACAAAGGACTCGGTTGCTACATCGATATTGAACGTGTCGCCCGAAGCCGGATCGACAAAGCGCTGAATGCGGCGCGCGACGTGCGGCACGGTGAAGTAGGCGGTCAACAAGCCGACGCCGGCCATGCCGGCTAGCCCGAACATCCACACCAGCCTCATGCCGGCCATAAAGAAGAGCGCGCTCCACACCAGCACGATCAGCATGGTCTGGCCGAAATCCGGCTGCACCACCAAAAGTGCGACCACCATCAGGAGCATACCAAGCGAAATCGCATTGGCCGGCATGTCCGGGCGCTTGGCGGATTCCCCGAACAGCCACGCCACCAGAATGACGAAAGCGGGCTTGAGAAATTCCGAAGGCTGGATGTTGACGCCGAACAGCACCAGCCAGCGCCGTGCGCCCTTGATCTCGACGCCATAGAATGGCGTCGCCGCCACCATGATGACGCTCAACACAAACACCGCGATCGAAAGCCGCCTGATCTGGCGCGGGCTGAGAAACGACACCGCCAGCATGATGGCGATGGCAGGGAAGAGATAAAGGATATGACGGTTGACGAAATAAAACGGATCGAGCCCGAGCCGGCCGGCGACCGGGGGGCTGGCGGCGAGTGACAATACCACCCCGGCCAGCATCAGCGCGCCGGTGGCGGCGAGCGTGAGCCGGTCGATGGTCCACCACCATTCCCCGAAGGGCGTGCGATGCGCGCGCGAAACCATCAAAAAAATCCCCGTGCCGCCCCGCGGCTTATTAGTCCTGCCTGAATATGGTTTCCCGCAAATTAACAATGTGTTGCCATCGCGGGGCGGCGGACGAAATCGCGGGTTCAGGGCGATGCGTTGATAACCCCCGGAATTGCCTTGACCAGGTCGGTAAAGGCCTTTCCGCGCACTTCGAAATTTGGATACTGATCGAACGACGCGCAGGCGGGCGACAGCAGGACCACGGGTTCCTTCACGCCAGAGGCCGCCGCATCGCGCGCGGCGGCGTCAACCGCCGCGGACATAACTTTGCTGATCTCGCAGGGAACCTTGCCGTCCAGCGTCCTGGCGAAATCAGCCGCTGCCTCGCCGATCAGATAGACCTTGCGGATGCGCGGGAAGAATTCGGCGAGACCCGTGATGCCGCCGGTCTTCGGCTTGCCACCGGCAATCCAGAAAATATTGTCGAAACTGGCAAGCGCCTTGGCCGCGCTATCGGCATTGGTGGCTTTGGAATCGTTGACGAACAGAACCTTACCTTTGCGTCCGATCTGCTGCATGCGATGCGTGAGGCCAGGGAAACTGACGAGACCCTTCTGGATCGTCGGCAGATCGAGCCCGAGCGCGACGCAAGCGGCGACCGCGCAGGCCGCGTTTTGCGCGTTGTGGGCGCCGCGCAATGAGTCAATGCCGGCGAGCTGGGCGGCCGGATGGGCCTTGCCCGCAACCACGCGCACGATGCGGCTGCCCTCGGCGTAATAACCATCACGCAATGGCGCCTCGACCGACACGCGGATCACTTTTCTGCCCGCGCGCTCGATGCGATCGGCCGCCGCGCGCGTATAGCGGTCATCGACGCCGATCACCGCGCTGCCGCCCTGCTCTACGCTGGCCACCAGCAGCGTTTTGAGCGCGGCGTAGTTTTCCATGCTGCCGTGGCGATCGAGGTGGTCTTCGGAAATGTTCAAGAGAATCCCGACAGTGGCTTTCAACGACGGCGCCAAATCGATCTGATAGGACGAGACTTCCAGCACGTAGACGCGCCCAGGCACGAACGGCTCCAGCGCCAGCACCGGCACGCCAATATTACCGCCCATTTGCGCGTCGCGGCCGGCGCTTCTGAGGAGATGCGCGGTCAGCGCCGTAGTGGTCGATTTGCCGTTGGTGCCGGTGATGGCGACCAGCGGGCACGCCGCGCCTGACAATGTCCGCTCGAGACAGAACAGTTCGATGTCACCGATAATCTCGACGCCGGCTTTATTAGCGAGCGCCGCCGCCCAATGTGGCTCCGGATGAGTCAGCGGCACGCCGGGGGTGAGCACCAGTGCTGCGATCTTCGACCAGTCGAGTTCGCGCAGGTTCTGCGTCTTGATTCCGGCGGCCTGGGCTTGCGCGACTTTCTTGTTGTCGTCGTCGAAGGCGACGACATCGGCGTCGCCTTCGAGCAATGCGCGCGCCGATAAAAGACCCGATTGACCGAGGCCGAAGATCGCGACCCGCTGCCCGGCAAAGACGGTGACGGGGATCAAAGTCTATCTCAACTTCAGCGTGGCGAGCCCCGCGAGCGCCAGCATCACAGCGACAATCCAGAACCGGATCACGATTTGCGGCTCGGTCCAGCCCAACTGCTCGTAGTGATGATGGATCGGCGCCATCCGGAACACGCGTTTGCCGGTGAGCTTGAACGAAATCACCTGCACGATCACCGACACCGCCTCCAGCACGAACAAGCCGCCGACGATGGCGAGCACGATTTCGTGCTTAACCGCGACCGCGACCGCACCGAGCAGACCACCGAGCGACAGCGAACCGGTATCGCCCATGAAGATGGATGCAGGGGGCGCGTTAAACCACAAGAACCCGAGCGAGGCCCCGATCACAGCTCCGCACAGCACCGCCAGTTCGCCGGTGCCGGCGACATACTGGATCTGCAGATATTTGGCGAACTCCAGGTTGCCGGCGAGGTATGAGATCAGGCCGAAGCTCGCCGCCGCGATCATGACGGGCACGATGGCGAGGCCGTCGAGCCCGTCGGTGAGGTTGACGGCATTGCCGGCGCCGACGATCACGAAAGCGCCGAGCAGCACGAAGGCCCAGCCGAGATTGATCGCCAGTTCCTTGAAGAACGGAAACACCAGGGACGTCGAAACCGCCGGACGTCCGAGATTGCTGAGCGCCACGCAGGCCACCACTGCGATAATCGTCTCCACAATCAATCGCGTGCGGCCGCCAAAGCCGGTGTTGGCTTTCTGCATGGTGACCTTGAGATAGTCGTCATAAAAACCGATCAAGCCGAAGCTCAGCGTCACGCCGAGCACGATCCAGACATACGGGTTCATCGGGTTGGCCCAGAGCAGGGTCGAAACCAGCAACCCCGAGAGGATCATCAGCCCGCCCATCGTCGGCGTGCCGACCTTGGTGATCAAATGCGATTTCGGGCCGTCCTCGCGAATCGGCTGGCCTTTGCCCTGCTTGATGCGAAGCAGATCGATGATCGGGCCACCGAACAGAAACACGAACACGAGCGCGGTGACGATGGCGCCGCCGGTCCGAAAAGTGATGTAACGGAAAACGTTGAGGAACGAGATCTTGTCGGACAGTTCGGTCAGCCAATAAAACATCGGATAAAACCTTGTCGCTTTATGCTTTAGTTATGCGCTTTGCTCCAGCGCGGCCTGTATTGGAAACTGGCGCTCCAACGCTTTAACGATCGGCCCCATTTTCGAACCCAGCGAGCCTTTCACCATCACCGCGTCACCGTCGCGAATGGCATCGAGCACCGAAAGCTCCAGTTCCGCCGCGGTCTCGGCATAGCCGCCCCGGCGGCCGGAGGGA
>JAYTFS010000217.1:0-9596 GCA_043734185.1 Pseudolabrys sp. | reverse complement strand
AGTCTCACATGCCCATTCTGCTCTGGTTGCTCGGCCTCCCCATCGGCTTGATCATTATTTTAATGCTGTTGGGCGTCGCCTAATAAAACAAAAGCCCCGTCGGCATAACCGGCGGGGCTTTTCGCTTGACCGTGAGCGCGCTCAATCGCTCTGCAAAATAACGTTCTTCACCATCGGATAAATCTGGTTCTGCCAGGTGCGGCCCGAGAACACGCCGTAATGGCCGACACCCGCCTGCATGTGGTGGCGCTTGCGGTAAGGGCGCAGCGACGTGCACAGGTCGTGCGCGGCAAGCGTCTGGCCCACCGCGCAGATATCGTCCTTCTCGCCTTCGACCGTGAACAGCATGGTACGCTTGATCGCGGACGGGTCGACTTTCTGGTTCTCGTAAGTCAGCAGCCCCAGCGGCAGCGCGTGATCCTGGAACACCAGTTTCACGGTCTCCAGATAGAATTCCGACGCGAGATCGAGCACGGCGAAATATTCGTCGTAGAACGCCTTGGTGGTGGCGGCCTTTTCAAGCTGACCGTTGGCAAGGTTCTCATAGAGCTCGCGGTGCGCCTTCAAATGGCGCTCCATGTTCATCGCCATGAACGCGGCGAGTTGCACGAAACCCGGATAGACCTTGCGCCCGCCGCCGCCATAGCGCGGCGGCACGGTGGCGATCAGTTTCTTTTCAAACCATTCCATCGGCTTGCCCTTGGCAAGCGCGTTAACCTTGGTTGGATTGACCCGGGTATCGATCGGGCCGGCCATCAAGGTCATCGAGCGCGGCTGTGCCGGATTATCGCGTTGCGCCATCACGCTCGCGGCGACCAATGCGCTCACGCAAGGCTGGCAAACCGCCACCATATGCGCGCCCGGGCCAATCTTTTCCAGGAATCGGATCAGGTGCGCCGTGTAGTCGTCGAAACCGAAGCGGCCATCGGTCAGTGGAACATCCCGCGCATTGTGCCAATCGGTAATGTAGACGTCATGTTCGACGAGCATGGTCTTGACGGTGGCGCGCAGCAACGTCGCGAAATGCCCGGACAGCGGCGCGATCAGCAACACCCGCGGCTGCGCTTGGTCGATATCCTTCTTGAAGTGCAGAAGCGTCGCGAAGGGCGTCACGTCGGCGGCTTCTTCGGTTACCGCCACCTCGCGATTTCCGACCATGACGCTGGCAATATCGTAAGGCGGACGCACATGCGTGAGCCCGGCGCGCGCGATCAACTCGTAGGCGGCCGTGAGATTGCTCAGTGCCGACGGGCGCGCAGAGCCATTGAGCTTAGCGCCAACCGATTTGAGCGCGGCCCCGGCGAACGCCCGGACCGGCACCATAATGTCCGAATGAGCTTGGTAGGCTTGATAAAGCATCCAGTCCCCTGCGGCCCCGGCGGGCCGCACCGGGAAGCTAGTGTATTTTATGTTGCACTGCGAGATAATAATGGAAGCGACCCGCCTTGGGGACAAACCCACAGCCATGTCTTTTTGCGGCACGGGAAGGTATTGATTAGGCAGAACTTTCGTCTAAGCTGTTTTTGCCGGGCTAGATGAATAGGGATAATTGCGCCCCATGGCCAAGGCTGCCTCCGCCAAAGCTGCTCTGACGATTGCCAGCAAGAACTATGGCTCTTGGTCGTTGCGCGGCTGGTTGCTTTGCAAGATGTCAGGGCTCGATTTCGAAGAGCAGGCGGTCGGCAGCGACGATCCCTCGACCCGCGCTGAACTTCTGTTGCTGTCGCCCTCGTTCCTGGTGCCGTGCCTAACGCATAACGGCGCCAAAGTCTGGGATACGCTGGCGATCGGCGAATATCTGAACGAGATATTGCCCGACGCCGGGCTGCTGCCGAAATCAAATGCCGCGCGCGCGCATTGCCGCTCAATTTCCGGCGAGATGCATTCCGGATTTACCAATATGCGCTCGGCATTGCCGATGAATCTGAAAGCGCATCATCCCGGATTCAAAGTCTGGGCCGGCGCGCAGGCCGACATCGACCGCATCCTGAGCATCTGGCGCGAGTGCCTTGCCACTAACAAGGGACCGTTCCTGTTTGGCGACAAGCCATGCATGGCCGACGCCATGTTCGCGCCGGTGGTGACGCGCTTTCTCACCTATGACGTGAAGCTCGATTCCGATTGCGCCGCTTACTGCAAGGCCATCATGGCCTTGCCGGCGATGAAGGAATGGGTTGAAGCCGCCAACGCCGAGCCGGACGAAGTCGTCGAACTCGACGTAGAATTCTAGCGCGGCGCCTTCGCCAGCCAATTTCCAATCCGCTCCACCGCCTCGTGCATTTCCGCGGCCGAGCCGGCGTAGCAGAAGCGCAGAAAATTATGGCCGTTCACCGGATCGAAGTCGATGCCCGGCGTCGCCGCCACGCCCGCCTCGTTGAGCATGCGCTTGGCGAAATCCAGGCTGTCGCCGGAGAAACGTGAAATGTCCGCGTAGAGATAAAACGCGCCATCGACTGGCAAGAATTTGTCGAGACCGACTTTCGGCAAGCCTTGCGTGAGGATGCGGCGGTTTTCTTCGTAGCCGTGCTTCACTGCCTCCATCTCCGCGCGTCCGCCGAAGGCGGCTTCGGCGGCAATCTGCGCCAGCGCCGGCACTGAAATCGCGAGGTTCTGTTGAAGCCGCTCGACGGCGCGCACGAGACTTTCCGGCATCACCATCCAGCCGACGCGCCAGCCGGTCATGCAGAAATATTTCGAGAATGAATTGATCACCACCGCGCGCTCCGAAAGGTTTGCCGCAGTCTCGGCGGCAAAGGCGTAGTCGAGCCCGTGATAGATCTCGTCGGAAATAACGCGGATGCCTTCGGCCTCCGCCACCACGATCAGCTGCGACAGCGCGTCAGCATCCATCATGGTGCCGGTCGGGTTGGCCGGGCTTGCGATCACGACGCCTTTAAGCGGCGCCTTGCGGTGCGCGGCGATCAGTGCTTTGCCGGTTATCGCCCAGCGCGTCTCGGCGGACGTCTCGATCAGCACAGGCTCACATCCAAGCGCGCTCAGGATGTGCCGATAGGGCGGATAGCCCGGATTGGCCAGCGCTACCCGGTCGCCGGCCTCAAACAGCGCCAGAAAGGCCAGAATAAACGCACCCGAGGAGCCGGTGGTCACCACCACGCGCGCCGGATCGAGATCCAGATCGTAAACTTGCGCGTAATGGCGTGCGATTCTCGCTCGCAACGACGGAATGCCGAGCGCCTCGGTGTAACCGATGCGCCCGTGCACCAGCGCCGCTTGCGCCGCCTTGATGGCGGTCGCCGGTGCCGGGGCTGCCGGCTGGCCCACTTCCATATGCACGACACGGCCGCCGGCGGCCTCGATAACAGCCGCCGCCGCCATTACATCCATGACGATAAATGGCGGCACATCGCTGCGTTTGGAGGGCATCAGCAGGTGTTTTGCGGCTTCCAACATGTCTTTAGGACCATCCGGGACACTCCTGCCCCGCTGCCGCCGCATTCAACCGCTTTTGCTTGGCACGCAAAGCTGGCAAAATTCGGCATGTTTGAATACGGCACACCTATCAGGACGCGCGGCGCCGCGCCAGCTTCGCGCATTGTCGCGGCGCTGTCGGCCTTCGCTATCGCCACCGCCGGCGTTGTGCCATCCGTCAAACCGGCCTACGCGCAGGACGAGGTGACGCGCGGCCTGCCCCTCATCCGCGATACCGAGATCGAGCAGCTGCTGCGCGAATATGCGCAGCCGATCCTCAAGGCGGCAGGTCTTGCCAAGCAAAACGTGCGCGTGGTCATTCTCAGCGACCGCACTTTCAATGCTTTCGTCATGGACGGGCGCCACATCTTCATCAACGCTGGCGCGCTGTTCGATGCCAAAACGCCGAACGAGATCATCGGTGTGTTCGCGCATGAGACCGGCCATCTGGCAGGCGGGCATCTGTTGCGCCTTCGCGAGCAGCTCGCCCAGGCCCAGACGGCATCGATCATCGCCATGCTAGCGAGCGTCGGCGCCATGGTCGCAGGCGCGCGCTCCGGCGCGACCGCGGGCGGCGGCAACGTCGCCGGCGCGGCAGTCCTCGCCCCGCAGGCGGCCATCATGCGGACCCTGCTTGCGTATGTGCGTACGCAGGAAGACCAGGCCGACCATGCCGGTGTGAAGTTCGTGAACGCTACCGGCCAGTCACCCAGGGGCATGGTGGAATTGTTCAAGCGGCTGACCAGCGAATCGTTATTCAATACGCGCTACATCGACCCCTATATGCAGTCTCATCCGATGCCGGCCGACCGCGTCGCCGCGCTTGAAGCGCTCGCCAAGACGAGCCCCTACTGGGACCGCAAGGATTCACCCGAGTTGCAATTGCGCCATGACATGATGCGGGCGAAATTGGTCGGCTTCCTGGACCGGCCGGACACCGTCGCGCGCCGCTATCCGCTCGGCGACCACAGCCTGCCCGCGCGCTATGCACGCGCCATCTCGACTTACCGCCACTCGGATTTACGCCAGGCCCTTACCGAGATCGATGGCCTTATCCAATCACAGCCCAACAATCCTTACTTCTTTGAACTCAAAGGTCAGGCGCTGCTGGAAGGTGGCCGCGCGGCGGAAGCCGTCGCGCCGCTACGCCACGCCGTCCAACTCTCGCAACGCGCACCCCTGATTGAAATCATGCTGGGGCAAGCCCTGATCGCGACCAACAATAAAGCTTTCGCCGAAGAAGCAGTCGAGCTCTTGCGCAACGCGATTAACCGCGAGCCCGACACGCCGGAAGCCTTCAGCCAACTCGCCATGGCCTATGGCCGCAAAGGCGACCTTGCCCAAGCCGATCTTGCATCCGCCCAAGCAGCCTTCACCCGCGGCGATCTCAAAACCGCTCGCCAGCTTGCCACCCGCGCCAAGACGCGCCTTCCCGTCGGCTCGCCGGCCTGGGTACGCGCCGACGATATCGTCAATGTTAAACCGCCCAGCAAAAGCAACTGACCCTCACAAGGATGAACCCAATGAAATTGAGCCCGCGCTTTATCGCCGCCATAGGCGCCGCGATATTGGCCTTCGCCACGCCGCAAGCGTCACGCGCGGACGAGTTCACCGCCCCGCAGAAAAGCGAGATCGAGCGCGTCGTGCACGACTACCTGGTCGCGCACCCGGAAGTTCTGCAAGAGGCGATGGCCGAACTGGAGAAGCGTCAGGCCGCGCTGGAATCCGAAAAGCATAAAACAGCGGTCAAAGAGCATGCGCAGGCGCTGTTCTCCTCGCCTCGCCAGGTCAATTTGGGCAATGCGCAAGGCAACGTCACCTTCGTCGAGTTCTTCGACTACAATTGCGGTTATTGCAAACGAGCGATGACCGACATGCTCACGTTAATGAAGGCCGACCCCAAGCTGAAAGTCGTGCTCAAGGAATTCCCCGTGCTCGGGCCTGGCTCGGTGGAGGCCGCCGAAGTCGCGGTTGCCGTGAACATGCAGGACAAGAGCGGCAAGAAATATCTCGAATTCCACCAGAAGCTTTTGGGCGGGCGCGGGCAGGCCAACAAAGCGTCGGCGCTCGCCGCCGCCAAGGACATCGGCATGAACATGGGCCAGCTTGAAAAGGACTTGGCCGGCCCCGAAGTCAAGGCGACGCTGCAAGAGAGCATGAAGCTCGCCGAGGCTCTCGGACTAAACGGCACGCCGAGCTATGTGATCGGCTCGGACGTCGTGGTGGGCGCCGTCGGGCTCCCCGCGCTGGAGGAAAAGATCAACACCGCCCGCTGCGGCAAGGCGACCTGCTAGGACGGCTTGCGGCGAATTTTGTAAAGAACAAACCGCGCGGAGCTGTCCACCTCGTCCAGCAGATTTGGCATGGGGTTCGCGATGCGCGGTCCCAGCACGTAAAGATAATCGAAATCGCTGTTCCAGGTCCGGATATAAGGCGGCAGCTCGGCGGCTGTTTTGCCTGCCGCGATTCGAGCGAGAATTGACACCGGCACCGGCCCGCCGTGCGGGATAGCGAGACGCTCGACCATAGCTTCGGTTCGCACGGGTTGTTTGCCGGCCGCTGTAAACAGGCCCGGCACAAAAGCGTTGGCGTAGTGCACTGCCAGCGTCGGCGCATAATAAAACGGGTATTCCGTGAGATCGTGGAATGGCGGATCGTCCCCCGCACCGCTGCCACCGATCAGCACCAGCGATCCCCGTTCAATCTTGCGGAACGACTCGATCATGGCCGCATAGTCTGGGCGGTAGGATAGCCAAATGAAAAATACGGCCGCCAGATTGGCGAGCGTAACCATGCTGACGACGCCCAACGACGCCAATTTCCATCGCGGCGTCGGCAGCGACAGCGTGCAAAACGCCGGAAGAATGAACGCTGCCGCGGCGAGGATACGGAAGTCGGCGAACGACGTGCCGAAAAGCCGTGACGGCATCACCAGATAAAGAATGGCAAAACCGGCCGCCAGCCAAAGCCCGGCGGAGCTAATTTTCAAAACACCGTGCTTACTCGCGACATAGATAAAACCCATCAGTACGATGACGGCCGCCGCCGAGACCGTCAGGCTGTAGCCGTTCATGATGCGAAATAGCCAGAGCGGTTTGAATTCAAAAAACCAGATCGTTCCGTCGCCGCCGATCGAACCGGCGGTCAACGCCATGATCGCAAGCAGCGCCAACACCGGAATAGCCAGCCCCAAGAGCCGCATGACGGTCTGCAATGGAGCCGCTTTTTGGTCCCATGCGCGCCACAGCTCATGCAAGCCTATCGTTGCGCCGTAAATCCCCAAGGCAAAAAAATGCGCCGCAAATAACGCTCCGACAAATACCGCATTGATGCCCAGCCGAACGGGCCAAGCCCGCTCCTGGATCCGCAGCACAACGGCAACGCCCCACAAGGCAATGCCCAGGCCAAATTCAAAGTTCAAAAATCCCCAGGTGAATGGCAGGCAATAGAGGAACATCACGGCGACAAAGCCGGCGATCTGGATCCGCCCTTTGACCACGCGCTCGACGGCCACGGCGCCGGTGACGATCAGCACTTGGCTTAACAACAAGAAAACCCGAGAGGCGTTTTCGACGCCGATCAGCCGTGCTATTTGCGGAATCAACAAATCCATCGCGAGGTTTGGATAGAGCGCCCAAACGATCTGATAAAACGGATTTGCGTCCGGCGTGTCGGCGCGGCTGATTAAATACATTCGCGCAAGGTGATTAGGGTAGTCGACCATCGCTGGTATCGGCGTCAGCAATACCGGTACGAGCGAAATACCGAGAAGAATTGCAAAGACAATTCGCGAATCGAGATTTTCTGGCGTCAGACGCATGACTTATCTCATAGCAAAGCTTGCGATAAATCATTAAGCAATTGGGCGGCGGGCCCTTTTATCCCCTATCGGTGGTATGGCGGAACCAGAACGCCCTGAGCGAGTTGTTGCGCGCATGTATACGGTCGGCATGGAAGAGGAATATTTCGTGTTCGACGCCAAAACGCGCCGGGCCGTGCGCCGCATTGACAAGAAATTTTTCGCCGCAGCGCAAAAACAACTTGGCGACCGCGTCATGACAGAAATGTTGCAGTCGCAGATCGAGGTGGCGACGCCGCCTTGCGCGACCATGGACGAGGCGCGCGCGCATCTTGGCGCCTACCGCAGAACGCTTGCGCAAGCAGCCAGCGAGCGCAAGCTCGGCATCGCCGCCATGGGCACCTTCCCGCTCGCGTTTTCGCCGGAACAAACCGTCACGCCGAAAGTGCGTTACGACGCCATCATGGACGATCTGCAGATGATCGGTTACCGCAACATGCTGTGCGGTATGCATGTGCATGTGCAGATGCCAGACCTCAACACCCGTATCAATCTGATCATGCGGCTCACGGCCTATCTGCCCCTGTTGCTGGCGCTATCGACGTCGTCGCCATTCTGGCAGGGCCAGCTCTCGGGCCTGCGCGGTTATCGGCTGGCGGCCTATGACGAGTTACCGCGTACCGGGCTGCCCGAACTGTTCCGCAATAAAGAAGATTACGACGAATTCGTCGCTGCCCTTGTTTGGGCGAAAATCATTCCGGATGCGAGCTACATCTGGTGGGCGCTTCGGCCTTCGCTGGGCAATCCGACCATCGAATTACGCGTCACCGACACCTGCACGCGGCTCGATGATGCTATCGCGATCGCGGCTTTGTTCCGCTGCCTGGTGCGCGCGCTCGACCGCGACCGCGCGCTCAATGCCGGCTTCGATCGGGTTGGCCGCGCCATCACGCAAGAAAACAAATGGAACGCGCAACGCTATGGAATCGAAGCGACCTTCGTCGATCCGTTCGCGCGTTCGCCGCTTTCCCTCCGGCAGTGGCTCGACCAGGTTCTCGATTTCATTGCCGAAGATGTCAAGGCGCTCGGCTGCGGCACCGACATCAAGCACCTGGCAACGATCGTCAAAGAGGGCACCAGCGCCGACCGCCAGATTGACATCTTCACAAAGGCAAAAGCCGCGGGCCGCAAAAGGTTAACGGCGATCACCGATGTAATCGACTGGGTCGCCGCGGAAACCCAAGCGCAAAAGCCCGGTCGCACCGCACCGCTTGCCCCGCAAGGTCTTAAGCCTGTGACCCGTCCGGGCTTCCCCTTGGCGTCCTAGCCACCTATAAAGCGCCGAACACTTGATAAGCGCTCGCTGCCGGGACACTTCCTATGGCTAAAACAATCTACGTCCTCAACGGACCCAATATGAACATGCTCGGCACGCGCGAGCCGGAGAAGTACGGCACCGCGACGCTCGCCGACGTTGAGAAGCTTTGTCAGGATACCGCCAAGAAGGCCGGCGTCGACGTGGTATTTCGTCAGTCGAACCAGGAAGGCGTGTTGATCGACTGGATTCAGGAAGCGCATGCCAAGAAGGCTGCCGGCATCATCATCAACGCCGCGGGTTA
Organism: Pseudolabrys sp.; assembly: GCA_043734185.1. Taxonomy (GTDB): domain Bacteria; phylum Pseudomonadota; class Alphaproteobacteria; order Rhizobiales; family Xanthobacteraceae; genus Pseudolabrys. The sequence goes on along the minus strand of JAYTFS010000217.1, from coordinate 749 downwards.
CACGACCACGTCAATCGCGATCATGGATGCGCTGCTGGCGGTAAAATTGCCGGTGATCGAAATTCACATGACCAATATTCATGCGCGTGAAAGCTTCCGGCACAATTCCTATATGTCAAAGGCGGCCAAGGGCATCATCTGCGGCTTTGGCAGCGAGAGCTATTCGTTGGCGATTGTTGGGTTGGCCGGCATAATCGGCGCTCAAGAAAAACGCTGAACGCTTGACGACAAACGATGGACCGGGTTCGCTGATGGCAAAATCGCCGAAAACACCGCCGACGGTCGATCATGCTTTGATCTACGAGCTTACGAAGCTTCTGGATGAAACCGGCTTGACCGAGATCGAGATCGAGCAGGACGGACAGCGCGTGCGTGTGGCGCGCGGCGGCACGGTTGCCGCGGCTCCCGCTCCGCGCGCGGCGCCCGCAGCCGCGCCACAGCCCATTACAGAGTCCATTTCGAAGCCCATCGATCCGGCCAAGCATCCCGGCGTCGTGATTTCGCCGATGGTCGGCACCGCCTTTGGCAGCCCTGAGCCCGGCGCCAAGCCATTCGTCGAAGTCGGCAGCCATGTGAAAGCCGGCGAGACGCTGCTGATCATCGAAGCGATGAAGACCATGAACCAGATTCCGGCGCCGCGCGCCGGCAAGGTGATCCAGATTCTGTTTGAAGACGGCCAGCCGGTCGAGTTCGGCGAGCCGCTGGTAGTTATTGAGTGACCACAGCCAGTCGTCGCCCTCATGTTCGAT
>JAYTFS010000216.1:0-4476 GCA_043734185.1 Pseudolabrys sp. | reverse complement strand
CGGGGATATTTTGGATTTCCACCGGGCTCGGAATCTGGCACAAATGATGGATGGCAAAAGCATCGAAGCGTGGACGGCGCATTTGGGATACGTATTCATTTGATGGTTTCCGCGCCAAACCGGTCGTGCGCGGGATTTTCGGTGATCCGAAGGCACGCATAATCACACTGAAACGACGCTCAAAAAAACAGCGTGCGGATGTTGTGGGCGCGTCCAGATGGGTTGGTACGATCGCAAAATCCGCAAAGTGCGCGATCTGTCCTGCGGGGATACCCGGGTATTCTTGGAACTGGAGGTGCGGCGCGTTAATTGCCGAAGCTGCGGCTCGGTGAAACGGGAGCGGTTGGACTTTCTGGCGGACAATCCTCTCTACACCAAGCGCTTTGCGTGTTTTGTTGGACGTCGTTGCCGGCAGTCATCAATCTCGGACGTAGCCAAGGAATTGGCGCTCGACTGGCACACTGTCAAAGCGCTGGAGATCGAGTACATGAAGGCTCAGCTCGCACGTGTGGGCACGCCGGGTCCACGGGCCATCGGGATTGACGAGATTGCGATCCGCAAGGGGCATACCTATCGGATTGTGGTCAGCGATCTTCTGCGGCGCCGGCCGATCTGGTTTGGCGGTGAGGACCGATCGGAAGCTAGCATGGCTCAGTTTTATGCCTGGCTTGGCAAAAAGAAGAGCGCGCGCATCCGCCTTGCCGTGATGGACATGTGGAAGCCGTTTCGAACGGCGACGCAAGAGCATGCACCGCAAGCTGCAATCTTATTCGACAAGTTCCACATCATGCGCCATCTCGGCGAGGCGCTCGATGCCGTTCGAAAAGCCGAATATGCGAGGCTTTCTGGCCGTGATCGCCGCTACATCAAGGGCCAGAAATACACCTTGCTCTCACGCCGGGAGAATCTCACGCTCGATGGCAAGAAAGCTTTGAAGAGCTTGCTCGCTGCCAACAAGCGACTCAACACGGCCTATATGCTCAAGGAGAGCTTCGGCCAGCTCTGGAGTTACGAGCGTGAGGCTTGGGCCAGGCGTTTCTTCGAGAATTGGCGCGCAAGCCTGAAGTGGCAGCGGCTCAAACCCTATGAGAAATTCGCCGCCATGATCGAACGTCATTGGGGCGGGATTGCCGCCTACTGCCAACCCGAGAACAAAGTTTCTCTCGGCTTCGTCGAGGGGATCAACAACAAGATCCGCGTATTCCAGCGCCGTGCCTACGGTTTGCGTAACGAAGAATACTTCCGGCTTAAAGTTCTCACCTGCATGCTGCCGGAACTGTAGTGCCCGCATTTTTTGTTGGCTCGATTGATGGGGATCGACTTCCCGACACGCTCGATCATGCCGTCGTGCTCGCGGCCGTCAAGGACGCTTCGCGCCGCTAAAGCGGTGGCCCGAAGCCGGGCCATCCTTGACTGCCGCTGCGCGCGCCGGCATGTCGCGCGTGCAGGTCGGGACGGAAGGATGTCGCCGATCGAACAGAAGGATTGAGCTTGCCGACGGCTGCTTCCTTCGCCAAGCTACCATGCCACCTCAAGAAGCCGCATCATCATCCGTATATTTGAATTACAGCCACAGCTGTCAAAGAAGGCAGCGCTTCAAAACTAGGGCAAATTCACCCACACGACTTCACGAAGAGGCAATTAAGTTTGGAAGGTCAGGTGCGAAGCGGGCAGCCAGGAGGTGCGTTCGATTTAGCAATACGGCCGTTCGGAAAGCCCAAAACCGTCCCGATTCAGGCGGGTCGGGCGGACCCTTACGGCAACAATCCGCAAGTTATCGAGGCATGCTTGGTAGGGACAACTGCATCATTGCCCACGAGTGGCATTTGGACTGTTTGTGCACATCCCCGCCGCATTTTCCTGAAGCTGGCCGCGGGCGGAATCGCCTTGCCCTTGAGTCCCGCAAAATAATGTTAGAATGGCCGGATGTCTCGTTGAGTCGAAAGTTCAATGCGGCTTTCCAGCACAGAACACGTCCAGGGCTATTGCGGGATGTGCGTCGCACGCTGCGGTTCCGTTGCGGTTGTCAAGAATGGCCGCTTCGTCTCTCTTGAGCCGAACCCCACCCACCCAACGGGCCAAGCACTTTGCGCAAAAGGCCGCGCGGCGCCGGAATTGGTGTATCATCCTGACCGCCTGACGCATCCCGTCAAGCGATCACGGCCAAAGGGCGATCGGGATCCGGGATGGCAGCAAATTGATTGGGACGAGGCACTCGATCTTACGGCCAATGCGATGCGAAATATCGCGGAACGGCACGGGCCGGCGGCCTTTGCGTTCAGTATGGCCTCGCCTAACTTGTACGCGCACGAGCGCTTTGGAAGGACACGATGAAACTTCCCCGTCGTCGATTTTTACGTCTGGCATCGGGTGCTGCCGCGGCTCCGGCGGTTTCTCGCGTCGCATGGGCTCAGAGCTTTCCTGCCGGGCCGGTGACGCTCATTGTGCCTTGGGGAGCTGGCGGTACGGTTGACACAGGCCTACGTGTGCTCGCGGCAGCGACCGAAAGACATTTGGGACATCCAATCGTCATCAGAAATGAGCCAGGCGCCAGCGGTACGTACGCACCAGGGCAGATGGCCAACAGGGCAAAGCCGGATGGTTACACGGTTGCGCAGGTTCACCTCGCCGTTCTCCGCGCTCCATCTCTCAGGAGGGCGACATACGATCCGAGTAAGGATTTTACTTACATCATCCAGCTGACTGGCTACACCTTCGGTGTCGTGGTCAGAAACGATGCGCCATGGACGACATTTGCAGAATTTCTCGCCGACGCGAAGGCCAATCCGGGCAAGATCAACTTTGGATCGCCGGGTTCCGGCACAACTCCACAGCTTACGATGCAGCTCATCTCGAGGCGGCAGGGCATTGATCTGGTTCCCGTCCCATTCAGCAGCTTCGCAGACGAGATCAGCGCGCTCCTGGGCGGCCATATTCATGCTTTGGCAGAAGCGACTGGTTGGGCGCCGCAGGTCAACGCCGGCCAGTTCCGATTGCTGGTCACCTGGGGCGCCAATCGCACCAAGAATTGGCCAAACGTTCCAACATTGAGGGAAATGGGTATCGACATGGTCGTGACATCACCCTACGGCATCGCGGGCCCACAGGGGATGGATTCCAGGGTTGTCAAAATCCTGCATGACGCGTTCAAGAAAGGGATGGAAGAAACTTCATACGTCGCAACGATAGCAAAGTTTGACCAGGAACTCATGTACCTAAACAGCGAGGACTACCGTAATTTTGCGCTAAGGCAGATTGCAGAAGAGAAGCGTGTTGTCGAGGAACTGGGCCTCCGAGAGCAATGACTTTGCCCGCGGCATCATCACTCAAAGCCCCAAACCTCATTCTGCGATCACGCACGACAAGCGTCAGACCCCCAACCGTACCGGCTTCGGGGCGGAACCAAAGATGTGCATTCAAACATGCGAATTGATCCGTGTCCGCAGGACTAGAGGGTGCCAGCTAATTTTGCGTCACGATCTTTGCTTCAGGCTTCGGCCTGACCGGGAAAGGACTCTTGCAAGCGATTGTAGGCAGCTTCTGCGTTCAGGATTCCGTTGCCCAACCTATCGTTCCATCCCCGTCCCTCGGTTTGGCGAGCGGTGTCGTTCAAGATACCCTTCAATTGCAGGGGCGAGACCTTGTCGGAGGTCCATCTGCTGTCGCTACGCAAAGCGGCGATCACTCCTGCCGCCAGCCCGCTTGCGGCTGAAGTCCCACCATTGGTAACAAATGAGTCTGCAGTTTCCCGGAACTGGCTTGGCGCGGAAAGGTCTGGCTTGTCGTGCCCGCCCGCACCAAAACCCGGCTGCCCGGGCCCTTGCGATGAATAGCCAAGCCACAACGTGTCGCAGCGAACCGCGCCCACGCTCAAGACCTTGGGATGGGAGTTGGCACCGAAAACACTTTCCCCAGGCCCCTGATCAAGCCCACCGCACCGGCTGTCCGGGCAGAATTGGCCGCAGTTTCCAGCGCAGAACACGACATCAATGCCGCTATCGACTGCGCCGGCAACGAGCAGGTTGAATGGATGATTGGGGTCGTCGGTGTAGCTACCTTTGGGATGCTCCGATTTGCGGTCGAAGATCGCCCAGGCGTTCACGAGAATCCATGGACCAGGGTTCGTGCCGTTCTGGCGCCGCTGCGCAATGTCGGCCAGCATCGTCTGATAAGCGGCCTCGGCAGTATGAAGGAAAAAGTCCTGAATGTCGCTAATCCGCTGCCGCGGCACCATGGGCAGGTCAAAGAGAGTAGCCTTGGGCGCGACTTTGAGAACATTGTTGGCGATCATCATCCCGTGGGTAAGATGAACCGAACCCGCCACCGGCTTGGTCTCGCCCGGCAAGGTCGATTGGACCGGCCAACCGGAGCCGTAACTCGTGCCAAGAGCGACCTTGTCGAGGCCTTGATCTACGATCACGACGTTGACACCTTCGCCCTTCAGCATTTTCGTATCTCTGACGTACGACACCCCGA
>JAYTFS010000215.1:0-5054 GCA_043734185.1 Pseudolabrys sp. | reverse complement strand
CATCCGCGACGATCTTCATCTCACCGGCAACAAAGAAGGCTGTGGCGCCGGCGAATGCGGCACTTGTTCGGTGTTCGTCGATGGCGTGCTGATGAAATCCTGCCTGATGCCGGTCGCCAAGGCCCAAGGCACGCAGATCGACACGATTGAATCGCTTGCCAAGACCGGCGAGTTGAGCGTGCTGCAAAAGGCCTTCCACAAGGCCGGCGCCAGCCAGTGCGGCTATTGCATCCCCGGCATGGTGATGGCGGCGACCGCGGCGCTGCGGACCAATCCATTTGCCGATCGCGAGGAAATCAAGGAGCGGCTCGGCGGCAACATCTGCCGTTGCACCGGCTACCAGAAGATTTTCGATGCCGTGGAATTGGCGCGCGACGTGCAGAACGGCCGCCTGCCGGCATCCGCTCTGCTGGAACAGGAAATTCCCGAAGGCGATGTGATCGGCAAGAACGTGCGGCGCATCGATGCGCCGAGCAAAGTGTCAGGCCGGCTCAAATATGCCGGTGACATGACCATGCCGGGCATGCTGCACGTCCAGGTGCTGCGCTCGCCGCACGCGCATGCCCGCATCGTTTCGGTCGACACCTCGGCGGCGGAAGCACTTGCCGGCGTCGAAGGCGTCATCACCAGCGCCGATGTTCCCGGCCAGGACGGTTTCGGCGTCTTCGTCAACGACCAGCCGGTCATGGCGCGCGGCAAGGTGCGCTATGTCGGCGAAGCGGTGGTGGCGGTCGCGGCGGAAGACGTCCTGACCGCCAAACGCGCGCTCGCCGCGATTAAAGTCGTCTACGAGCAGCTTCCCGCGGTGTTCGATCCGGACGAGGCCTTACGTCCCGGTGCGCCGGTCGTGCACGACGACGCGCCCGATAACATCACCAAACATATCCCGATCCGGGTCGGCGACGTGGAAGCCGGCTTCGCGCAATCCGACTTGGTGGTGGAAGAGACCTATTCGACGCAAGCCATCGAGCACGCCTATCTCGAACCGGAAGCGGGTCTTGCTTACGTCGATCACGATGGCGTCGTGACCATCGTATCTCCCGACCAGAACATCACCCACCACCGTCACATGTTGGCACGCATCATCGCCAAGCCGATCAGCAAAGTGCGCTTCATCATGAGCCCCGTCGGCGGCGGTTTCGGCGGCAAAGAGGACATGATCTATCAGGGCATGCTGGCGCTGCTGGCGATGAAAACGCAGCGCCCGGTGCGGCTGGTGTTCACGCGCGAGGAATCGATCATCTCGACCGCCAAGCGTCACCCCTCGCGCACGTCGTTACGCATGGGCCTGATGCGCGACGGTCGCATCCACGCGCTGGAAATGAAGATGATCTGCGACGGCGGCGCTTATGGATTGTCGACAGAAGGCGTCATGCGCAAGGCGGCGATTCTCGCCGCCGGGCCTTATGTCATTCCCAATGTGAAGGTCGACACCTACGGCATTTACACCAACAACACACCGTCCGGCGCCTTCCGCTCGTTCGGCGCATTGCAGACGGCGTTTGCCACAGAATCCCATCTTGATATCTGCGCGGAGCGGCTCGGGATCGATCCGTTCCAGATCCGCCGCATCAATGCGATGCGTGATGGCGCGACGACCCACACCAAGGCCAAGCTCGGCACGGTCAGCCTGATGCGTGCGCTTGATGCGGCGGAAAAGGCTAGCGGCTGGCAGGCCGGCGCGCCCGTTTCGCGTGGGGCTGCCCGCGACGATCTCGATCGCGACGATGTTCGTCCCACCTGTGCTCTTGGCGCGCGCTTTGCCGCGTCCGCCAAGCAAGAAGCGGCGGAGTAGCGCCATGGCCCGCAAGCGCGGACGAGGGATGGCAGCCTGCTGGTACGGCATCGCGCGCACCGCGACGGTCGACCGCGCCGCCGCTTGGGCCGAAATCGACGATGGCGGTAGTGCCAAAATCGTCACCGGCGTCACCGAAATCGGCGAGGGCATTCTCACCGTTTTGGCGCAGATAGCCGCGCACGAGATGGGCGTGAAGGCCGAGCATGTCGTTATCGGCGATAACGACACTGCGCGCGCGCCTGAAGCCTCGCATGCCGGCGCCAGCCGCCAAACCTACATGATCGGCAACGTGGTCGCGCTGGCCTCGCGTGAAGCGCGCAAGCGGCTGGTCGATTGTCTGGCCGAGGTCTGGGATGTCGAAGTCGATCTGATCCACACCGGCAATGGCGAAGTCTGGGCGGAGAACACCAATCATCGCATCACCATGGGTGAGGCGGTGCACTGCGCCAAAAGCCGCGGTGTGGTGCCGGTCGGCTCTGCTACGTTTGGCACCGACACCACCGGGCTCGATCCGGTCGATGGTTCGGGCCGACCCTGGCAGGCCTATGTATTCGGCTGTCAGGTCGCCGAAGTCGAGGTCGACACGATTACCGGCGAAGTCCAGGTGCTCGGCATTTGGGCCGCGCACGATGTCGGCCGCGCGGTCAATCCGCAGGGCGTCGAAGGCCAGATCGAAGGCGGCATCGTGCAGGCGCTGGGGCAGGGACTGATGGAAGATTACAAGCTCGAAAGCGGCCACACTTCCACGTCGGGTTTTGCCAAATACATCCTGCCGACCTCGCTCGACGTGCCGCGAGTGAACTCGATTATCATCGAGGACCCCGATCCGATCGGCCCGCTCGGCGTCAAAGGCATTGGTGAGCCGGCCATGGTGCCGACCATTCCGGCGGTGATGAATGCGATCTACGATGCGGTCGGCGTGCGCATCCTACATTTGCCGGCGACGCCGGAAAAAGTACTGATGGCGATCCGAGCCAACGAACGCCAGGCGGCGGCGTAAACGGGGATTTGTATGAGTCCGGTTGCGGTGGCGGAGCAGACAAATGTGCAGGAGGTTCCGTTTGAGGCGGAACTTGGCGAAATCCGCCGTTTGGCTCGCCTGTTGCCCGGGCCACTACCGGTTGGAGTCAATGGCATTCGCGTCGCGGCGAGTATCCGCCCCAACAAATTCGTCATCGAGGGTGGTGATGATTCTGCAGTCACCATGCCGCGCACGGCGTTCCAGGTTGTCTATTCCGATTGCACGGTGATGATCGATTCCGGGCTCGACCAGGAAACCCACGATTCTTTTTCCACGCCGGACAAGCGCGAGCCCTATTTCCCCGATCAATTCGCCAAGCTGCAGCGGGCGCTCGACGCCGCGCGGATGATCGTGCTCACGCATTTCCACGCCGATCACGTCGCCGGTGTCACCCGCGCCGCGAATTACGATCAACTCGCTGCCAAGACCTTCGTCAGTGTCGCTACCGCGCAATGCCTGTTGAACACGCCGCATCGCCCGCATCTCGCCATGATGGCCGAGGAGGTGAATCAGTTCAATATTTTCGATTACGGCCAATATTATCCCATCGCGCCCGGCATCGTTCTGATCAAGGCCACCGGCCATAGTGCCGACCACCAGATGGTCTACATCGCGTTGGCGTCGGGCCGCGAAATCCTGCACAGCGTCGATGTCGGCTGGGTGCTGGAAAATATCCGCCAGATCAAGGGTAAGGCGGCGCCCTGGGTGAAGGAAGACGTGCCGGCGGTGATGGGCCAGTTGCGCTGGCTCAACAACTTGCTTCGCAACGAAAAGAACGTGACCCTGCTGGTCACGCATGACGACGCGTTGTTCACAAAGCTGACGGAGAGCGGCGAAGTGGGGCGCGAAATTGCTTTATGAAAAGCGCACAACAATCAAACGGAGGGAGGATTCAATGAAGAAAGTGCTTTTGGTGAGCGCGGCACTGCTCGCGCCGATGATGCTCGGCGGCCTGACGTCGGTTCACGCGCAAGGCTACCCGAACCACAACATCACCATGATCGTGCCATTCCCCGCCGGCGGCCCGAGCGACATCGTGGCCCGGATCGCTGCGGAAGGCATGAGCCGCCATCTCGGCCAGAATATCGTGATCGAGAATGTCGGCGGCGCCGGCGGCACCATCGGCGCGACGCGCGCGGCAGAGTCGAGGCCGGACGGCTACACGCTCTTCGCAGCCAGCATGGGCACCATCATTGCCGCGCCGTCGTTCTATCCGAACCTGAAATACGATTCGAACCAGGACTTCGAACCGATCGGCATGTCGGCCAATGCGCCAGCGGCGGTCTCCATCAAGAACGATATCCCGGCCAAAAACCTCAAGGAGTTCGTCGCCTGGGCGAAGCAAAAGGGCGCCGATGTGAAGCAAGCCCATGGCGGCGTCGGCGGCACCTCGCACATGGCGTGCCTGCTGTTCAACCAGGTTTTCGATCTCAAGCCGACGCTGGTCGCTTATCGCGGCATGGGCCCTGGCATGAACGACCTGATGGGCGGGCATATAGACTATCTGTGCGAACAGGCCGTCGTCATGGTGTCGGCCATCCAGGCCGACAAAGTTCGGGGCATTGTGGTTGCCGGCAACGAGCGTCTTGCGGCGATCCCGAACGTCCCCACCGCCAAGGAAGCCGGCGCTGCCGGCTTCCAACTCAATATCTGGAGCGCGATCTACGCTCCGAAGGGCACGCCGAAAGACATCGTCGCCAAGCTCGCCGCTGCGCTGGATAAGGCGCTTGATGAGCCGGAAACCCAGAAAAAGCTCGGCAATCTCGGTGGCACCGTGCCGCCCAAGGCAGAACGCGGTCCGGATCACCTGCGCAAGACGGTGGCCTCCGATATTCCGCGCTGGGCGCCGATTCTGAAAGAAGCCGCAGCGACGACGGCGCCGGCGAACTGAAACGGACGGTCGATGCTGACGCGCAATCCTGAAAACGAAACCGTACGGGCGATGCGTGAGCGCGCCCGCACGATTGCGCAAACCGGCGGCGTCGAGCAGGCGCTCGCCAAAGGCGGTGTCAGCAAGCTGATCGAATGCACGCTATCGGAAGCTTTGGTGCTCGGCCTGCTCAAGCAGGGCGTGCGCAAATACTTCGCCATCTTCGGCCACGGCTCGACCGATCTCGGCAATGTGTTGCGCATCTATGAAGAGGAGGGCGCCACCCGCACCTTCAATTGCCGCAACGAAGTGGAAATGGCGCACGCCGCCACCGCGCTGCGCTGGCAATATGGCGAATTGTCCGC
>JAYTFS010000214.1:0-10383 GCA_043734185.1 Pseudolabrys sp. | reverse complement strand
TGAAGAGGAGGGCGCCACCCGCACCTTCAATTGCCGCAACGAAGTGGAAATGGCGCACGCCGCCACCGCGCTGCGCTGGCAATATGGCGAATTGTCCGCGGTGGTGACGTCGATTGGTCCCGGCGCCATGCAGGCCTTTGCCGGCTCGCTAGCGGCGGCGTCGAACGGCGTCGGCGTCTATCATATCTATGGCGACGAGACGACTTTCGGCGAAGGCTACAACATGCAGCAGGTGCCCAAGGAAGAGCAGGGCGCCTTCGGCCGCATGACCGCGATCCTCGGCCAGTCTTATGTGCTGCACACGCCGGAAGCGGTGCGCGACGCGCTGCGCCGCGGCGCGTTGTGCGTGAATCATCCTTATCGCGCCGGACCGTTCTATCTGCTGCTGCCGCTCAATACGCAACCGGTCAAGCTGACGGTCAATCTGGCCGGCCTGCCAAGCCGTCCCGATTTGCCGAAGCTCGCGCCGGCCGATGATGTGGCGATCGAGCAGGCGGCGAAGCTGATCGCGGGCGCGACGAAGGTCGTCATCAAGGCCGGTGGCGGTACGCGCGGCCATGATGCGGCCGTCAAGAAACTCGCGGAAGCGGCGGGCGCCGCCGTTGTACTTTCGCCCGGCTCGTCCGGCGTGCTGCCCGATGCCCATGCGCAGAACATGCATGTCGGCGGCTCGAAGGGCTCGATCAGCGGCAATTTTGCGATGGCGGAAGCCGATCTTTTGATTGTGATCGGCTCGCGCGCCGTGTGCCAGGCCGATTGTTCCGGCATCGGCTACAAGAACGCCCAGGCGGTGGTCAACATCAACGGCGATCTGGCCGACGCGCTGCATTACAACAAGACCGTCGCTTTGATCGGCGACATCAGTGCCGTCGCAGAACGGCTGGCCGCAAAACTCGGCGTGGCCAAAAACAAAAGCGAGTGGCTGAATGCTTGCGCCGCCAAAAAGGCCGAGTGGGCTGCCTACAAGCGCCAGCGCTTCGAGGCGAAGCCGATCAACGACGAGGTTTGGAAAAAGCCTGTGCTGGCGCAGCCGGCAGCGGTCAAGATCGTTGCGGACTTTGCCAAGCAGAATAACGCCGCCAAATTCTTCGACGCGGGCGACGTGCAGGCCAATGGTTTTCAGATCGTCGAGGACGACCGCACGGGGGATACATATACCGAAACCGGCGCGTCCTACATGGGTTTTGCGTCGAGCGCGTTGCTGGCTTCCGCGGTTGCCGATAAGCCGCGCTACAGCATCGCTTTCACCGGCGACGGCTCCTTCATGATGAACCCGCAGATTCTGATCGACGCCGTCGAGCACAAAGTGCGCGGCATGATCATCATCTTCGACAACCGCCGCATGGCCGCCATCACCGGCCTCCAACTCGCGCAATACAACGCCGAATTCCGCACCAACGACCGTGTCGCGGTCGATTATGTGAAGCTGGCTTCCTCTGTCTCTGGCATTCTTGCGCTGTCCGGCGGCGACAATGCCGATGCGCTGCGCGCCGCGCTTAAAACGGCGAAGGCGCATGACGGCCTTTCGATCGTGCATGTGCCGGTCTATTGCGGCCCGGACGAGCTCGGCGGGCTTGGCGCCTGGGGCGAATGGAATGTCGGCAACTGGTGCGAGAACGTGCAGACGGCCTGGATCAAGCAGGACTTATAGTCACTGCTTTACCGCCGCGCGACGAGGCCACGACTGCTTCTGTCACCGCCACGGTGTTGACGATCTCCTCCGGCGCGATCACAAATTTCACGCCACCAGCCACGCCATCGGCGAAAGCCTCCAGCACGGCGCGTTCCTTGTCGGCCACGTCATAAGTGATGCGCTGGGCATTTCCGGCGAGATCGGAAACCAAAAGTTCTGTCTCGCCACGCATTTCCAGCGCGCCTTTCGAACCGAACACGTGGATGCGGTAGAACGCCGCGGCCGAATGCAGCGTGCCGAGATAGCCGGTAACGCCGTCGGCAAAGCGCAGCAGGCATGAGGTGGTGTCGTCCACGTCGATGTCGAGTTGCAGGCGGCTGCTGAAGGCAAAGACGGTGTCCACCAGGCCGGCGATATGCACCATGCTGTCGACCACATGCACGCCGCGCGCCGTCATCGAGCCGCCCGGACTTTCGACCTGGTTAGAGCGCCAGTTGCCCGGCTCGGTCTGGTAGCTTGGTGGCCCGGAAAACTGCCCCTCGATGTGGCGCACCTTGCCGATTTCGCCGGCGCCGATCCGGCGCGTCATGTCGAGATAGGCGGGCGCGTAACGCCGGTTGAAGCCGACATGCAGCGTGACCCCGGCTGCCTTGCAGGCGGCGATGGCGGCCTTCGCGTCACGGCGTGTCAGCGTGAACGGCTTTTCGCAGAACACGTGTTTGCCGGCCTTTGCCGCTGCAATGACTTCAGCCGCGTGTTGCGAATGTGGCGTGCACAGCGCCACCGCGTCGATATTGGGATCGGCCAGCACCTCAGCGTAACTCGCGGTCAGCTTGAGGCCGAAGCGGCCGACGAGCGCTTGCTTGCTAGCTGGATCGCGGGTCACGCCTGTCACAAAGCGAATTTTGGTGCTTTTGCCCTGCACCGCCTCGATCAGCCGGGTTCCCCACCGTCCCGTTCCGCACAGCGCCGCGCGCAGCATGCTTTTCTCTCATTAAATCAATGGGAACCCGAGAGGGCCCATGGCGGTTGATAGAGCAAGTTCAGCCCGCCGCAAAGGCGGGCTGTGCGGCCATAAGGAGCACCCATGAGCGACAAATTGGCGGGAAAACCCAAAGCGCACGCGGAAGACGAAAGGGCCCGGATCGAGAAGGAAGAGGACGAAGTGACGATCGCGTCTGACGAGAGCTTTCCGGCGAGCGATCCTCCGTCGTTCAATCCGGGCGTCACTGGCCCGGGCGAGATCAAAAAGAATAAGCGGAATCCCGCTAGCTAAATTTCATCTTCAACAGCTTCTCGGCATTGCCACAAAAGAGCTTGCGCTGGTCACCCGGCGCAAGCTCCAACTTTTTCACGGTGTCGATGGTGGGCTGGATCGGTCCGAGCGGCGTATCCGTCGCAAACACTACATGGTCGGCGCCGAAGAATTCAAAGCCGCAACGCGTCGCCGCCACGCCGCCGCCGAACATGGCGGTGTCGCCGTAAAAGTCGTGCAGGTAATCCATGTGCGGGCGTTTCAGCGACGGCAGAATTTTCGAATAGTCCTCATCCGACGTGCGCTGGCCCAGCACCTTGAGCCCTGGCCCGACGCGGCCGTCGTAATAGGGGATCATGCCGCCGAGATGGTGGGTGATGATCTTGAGTTTTGGATAGCGGTCGAGCAGGCCGGAAAACACCATGCGCACCATCGCGACGGACGTCTCATAGGGCCAGTGGAAGCACCACCACATCTCGAAGCGAGATTTTTTTTCGGACGGATAGTCCGGTATCGAAGCGGTGCCGACCGGATGCAGCCACACCACCGCATCGAGCTCGGCGATAGCGGCAAAGATCGGTTCGAATTTCGGATCGTCGAGCGGCTCGCCCGCGACATTGGTGTAGAGCAGCACGCCGCGCGCGCCGAGATCCTTGATGGCGCGGCGCGCCTCGGTGATCGAGCCGGCAATATCGGTCATGCATAAAGCCGCGGCGAAGGTCGGGAAGCGTTCGGGATATTTCCGGCACAGCTCCGCCATCGAATCATTGGCGATGCGGGCGAGGTTGATTCCGACATCCGGCTTGGCGATGTCCTCGATAGCGGGATTGGGCAGCGAGATAACCTGCCGATAGTCGCCGAATGTGTCCATTTCCTTGAAGCGCGCGTCGAGATCGAACAATTTCGTGACGCCGCGCAGCCGCTTGCCGATATTTTCCAGGTTCGGCGCCACCCGGGTCATTTCCTGGAAGTAGCGTTCCGGGAAGATGTGGCAATAAATGTCGATGATGGTCTCGGTCATGAGGCGTCCTGAGCGCGCGCTTTTTTCAAGTGCTGCAGAACCTGCGAGCGCAATGCCGCCTGTTGTTGCGGGCTCCACTTGCGAAAACCTTCGCCCGACTTGAAGCCGAGCTTGCCAGCCTTCACGAGTTTTTTTAGCAAAGGCGAAGGTCCCGGCCGGCTGTCGATGTCTTTCAGCACAAATTTGTGAATCGCCAGTGTTAAGTCGGTACCGACCATGTCGGCATTCTCCAGCGGCCCGAGCACCGCGAGCCTGCGGCCAAAGGCTGCTTTGACCACGTCGTCAACCGTTTGCGCATCGCAGATGCCGCTTTCGACCAGCGAGATCGCCTCGCGCCACAAAGCGTGTTGTAGGCGGTTGCCGATGAAGCCGGGCACGTCCTTTTTCACATGCGCGGGCGTCTTGCCGGCATTGGCATGCAATTTCATGGTGAAGTCGATGGCCGCGGCGTTGGTCCATTTTGTGCCGATTACCTCGACGAGCGGAACCAGGAACGGCGGATTCCACCAATGGGTCCCGAGCGCGCGTTCCCGCCGCTTGAGGCCTTGCATGATCTTGGTGATCGGAATGACCGAGGTGTTGCTGGCGAGAATCGTGGCAGCACGTACGTACTTTTCGATCTCTACAAACAATTTCTGCTTGAGCGGCAGATCTTCCAGCACGGCTTCGACCACGTAGTCGGCGTCGCGCACGGCAGTGGCCAGATTGGCGACCGGCGTGACGTTCTCGACGGCTCTCGGATCGTCGCCGAGGTCTTGCAAATTAGCGGTGATCCGCGAGGTCACGCTGTCGAGGGTCGCCATCACCGGGTCGTAGATCGTCACCTCGTGGCCGGCGAGCGCGAACACCTGCGCGATGCCATGGCCCATGAGCCCGGCGCCGACAACCGCGATGCGCGCTTTCGCCATCAATCAGCCCGCCGTATAGCCGCCGTCGGCATAGAGGATGTGGCCGGTGTAGAAGTCCGACGCTTTCGAGGCGAGGAACAGCAACGGCCCCGCGAGATCTTCCGGCTCGCCGAGGCGGCCCTTCGGCACGCGGGCGAGAAATCCCTTGCGCACGGTTTGCGCCCGTTCGGTGTCCTCGTACATCCACGCGGTGAGCGGTGAGCGGAAAACGGTCGGCCCCAGCGCATTGACGGTGATGCCGGTCTCGCCCCATTCGCAGCCCAGCGCCTTGGTGATGCCGTCGACTGCCGACTTCGAGGCGCAATAGGCGGTGTAGCCGGCCGGATGGCCGAGCAATCCGCGCGCCGAGGAGGTGAGGATCACCTTGCCGCCGCCGCCTTGCTTGAGCATCTGCTTGCCGGCGGCGCGCGCCATCAACCACGACTGCGTGACATTGGCGTCCATCACATCGAGGAAATCTTCCGCCTTCTGATCGACGATCTTCGATACTTTGTTGAGACCTGACGCGACGACCAGAATGTCGAGCTTGCCGAACTTGTCGACCGCGGCTTTCACGATCTTTTCGCAGTTTTCTTCCGAGCTCGGACGCAACGCGACGATCTCGGTCTTGGCGCCAAGTTTTTCGCATTCGGCTGCGACCTTTTTCAGTTCGTCCTGCTTGCTTGCGGCCAGCACCACATTGGCGCCGGCGCCGGCTAAAGTCTTCGCCGACAGCGCGCCGAAGGCGCCCGACGCGCCGGTGACGATGGCAGTCTTGCCCTTGATGTCGAACAACGCGAGCGGATTTTTCAGGAAGTCGTTACTCATGGCACGCCCTCACTTCGATAGCGCGGCGACCGCGACCAAAAGGGTGCAGATATCTTTGCCGCGGTTCACGATCTCACGGTTCTCGTTCGGCGCGATGAAGACCGTGTCGCCGGGCTTGGCCACCTGTTCCTTGCCGCCGGCGATCACCGTCAACTCCCCCTTGAGAATGTGATAGATTTTTTCCGGCGGCGAGGCGTCCGGCCCGGCGCCGCCGCCCGGCTCGAAATGCGAAATGCCGAAAATCAGCGCCTGCGAGCCGCCCGTCTCGGCGCCGAACAGGCGCAGCGACGTGTATTTGCGGTGGTTGGGCGCGTCATAAGGCTTGGCGTCTGTGAGCTTGCGGATGATCATCAGAATTTCCTCCCGGCTTCAATGCGGAATTTCTGTTTCGGATCGAGCATCGCCACCAGCCGCACGATGCAGCCGTCGCCGCGGTCCCAGTTCCACGGGAAATAAGCGAAGGTGACGCGCTTGCCAGTGACCTTGTCGATGTCGCCGCCGACATTCTCGATGCCCATGATGCCGTTCTTGAACAGGATGCGGTGGACCGGCTCCCATTCCGGGAAGTCGTCCTTCCAGTCGCGCCCGCCCGACCATTCCTTGTATTCCTCGGCCAGATGTGGATGCAGCGGACCATTACGCTGCGGGCCGATCGCCGTGGCGAGCGGATGGTCATTGGCCTGCGTGTCGTGGCCGACCACCTTGACCTTTTTCTTGACGAACCATTCCGCGGCCGAAGGCACGAAGCCAGGCGCGCGGCAGAAATAGTCTTCCGAGTCCTCGTAAAACTTGTGCCAGCCGGTGTTGACGATCACGACGTCGCGCGGCCGGATGATCTTGCCGCAGGCGGCTTCGAGGTCGTCGCCGGTGATCGGCTCCCACTTTTTCTTGGGGATAGACACGACAATGCCGGAGCCAAAGAAATGCGGCAGCGGCACTTCGTCGATAAAGGGCGTGCCCTGAATCACATGCGCAGGCGCGTCGATATGCGTAGTGTTGTGCATCGACGTAGTAATGCGCTGCGACAGCACGCCCGATTTCGCCATGTAGTGGATGCGCTCGATCTTCACATCCTCGAAATAGGGCCAGTTCGGCGACTGATAGCCGAAGCGGTGGGATAAGTTATAGAACTCCAGCCCCATGCTGTTCTTGAGGTTTTCTTCAAACATCACGCCGCGAATTTTTTTGGCCACGGCCTTCTCCCCTTTTGTTTGCGCATGATCTTTTCCGAAAACCGGTCCACACTTTTCGGGATCATGCGCGCGTTTCTTGCAACATGCCGCGATTAGGCGGCGGCGGAACTCATATGGGTCTCCAAAGCGCGTTTGGTTGCCATCAGCCGTTCGGCAATCAGTGTATGGCGGTCCGGAAAGCGCTGGCTCGGCACGGGCACCGAAATCGCAACCGAATTTCCGAGCGGATCCTGCAACGCCACGCCAACCGCGCAAACGCCCAGCGTGTGCTCCTCGCGGTCATAGGCAACGCCGGTGCGGCGCGCGGTCCTCAGGTCCGACAGCAGCGCATCGATGCGCTGAAGCGTCTTCGGCGTGCGCGGTGTATAGGCGCGGCCGATCAGAACCTCGATGGCGGAGGCGGAAAGCTGCGCCAGATATGCTTTGCCGTTGGCGGTGCAATAGAGCGGAAAGGTTTCGCCAACCGCCGACACGGTGCGCAGGCGTTGCGAGCCGATGACCTGATCGATGAAGACGAGATGATCTTTTTTCACCGTCGAGAGATCGACGGTTTCGTGCAATTCCTCGCTCAGCCGCTCGAGATAAGGCCGGGCCAGCGAAACAAAATCGCTGCGCACCGAGGCCGCCAGCCGCGAGATCGTCGGTCCGAGGCGTACGCGTCCGTTTGGCGTTGCCGCGATCACCAGTTTTTCGGTTTCCAGCGCCGAGACGATGCGCTGCACGGTGGAACGCGCGAGATTCACGCGCTGGGCAATCTGCCCGAGGCTCAGCCCGCTGTTTTCATCTTCTAGCGCGCGCAAAATGGTGGCCGCGCGCGCGATCACCTGCACCTGGCTCTTGTCGTTGGTGATGTGGCGGTTCATGGACGCACTCACTCGCAAACGCTTCCACTCGAAATTTTGCCAGCGGGCTTTTTACGATTTTGCGCCGCCTTGCATCGTGGGTTACGTTAGCCCAATATCCGATACAGTCAAAAGAGAAAAAACGCTGCCGTACCGCATCGCGAGACGCCCGAGGGAAAGGTCATGGTCAAGAAAATCGCCCTAGAAGAGCATTTCCTGGATCCCGCGACGGTGGATTATTGGCGGCCGACCATGGTCGACGTAGCCTCGAAAAAAACCGCTGATCTCCATGCGGCGCTCACTGATTTCGGCGACCGACGGCTGGAAATGATGGACAAAACCGGCATCACGCGGGCGGTGCTAGCGATCGCAGGGCCGGGTGTGCAGGCCGAGCGCGATACGGCAACCGCTATTCGCAACGCGCGCGCCTCCAACGATTTCCTCGCCAAGGAATTGCAGAAGCGACCGGACCGCTATTCCGGTTTTGCCCATCTGCCGATGCAGGACGCAAAAGCCGCCGCCGCCGAGCTCGAACGCTGCATGCGCGACCTCAAGTTCTGCGGCGCCATGATCGACGGCCACACGCACGGGAAATATCTCGACGACCGTTCCTATGATCCGTTCTGGGAGCGTGCTGCGGCGCTGGACGCGCCGATCTATCTGCATCCGGCAGACCCTGTGACGCAACCACCGGCGCTCGCCGGCTACAACGTGCTGGCGCGGCCGATGTGGGGCTGGGGCATCGAGACCGGTTCGCACGCGCTACGCATCATCTGCGGCGGCGTTTTTCATCGCTATCCGAAGGCGAAGCTTCTGCTCGGCCATCTCGGCGAGACGCTGCCGTTCCAGCTCTGGCGCTTCGATAGCCGCTCGGCGCCCTATGGATGGAATTTGCCCAAGCCGCCGTCGCAATACCTCAGAGAGAACGTATGGGTGACGACCTCGGGCATGTACGACTTGCCGCCATTGCGCTGCTCGATCGATGCGCTGGGGCGCGACCACGTCATGTTCTCAGCCGATTATCCTTTCGACTGGCCAGGCTGCGAATTCATCGACACGGTGGCGCTCGACGAAAGCTTGCGCGTCGATGTGGCTTATAATAATGCCGCCAGGCTACTGGACTTGTAAAAACGGAGCCGCTCGCGCGGCTCCGCTGATTCTACAAAGTGTCGAATAAAAACTATCGAACGTTGATTTTCGCGTCGGTATCAGTCTTTGCTTTCACGCCACCGGCTTTTATATCTGTATCCGACTTGACTGCGGCGCCGGTGGTTTGGTGACCCGGAGCGTAGCCCGATGCGCCGGTGGTCCCCTTCACGGAACCCTTCTCCTGCATCTGTTGGCCCGGGGCGTAACCGGACGCGCCCGGAGATCCCTTCACCGAGCCTTTTTCTTGCATCTGCTGCCCGGGAGCGGCTGAATTTTGCGCAATCGCGCTTGCGTTTATCGCTGTGAACAAACCGGCAGCAGCAGCCAGCGCTAGAATCTTTTTCATGGGTGTTCCTCTTCTACGTTGTTAGAAACCAACGCCCTGGAAGGGGACGGGTTGCATACAAAGGAAGATCGGAACTGTGGCCTCTTTGCGACGCCGGTTCCGGAGCGATGCTAGGCCGTGATCACGCGCACCGGCTTACCATTCAGAAACGCCCGAATGTCCTCGACGATATCGGGATACATTTTTGCGTAATTCTGCTGGCTGACATAGCCGAGATGCGGCGTGAGCACGACATTGTCCAACTTGCGGAACACATGATCGCGCGGCAGTGGTTCTATATCGAACACATCGAGCCCGGCGCCGGCAATCGACTTTGATTGCAGTGCTGCGATCAGCGCCTTCTCATCGACGAGGGGTCCGCGCGACGTATTTACGAGGTAGGCGGTCTTTTTCATCAGCCCGAGTTCTTTGGCGCCGACGATGCCGCGCGTGCGGTCGCTCAGCACCACATGGAGCGAAACGATATCGGCTTTTGCGAACAAATCTTCCTTCGACACATATTCCACGCCGGCTTCCTTGGCCTTTTCCGGCGTTAGGTTCTGGCTCCAGGCAATCACCTTCATGCCGAAGGCTTTGGCGACGCCGGAAACGCGCTGGCCGAGTTTGCCGAGGCCCAGCACGCCGAGCGTGAGACCTTCCAGGTCCTGGCCCATGGTCACTTGCCACGGCTCGCCCGCTTTCATGCGCGCGTTTTCAAAGCCGATGCGGCGGGTGAGCTCAAGCATCAGGCCGATTGCGATGCCGGTGGTCGGGCTGCCGACGCCGCCGGTGCCACAGACGGTGATGCCGCGCTCGGCGCAGGCCTTCAGGTCGATGGAGGCATTGCGCGCGCCGGTGGTGATCAGCAGTTTCAGGTCAGGCAGGCCTTCGATCACCTTGCGCAGGAACGGCGTGCGTTCGCGCATCATGTTGATGATGGCAAAGCCCTGCAGCGCCTTGATGACGGCATCATCATCGCCGAGTGGCGCGTTGAAGACCTTGACCTCAACATCTTTGGAAATGGGGGACCAGTCGGCGAGTTTTAAGGCGACGTTCTGATAATCGTCGAGAATGGCGGCGCGAACCATACGCACGGGCTCCTAAATGGCTTTCGAGGTCCGCCAATCTAGAGCCGGTAAACTGAAAAGATAGGGGGTGTCAGGCGGCGCGCTGGTCGGCGTTTTTGGCCCGCCAGGCAGGGCCGGGGCCGCGCATATAATGCTGTTCGGGACGATAGGGCCGCAGCACGT
>JAYTFS010000213.1:0-6023 GCA_043734185.1 Pseudolabrys sp. | reverse complement strand
GATCAGCGTCATCTGCGTAACTTTTGCCGAGCTTAACACCGCGCGCGCCAGAATGCCGATACCGCAGCCGAAGTCGGCGCCGCGCCCGCTCAGCGCGGGTAGGTGCTGCAACAAGAGGGCGGTACCCGGATCGATGCGGTCCCAGCTGAACACGCCGGGCTGCGACCAAAGCTCAAGGCCCGCGACCTTCTGCGGGCCGCCGGTCTGTAATGCTTCGTCGAGGCCCGTCGGATTTTCAGGCCGCCTACAAACCACGATGCGATGATGCCGCCGTGCGGTTTCTTCGGTCGTGCAGCCGAAGGCCTGCAATTCCTTGCACAAGCGCGATCCGCCCTGGTCCTTGGGCGCCAGCGCGGTGAAGACGCCGCCCGGCGCCAGCGCGCGCAGTGTCTGTGCCATGGCGTAGCGCCGCTCCAGGGTGCCTGGCGGCGCCAGCATGATCATCGAGGCAAGCGTGCCTTCGCCTTGTTGCTCGAGTGCGGAGGCGCCCGGGATCAGCGGCGAAAACTGTATAGCGCCGTTGGGCAATTCCACGACTTCGGCCGATGGCGCGCCGTAAAGGCCAATGAGTTTTTGTGCGGTGTCGGCGCTCAAGGCGCGATCCTACATCATATCGAGGAGTGCCGGCTTGACGCCAAGCTGGTCAATCAGCCGGTTAAGCTCGCCGCGCGCCTGCGCATTGCTGCGCTGATGGCGCTCGGCAAGAATCAACTCGTTCTTCATCGAATGCTCGAGACCCGTAAATTCGGTAACGCGCACTTTGTAGCCGTGTGCTTCCAGCACCAGGCCGCGAATGACGTTCGTCACATGCGCGCCAAATTCACGCCGCTGGATCGGGTGACGCCACAGTTGCCGCAGCGGGCCATTCTCGCCTACCAAGAGCCGCGCCACTTCGGCCTGGCAGCAGGGCACGAGCGCAATCGTCTTGGCCTCGTGGCGCAGCGCAAAGCGGATGGCGTCGTCGGTCGCGGTATCGCAGGCGTGCAGCGCGGTCACCATGTCGACGTGGCCGCTGGCGACGGTGGCGGCGGCGATCGGCGCGGCTATGAACTGCATGCGGTCGAAACCGGATTGCGCGGCAAGCGCGCGCGACGACTCGACGAGCTTCTCACGGGCCTCGACGCCAATCACGGAGCCGCGGCCGGCGGGACCGAACACCAGATCGTAAAGAATAAAGCCGAGATAGGATTTTCCGGCGCCAAGATCGGCGAGCACGGGTTCGCTTTGCTCCTTGAGCAACGTTTCCAGCGCAGGCCGCAGCAATTGCGTGAGGTGCAGCACCTGCGTCAGCTTGCGGCGCGAATCCGCGTTCAAGGCGCCTTCGCGCGAGAGAATGTGCAGCGCCTGCAGCAGCGGAACGGATTTATCGGGCGACTGGCTCGGCCATAGCTTCGCCCAGACCTCTTTTTCCTTGGCTGCTTTGGCTTCACGCTTCATCCAGGCTCTCCCGCGCTCTATCTAGCGGGGAGCATGCGTGGTTGCCAGACCGGAGGCCTAGAAAAAGCCCACCGACTCGCAGCCCGTGCCGGCCTTGAAGCTCTGCTTCACGCGCCGCTTGGGAATATCGATGACGTGCATCGAACCGTCGCCCTGGCAGCCGACGAACAGTTCGTCGCCGCGAAAGGCGAAGTCCATCGGCTCTTTGCCGACCGGCACCGCGGTCTGGTTGGCGAACGATGCGTCGCTCAGCGTCAGCATGTTGCTGTTCAGGCTGCTGACCACGACCATGGCACCGTCCGGCGAATAGCGGGCGATCTGCGCCGGTTTCGGCACGTCTTCCAGCCGCACCTCGCGGGTGACTTTCCCGGCAGCGGTGTCGATTAGGAATACGACCGGGTCTATGTCGCTGACCGCGACCACCGTCTTGCCGTCGCCCGAAACAGCGATGCCAGCAAGCGCTTGTGGGGTCTTGATCTTGCCCAGAAGTTTTCTGTTCTGCACGTCGATGACCGAGACGTTGGCGTCTTCTTCGTTGTCGGTATAGAGCCGCTGCCCGTCCGGCGCGATCGCAAGCCGGTGGCCGTTGGTCGAACCAGAGTCGATGGCGTCGATCACCTTGTTGGTTTTCGGGTCGATCATCGCGATTTTCGCGCTGTTCTCGCAGGTAATGTAGATCAAGCCGTCGGCGCCAAGCCGCACCGTATGCGGCGCGCTAAGCGGGGAGAGGTCGATAGAGTCTGCCACCTTGCGCTTGATGAGGTCGATGACGTGCAGAACATGACCGGGGTTCATGTTTCGGCCGTGTATGCCATCACCAAAAATCGGCACATAAGCCAGCCCGGTTTCCGGAATGACAAGCAATTCATGAACCGTTTTCTGAAAACCTTCCAGCACGGTTTCTGTTTCATAGGTTTGCGGATTGAGAAACAGGATCTTACAGCCGATCTTGTCGACCGCGATCATGCCGCGCACGGCGCCTGGACTTGTCATTTTCGCTTAGCTTTCGATCTGGCTTTCGATTTTCGTTTCGCAGAGCTTTTTGGCTTTCGCCAGTTTCCTTCC
This sequence comes from Pseudolabrys sp., assembly GCA_043734185.1. Classification (GTDB taxonomy): domain Bacteria; phylum Pseudomonadota; class Alphaproteobacteria; order Rhizobiales; family Xanthobacteraceae; genus Pseudolabrys. Next base: position 3,521 of record JAYTFS010000213.1, on the reverse strand, counting down.
ACTTTGTCCAGCCGCACCAACCAGTATTCGAAGGCGCGCGCGACCGGGCCCGGCCGCAGATTATATTCGCCGGCAAGCTCCGTCTCGGTGGCGGTGAGCGGCGACACATGGCCGAGGCCATGGGCCTGGATCTGCATCGCAGCGTTGCGCGCGGTGTAGATGGTGCGGAACGTGAGCTCCTCCAGCGATTTGCCGGCGACAGTTGCGCCATGCCGGCGCATCAGCACGATCCAGTTCGGGCCGAGCGCGCGGGCGAGCGATGCGCCTTCCTCGGGCTTGGCCACGATCAGCGTGGTGTCGCCGAAATCGTCGCGGCTGTCCCAGAACGGCACCGTCGCGCCCAACGTGGCGCCGAGGTGATAGACCGGCTTTAGCTCCATGCCGGAAATGCAAAACGGCAGAATCGAAGGCGCATGATGATGACAAACAGCGCTCACGTCCGGCCGTGCCTTGTAGATTTCGCCGTGAATGACGCGCTCGCCGTAAAGTCGCATCTCGACCGGCTTCACGATCTGCGAATCGAGCGTGAATTCGAGAACATCTTCGGCCTGCACCAGTTCGGGTGCGCGCGAATAGGACATCAGGTAGCGGCCCGGGTCGGTCGGATGCCGCATGGTGACGTGCCCGAAGGCGTCGAGCACGCCTTCATTGGCGATCATGCGGTTGGCGCGTGCGACCTGCTCGCGAGCTTCGTCGAGACTGGACACCGGCGTTCTCCTTATACCCTAGAACTTGTTCTTTCTTGCGCGGATTTCGGCAAAGACCTGCGCCGGCTGCTTGTCCGCCATGCCAATGCCGGCGGCGACTTCCGGAACATCGGCGCGGAGAAAAGGATTTTCCTTCTTTTCGGCGCCGATGGTGACTGGGATCGTCGGCTTGCCTTGCGCGATTTGTGCTTTCGCTTCTGTCTCGCGCGCGGCCAGCGCCGCATTGTTAGGCTCGATGGTGCGGGCGAATTTTATATTGGCGGCGGTGTATTCATGGCCGCAATAAATCTTGGTGTCGTCCGGCAGATCGCGCAGCTTGCAGAGCGAGCGCCACATCATGCCCGGCGTGCCCTCGATGACGCGGCCGCAGCCGATGGAGAACAGCGTGTCGCCGACGAAGGCGAGCTTGTCGGCGTGAAACCAATACGAGATGTGGCCGGTGGTGTGGCCCGGCGTCTCGATCACGTTGGCGGACAGCTTGCCTACCGAGACTTTGTCGCCTTCGCGCACGGACAGATCGACCGCAGGAATCTTCTCGGCTTCCGCGGTGGGGGCCACCACGCGGCATTTGTACCTTTCCTTCAACTCGATGATGCCATCGGTGTGGTCGGCATGGTGGTGCGTGACCAGAATGTCGGTGAGTTTCCAGCCGGTGGCCTTGAGGGCTGCTTCGATGGCGGCGGCTTCGGGCGCATCGATTGCCGCGGTGGCGCCGCTTTCCGGGTCATGCAGCAAAACCCCGTAATTGTCTTTCAGGCAAGGAAACAGACGGGTTTCCGCAGGCATGGGATCAGGTCCTCTCAGGGCAAGACGTTAACCGTATCACGATGATGAATTGCCGTGCACGCGGCAGGGTGCACGGATTTGCCATGCCCATCATGCTAAAATAGCCGCATGTCAATCGATGTCGTGGACCTGCGTAACTTCTATGGCCAGCGGCTGGGCGTGGTGGCCCGCCGTTTTGTCGGCCGCGGCATTCGCAGCCTGTGGCGCGACGCGGCCGGCCAGCGCGTACTCGGCATCGGTTATACCACGCCTTATCTCGGCTTGTTCCGCGAGGAGGCCGAGCGTTGCCTTGCCTTCATGCCGGCCGGGCAGGGCGTCGTGAAATGGCCGACCACGCGGCCGGCACTCTCGGCCCTGGTCGACGAAAACGAGCTTCCGCTGCCTGATGGCGCGGTCGATCGTGTTTTGCTCGTGCATGGCCTGGAAATGACCTACGACCCGGCCGTGCTGCTGCGTGAGGTCTGGAGGGTCATGGCCGCCGGCGGGCGGCTGCTGGCGGTGGTGCCAAACCGGCGCGGGTTGTGGGCGCGCATGGACACGACGCCGTTCGGTCACGGCCGACCTTATTCGCGCACGCAGATCAATCAGCTTTTGCGCGAAACCTGGTTCACGCCGACCGGATGGAGCGAGGCGCTCTATGTGCCGCCGGTCGCGCGCGGCTGGTTCTTGCGCTCGGCGGTGGCGTGGGAGCGCACCGGCGCGACGCTGTCGGCGCCGTTCGCCGGCGTGCATCTTGTGGAAGCGACCAAGCAGGTCTATCGCGCGATTCCCGCGCGCCGCGAAAAGCGGCGCTTGGTCCCGGCACTCGAGCCGGTGCTGGCACCGTCAGCGGGCGGCGCTGCGCGGACGATTCTCAATCGGGACTAATCAATCCGGCTGACGCGGAGGCTCATCGCCGCCGTCATTTGGCACGACCGGCGCCGCGCCCTGCGGAGCGACATTGCCGAAATTATCCGGACGATTGTTGAAGTTGCCGCCGCTGCGGTGACGCCGGCGCCGGCGATGCCCGAAACGATCCTGGCCGCCGCCCTGGTCGTGGCCATTCTGTCCATCGGGTTGCACATTCGGCTGCGGCTGGCCGCCGCCGGTGATGAAAGCGGGCAAGCCGCCGACGTCCGGCGCTGCGTTATTGCCGCCCTGGACGGGCTGCACATAGGGCTGGTGCTGGGGCTGTTGCGACGGCTGATGCTGCGGCCGGTGCTGTTGCTGATCGCGCGGCGGAAACGGCTGCGCGTCGCGTGGCAGATAAGGTTGCGCCTGCTGCACGTGCTGCGGCGCTTGCTGAGCTATTTGCGACTGTGGCGCAAAGCCAGGCTCGTTCTGGCCGGTGAAGGGCTGATCGTCGTCGTCGTCGAAATTGTCGTCGGCCGCGCCTTGCGGCGCAGCCTGCTGGCCCTGCGGGTTGGGCTGATTGTTGTAGTAGGGGTTCTGCTGGCGGAACTGTTCCTGCGCCGCCGCGATCAGACGGAAATAATGTTCGGCGTGCTGGTAATAATTTTCAGCGGCCACCGGATCGCCGGAGCTCTGCGAATCCCGCGCGAGCTGAATATATTTCTCGGCGATGTGCGAGGCGGTGCCGCGAATTTTAACATCGGGTCCGTTCGACTCGTAGACCCGCGTGAGTGGATTTTGGCTTTTGCGGTGGTTGTTGTTGTTATTGTTATTATTATTGTTGTTGTTACGACCGCGCATGCGTTTTTGACCGTTTCTCATGATGTGCCTGTTCGCAGACCTTTCGCTTCGCTTTACCGTGGCGATTATCGCCGATTGCTCAGTTAGAACTCACAAGCCCAAACGAATTCCATTGCGCGGCCGGATGCCCGCGCGGATGGTCGAACGCTTTTCGATCTTTGTTTCGCGATTTGCTACAGCAACCCCATTGCCGCGGTCCTGCCGCGGCGTTGCCAGTCATTCGTTACGCACATCTCATCATCAAGGTTTAATATTGTGATGCGCCCAACCGGTGAAGCATCCAAACCCGTATCTGGCGATTTCGATTGCCGTCGTTATTTCGGCTCTTCGTCATCG
>JAYTFS010000212.1:0-15135 GCA_043734185.1 Pseudolabrys sp. | reverse complement strand
ACCTTCGCGGCCTATGGCGCGCAGACCGTCCATATGCCGTTCGGCAGCGTCTACACCTCGCTGCAGACCGGCGTGGTCGACGTCGGCGAGAACTCGGTCAACGTCTATCTGATCAACAAGCACTATGAGCCGGCGCCGGTGCTGAACATGACCGAGCACGAAGCCAACAACGCCATCCTCTGGATCAGCGACAAGCTTTGGCAAAGCCTCGATGCCGACCAGAAGAAATGGGTTTTGGCCGCTGGTAAGGATGTCAGCACGCAGGAGCCGAAGAAGGCATTCGAACTTGAAAACGCGGCTGCCACCAAGCTCAAGGCGATCGGCATCAAGATCGTGACCGATGTCGACAAATCGGGCTTTCAGAAGATTTCCAACCCGATGCTCGACAAGCTCGCCAAGGATCTGGGACCGCATGCCGACAAGATCAAAAACCTGATCGTATCGATCAAGTAGCATTGCTGTTCGGCTGCTAAATGGAGAGGCCGGGAAACCGGCCTCTCTTCATAAGTGGATCGTGCCATGAGCATCGCGGATCGCCTGGTGCTGCAGCGCCAGCGTCACTTGAAATGGAAAGCACTCGATCCGCTCGAGATGGTCTTGATGATCATCTGCGGGCTGACGCTGTTCGGATTTTCCGTGTCGGTCTGCTGCGACATTATGACCCGGCAGCTCGGCGACCCCTGGCTTTGGCTGCAGGAAGTCACCTCCACGCTGTTCGTGTATGGCATTTTCATCGGCGCGGCGGTGGCGACACGCCGCAACGACCATCTCTATCTGACCGCCTTTGCGGAATCGATGCACGGTACTGCACGCACAGTTGCCGAAGTCGTCATTCGGCTGGTCGTTCTCGGCGTCGCAATCTGCCTGATCTATTACGGCTATCTCAATTATTTGCGCGGCTTTGGCAGTTTCCGCCTTCCCTCCAACACGCCGATCGCCTCGCTTTATGCCGCAATACCGCTCTGCGGCCTCCTGACCGCGCTTTTCACGATCGAGCAGATCGTCAATGGCTGCCGTAACGGCTTCGATCATCCCGAGCCGGATGAGCCGGAACATAGCGCAGCCTTTGGCGCCAGCCGGCCGGGAGAATTGACATGAGCTCGCCGGTCATCCTCGGCCTTATGACGTTCTGTTTTTTGTTTTTCGGCTATTTGGGCGTGCCGGTTCCTTTTGCATTGCTCGCCGGCGTTTTCGTCGGCGCGCTGCTGTCGGATGTTTCACTGGCAGCCATTATCCAGAAAATGTTCGACGGCGTGGACAACGAAGCGCTGTTGGCAATTCCATTTTTTCTCCTGGTCGGCGAACTGATGAGCTCGTCCAATGTCGTGATCCGCGTCGCCAATCTGGCGTTGGCGCTGGTCGGCCATATCCGCGGCGGACTTTCGCAGGTCGTCACCGTCTTCAGCATGATGTTCTCGGAAATGTCGGGCTCGACCACCGCCGACGTCGCAGTCATCAGCCGCGCCTTGAGCGGACCAATGAAGAAGGAAGGCTACAAGGGGCCGTTTATCGCCGCGATCATCGCCGCCGCATCGACGATCGCCGCCCTGGTGCCGCCCAGCATTACGGCGGTCGTTTATGGCGCGGTCGGCAACGTGTCGATTGCCGGGCTGTTCATGGCCGGCGTAGTGCCGGGGCTGATGATCGGCTTCGGCTTGATGATCTATTGTTATTTTTTCGGCCCGGTCGGCGCGCGGCGCCAGCGAGCATCCTTCGGCATGGTCGCCGGCGCCGCCAAAGACGCTGCTTTGCCGCTGATGATTCCCATCATCCTGCTCGGCGGCATTCTCTCCGGCTGGTTCACGCCGACCGAGGCCGGCGTCGTCGCCGCGACGTGGATTTTGCTTGTCATCATCCCGGCACTCAACCCGAAACACATCTGGCAACTGCCCTATGATTTCTGTCTGGCCGGGCTGATCTTTTCGCTGCCGCTGATCACGATTGGCGCCGCCAACGCATTCGGCTGGATGCTGGCCTATTTGCGCGGCGCCAGCGTGATCGCCGAGTGGATCACTGCTATCGCCGGCACCGACCCGCACCTCATCATGCTGATGATGGTGTTGTTGTTCACGATCATCGGCGATTTCATTGAACCGGTGCCGACCATCATCATCTTCATGCCGCTGGTGAACGCCTTGACGCAGGCCGGCGACATTAATCCCGTGCATATGGGGGTCGTCCTGATTGCGACGCTGGCCTTCGGCCTGATCACGCCGCCCTATGGGTTGGTGCTTTTGATGGCGTCGAAATTTGTCGGAGTGCGATTCTCGCAAGCGCTGCGCGCGGCCTTGCCTATTTATGTCGTGTTTCTCGTCACGATTTCATTTTGCATCTATTTTCCGAAAGTGGTGCTGTGGCTGCCGAAGCAAGTTATCCCCACAGCGGTCGGCTGCTTCGCCAACCCGAGCGGCACCGGATATATCTGTCCGCCTTGATCACTTGCCGGCGAGTTTGGCCGCATCGGCATGCACGCTGACGTCGACCAGCGAGGCCGACGGCACCGTTTTCGGAATGACACCGGCCTTGACGAACAATTCCTGCATCCAGTCGATGCGGTCCAGCGGGATCGCCAGCGCCGGATCGATCTGCTTTTCGCGCAACGCCTGCTCGGTGATGAATTCGGCGCGCTTGTCGTCGGGCTTGGCGCTGGTCAGTTCCTGCGCCAGTTTGATGGTTTCGTCGCGATGGGTCGCCGCGAATTTATAGGCATCCATTTCGGCCGCGACGAAGCGCACCAGATCGTCGCGGCGCTCGGCCAGCACCTTGCTGTTGGTGGCAAGGCACAAGCGGATGAACTTCGGCACCGCGGTGCCGCCCTTGGCCAGGACTTTGATGTTCGGCGGCATGACCGCCTCGAACTCATTCGACACCACCGCGGCGTCGACGATGCCCGCAATCAGGGATTTATAGCGGTCGAGGTCGGCGCCTTGCGTTGCCAGTTGCACGTCTGAAAACGGCACGTTGGCGGCATCCAGCATGCCGCGAAATAGCAGATCGGGCAGCGAGCCGGGCGATGAAATCGCGACGTTCTTGCCCTTGAGATCGGCCAGCGACTTGATCTCGGCCTTGGCGAGAACAACCTGCGGTACGCCAGGCCAGGTGCAGCCGACGATCTTGACGCCCGTGCCGCGCACGCCAGCCACGATCGACTCCGCCGCGCCCATGTCGACGCTGTCGATCTCGCCGGCGATCAGCGCCTTGATCAAGGTGGCGCCGGCTTTGATCTGAAGAATTTCGACCTTCAGCCCGTGCTTGGCGCCGAAGCCGCCTTTGTCGACCATCGCGATGAAGCCGGAATCGCTCTTGGCTTCGAGAATGCCGTGCTTCCAGACCTTGTTTTGCGCCTGCGCGGGCGAAAGCGCGGCAATGACGAACAGCGCGGTGGTGAGCGATTTTCTTGCGATCATGAGAGCATCCTCCACATTGTTTTTTCGTTTTAGATACGAAATTCGATTCCGCGCTTGCTGCCCTGCGAGACATTGAGAAGCAGCTCGTCCAGGCTCGGCTTCTTCTTGATCAAGCCCTGCTCGTGCGAATAGGCGGCGAGCGTCTCCAGATTTTTTTTGTTGGCGGCCGTCAACCCGTACTGCCACGGATCTGGCCCCAGAATTTTCTCCTGCTCTTCCCAGGCATCGCGATACCAGGCCAGCGGCACGATGCGCGGATTTTTCATGCGCTCCATTGCAATCGCCTTGGCCTCGTTCAACGCCTTGAACAGATTGACCGCGACCCAAGGGTGCTGCTCCACGAGCGATTGACGCAGGCCCAGCACGTGCATAATCGGGAATATCCCGGTCTTTTGAAAATAAGCCGTCTCTTCTTTCTTGTGGTCGGGAAACAGCCGCGCCACGCGCGCATCCTTGGCGAGGAACGGCTTGATCAAGTCGGAATGCAAAACCGCGTCGAGTTCGCCTTCGGCCAGCATGGTTTCGACGGATTTGTCGTCCGGCAGCCGCGTCAGCTTGAGGTCGGCCGGCAATTTCACCGCGACGTCGTTTTCGAGTTCGGCGAACCATTCGATCGATTTGAGCGGTACGCCGTATTCGTGCTCGAGAATGCCTCGCATCCACAGCACCGCCGTGGTCATCAGCGTCTTGACGCCGACTCTGCGGCCGATCAGGTCCTTCGGCGTTTTGATGCCCTTGCCGGCATTGACGAACATGAAACCGTGGCGAAAGCGCCGGTGCAGAAAAACCGGAATGGCCCGGAACGGCAAATCATTGTCGCGTGCCGCCAGATAAGACGAGGCCGACACTTCCGCGACGTCGAATTCTCCGCCGCGCAGAAAGCGCCAATGCCGCGTCGCCGAATCCATGTCGGTTAGAATGGTAAGATCGATGCCATCCGCCTCGACACGGCCATCGATCATCGGCCGCACGATTTCGTAGTCGCCGCTGGCAAATGTGAGAGGGAGCTGTTTAGACATGCACGAACTCTAATGTCCCGTCGCCAGCGCCGCCAGCTTGATCGGATCGTCGAGAGTGTTGCCGCGCCAAACCACATGCAGGTCCGGCCGCAACAATAGCAGGTCGTAACCGTAGATATCGCACGGGTTTTGTTCACCAACATCGAGCACGGCAAAGGGCGCCACATAAGAAGCAAAGGCTTTGGCGAGCGGCGCGCTTTCCGCTTTTGAACCGGCCAGACGCAACAACGTATAACCCTCGCCGATGCGGTCGTGCAGCGCCGTGCCGTCTTCGAGCCAGACATGCGGCAGCCGCGACCCCGGCCAGGTGCTGGGCACGTAGCGCATGAATTCGTGTTCGGGGCCCTCACCCGGTTCCACCCAAATCACCGGCGAGCCCTCATAGCGGTAGCCAAGCTCGGCGCCGATCATCTCATTGCTCTTGCGCTGCTCGATATTGGCGATCGCTGTGAGATTTGCCCGCGTCTCGGCGCCCTCCGGCGTTTGGTCGCGTAAGTTTGGCTTGTAGGCCGAGCGCCAGGCACGCCGCCCGCGCGAGGCGTGGCGCGAGGCCTCCACGTTGCGCGCGCCGATCTGACGGCGTTCGATTTCATACGAGGCCAAAAGTTGCCGCCCGCCCCAGCCTTGCAACGTCGCCGCCAATTTCCAAGACAGGTCGATGGCATCGCCGACACCACTGTTCATACCGAGTCCGCCCGTCGGGATCACCAGATGCACCGCGTCGCCGGCGAGAAAAACTCGGCCCTGGGAATAGTTATCGGCCAACAGCAGATTCTGTTTCCATTGCCCGACCGACAGCATTTCGTATTTCACCGGCATAGCCACCGTCTTCTCGAACAAGGAAGTCATTTCGGCATCACTGTCTGCCATCGCGTGCAGCGTGAAATGCCTGGTCGAATCCTGCACGATCAGAAACGTCGCCTGCGCATCAGCAACGTGATAGTGGCGGCCTTTTCCGATCGGAATACGGTCGAACAGATCGTCGCAATGAAACAGCGCCTGGCGGAATTGCATCAGATTGGCGTCGCCCTGCAGCTTGATGCCGAGCTGCCGGCGCACCGCGCTGGTGCCGCCGTCGCAGCCGACGAGATAGGGTGCCTGCAGTTCCACGGCCGCGCCATCGGCATTTTTGATGTGCGCCGTCACCTTATCCTTGTCCTGTTGAAAAGAGATGAACTCGCAGCCGTAGCGCACGTCGACGTTCGGCATGGCGTCGACAACCGACTTGAGCAACGGCTCAAGCGTGTATTGCGAGATCAACTGGTACGGCTCAAGCGGCTGCGTGCCGTCGCGGCACGCCGCGATCTGCTCTTGTGCCTGCGCCACCGACGGATAAGGCAGATGCAGCAGCGGCTGCTCGACCAACGACGTGACGATGAACACATCCATCGGTGTGTCGCGCGGAAATCCGGCATCGCGGATTTTTTGCGCAAGGCCCATGCGCCGGTAGATTTCCATGGTGCGGGCGTTGCACCGTTCCATCTTGGGCAGGAATTGCGGCGCGGGTTTCTGCTCCAGCAGAATGCAGCGCACGCCGCGCCGGCCAAGATCGATGGCGAGCGTCAAGCCGACGGGCCCGGCGCCCACGATAATGACCTGCGTATCCAAGCTGGCGATTCCTACCGGTGGCTAAGATTTGGCGCGAACCTAGCATCTTGGCGAGCTTCGCAAAGCCCCGCATTTGCTCGACTATCGCCCCTTAACGGGGCCTTAAATCGCTCCCCGTAACGTGCAGTGGGGACCGGTAGAGGCGCCGGTATCAAGCGTTGGGTCGAGTATGGCGGGTCGGGGACAATCAGGGGAACGCCGCGAGCCGGTGTTTGAGCGCGGCACCGACTTACGCGTGGCCGACGCCGACCGCCCCAGCCCATCGCCATCCAGGCGTCCATCGCACCGCAAGCGCAAATCCACCCGCAGCAGCGGCAAGCGGCGCTCCTTTATCGGCCGGCTGACTTACTGGACTTTCGTGCTCGGCCTCTGGGTCGTGATCGGCGGCATCGGCACCATAGCGTGGGTCGGCGCGCATCTGCCGGCGATCCAGTCGCTGGAAATTCCCAAGCGTCCGCCTTCCATCCAGATCAATGACACGCGTGGCCGCGCGCTGGCGCGGCGCGGCGACATGGCCGGCGAAATCATCACGCTGAAGGAAATGCCGAGCTTTGTGCCGAAAGCCTTCGTTGCTATTGAGGACCGGCGCTTCTATGAGCATTACGGCATCGATCCCATGGGCATCGGCCGCGCGCTGGTCGCCAATATATTGCATCGTGGCGTGGCCCAGGGCGGCTCCACTCTTACGCAACAACTCGCCAAGAATCTCTTTTTAACTCAAGAACGTACCATCACACGCAAGCTGCAGGAGGCGCTGCTAGCGGTCTGGCTGGAGCGCAAATTCTCCAAGACGCAGATTCTTGAACTCTATTTGAATCGCGTCTACTTTGGCTCCGGCTCTTACGGCATCGAGCAGGCCGCGCTGCGCTACTTCGGCAAGTCGACCAGGCAGCTCAACGTCGCCGAAGCCGCGATGCTCGCCGGCCTGGTGAAGTCGCCGACGCGCCTTGCCCCCAACCGCAATTTCGAAGGTGCCGAGCAGCGCGCCAAAATGGTGCTCGCCGCCATGGCCGATCTCGGCTTCATCACGCCCACCAACGAACGCGTGGCACTTGCCAAGCCGCCGCGCATCGTTGCGCAGGCCGGCAATAGCGCGGTCAATTACGTCGCCGATTGGATCATGGACGTGCTCAACGACGTGCTGGGTCACATCGACGAAGACATAGTGGTCGAGACCACGATCGACGCCGGCATGCAGGCCGGCGCGGAAAAATATCTCGTCGATGAACTGGCGCAAAAAGGCGACAAAGCCGGTGTGACGCAAGGCGCGCTTGTTTCGATGACGCCGGATGGCGCGGTGCGCGCTTTGGTGGGCGGGCGAAATTATGCCGACAGCCAGTTCAACCGCGCGGTCGCCGCCAAGCGCCAGCCGGGCTCGGCCTTCAAGCCATTCGTCTATCTCACCGCGCTCGAACGCGGGCTAACGCCCGAGAGCGTGCGCGACGACAAGCCGATCAATATCAAAGGATGGCAGCCGGAAAATTACGGCCATGAATATTTCGGGCCGGTGACGCTCACTAAGGGACTGGCGATGTCGCTCAACACGGTCTCGGTGCGGCTCACCATGGAATTCTCGCCGATGTCCGTGATCCGCACCGCCCATCGCCTTGGCATCGCCTCCAAGTTGGAGCCTAACGCTTCGATCGCGCTCGGCACTTCCGAAGTGTCCATGCTCGAATTGATCGGCGCCTATGCGCCTTTTGCTAACGGCGGTTTCGCCGTGCAGCCGCATGTGATCGAAAGCATCAGCGGCGGCGGCGGCAAAGTTCTGTATACGCGCAACGAGCAGCAACTCGGACGCATCATCGAGTCACGCTACGTCGCGATGATGAACACCATGATGCAGCAAACGCTGACAATCGGCACCGCGCACAGGGCAGCGCTTTTCGGCTGGCCCGCCGCCGGAAAAACCGGCACCAGCCAGGAATTCCGCGACGCCTGGTTCATCGGCTACACGGCCTATCTCGTCACCGCGGTCTGGCTCGGCAACGATGACGGCTCGCCGACCAAAAAGGTCACCGGCGGCAGCATGCCGGTCGACATCTGGAGCCGCTACATGCGCGACGCCCATCTGGGCGTGCCCGTCACCAGCCTGCCCGGCTCGTCCGGCGATGGCTTGTTCTCCGGTCTGTTCAGCAGCGTGGCGACCTCGCCTGCCCCGGTGGAACCGAACGCGGCTGTCGCGGCCCAACGTCAAACGACTGACGCCGGCAGCCTCGATGGATGGCTGCTCAATAACCTGCTTGGCCGACGCTGAACGAATTACGCCGCGCCGCGGCGCAGCCCGCGTGTCGACAGCCAAATCACCAGCGTCGTGCAGCCCATCGCCGCGACAGCCGCGGCAAGCGGCCACGCGTTTTGACCCAGCAGCCATCCAACTACGGCGCCGCATAGTGCGGCGGCACTTTGCTGGATGAAGCCCAGCAAGGCGGAAGCCGCGCCCGCGCGTTCGGGAAATAGCGTCATGGCGCCGGCAATCGCTTGCGGCAGCACCATGCCGAGACCGGCGAGATAAACCGCGACCGGCAAGACCAATGAAATAGCGGACGTGAAGCCATGCGCGACTCCTGCCACCATGCCGAGTCCACCCAAAGCAAGTGTAAGGCTGCCGATGCCAAGGACGCCATCGATGCCGAACCACATTACCAGGCGCGCCGCCAGGGCCGCGCCTGTCATGTAGCCGACCGAACCGACCGCGAAGGCGACGCCGAAACTGAATGGCGATAGGCCATAGAGATTTTGCAGGACGAAAGATGCGCCGGAAATCCAGGCGAACAATCCGGCATAGCTTGTGGTGGCCAGCCCCAGATAAGCGAGATAGGCCGGATTGCGCGCAACCACGCGATAGGATTTCAACATATTCGACGGCGACACCGGCTCCGCCGAGCGCGTGGTCAAGGTCTCCGGCAGTTGCAGCCAGACAACGCAGGCAGCGGCGATTCCAGCGGCAATCAGGGTGATAAAGATCGAGCGCCAGCCAAAGCCGGTTTGGAAAATGCCGCCCACGATTGGCGCCAGAACCGGCGCCAGCGCCATCACCGAGCCGATGAGCGACAATTCGCGCCCCGCCCGCACGCCCGAATAAAGATCGCGCACGACCGCGCGCGCCAGCACGATGCCGCCGGAGCCGCCGAGCGCCTGCACAAAGCGCGCGACAATCAGCATCTCGATCGAGGTAGACAGCGCGCAAGCCAGGCTCGCCGCGCAATATAGCGCCAGGGCGGACAGCAGAACCGGCTTGCGGCCATGCCGGTCGGATACCGGACCGTAGAAAATCTGCCCGACGGCAAAGCCGATCAGATAAGCCGAGATAGTGAGTTGGACCTGCGCCGTCGACGCGTCAAGCTGGCGTGCAATGTCCGGCAGCGAGGGCAAATACATGTCTGTCGTGAGCGGGCCGATTGCGCTCAGCGCCGCCAATAATGCCGTGAGCGCAAAGGTGCCGGAGCGCAGCATGGAACGTGGATTTCCGATTGGACGACTGTCGTATATCAGCCAATGCCGCGACGCTAGCGCGCGGTATCCTGCATGCCATAACGGTGCAGTCCGGTGCCGTGTGCATCGAGCCAGGCTTTCGCGCGGCTCATCTGCGGGCAGACGCGCTCTACCAACCGCCAAAATGCGCTCGAGTGATTCATCTCGACGAGATGCGCAACCTCGTGAGCGGCGAGATATTCGAGCACGAAAGGCGGCGCCAATATCAGCCGCCATGAATACGACAGCAGGCCTGTAGTCGAGCACGAACCCCAGCGGCTTGACTGGTCGCGGACCGAAACGCGCTTGATCGCAACGCCGAGCGTCGCCGCAGCAAGCCGGCTTGCGTTTTCTAGATCGGACTTGGCCTCGCGCCTGAGGTAATCGCACACCCGGCGCGGAATATGCGGCGCTGCGCCGGCAACGCAAAGCAAAGGTTCGCCGCCGACGCCGGTCTCGGTCCAAACCGTGCCGCGCGCGCCGGGCCGGTGCACGATGCGATGATCGAGCCCACGCAGCGGCAGCGCCATGCCGTCGGCGAAGGGCGCGGCATCGGGCAGCCGTTCCAGCCGCGCCGCGATCCAGACGGCGTGCTTCTGCGCAAACGCGCTCGCCTGCCGCACGCTGCCGCGCGGCGGCATGGTGAGCACCACCTCGCGTGTGACGGAATGGATGCGCAACGTGTAGCGGCGGGCCTGACGGTGCGAGCGCAGGCGGACGAGAAAAATCTCGCCGCCATGATCGACCGTGATCGTTGAAGGCGCGCTGGTGCGGCGAAACAGCAAAGCGCGCAGTGGAATGGACATGCCGGTCAATCCAGAATCAGCGTATCGCCGCAGTGTGCCACACTCACGCGGGCAAATGCGAGATCAATGCGAGACGGATTCTTTTTTCGATGCGCTGGGGGCGACGCCATTGCCGCGCACGTGGCGCTTGCCGTTGTTGGAAAGGACGAAATCGGCAATGCGCGGCGCGATTTCGGAACGGAAGCGCGAGCCGTTAAACACGCCATAGTGCCCGACGCCCGGTTGCAGATAGTGCGCCTTCTTCTCGGCGGGAATATTGGCGCATAGCGCATGCGCCGCTTCGGTCTGGCCGACACCGGAAATGTCGTCGTGCTCGCCCTCGACTGTCAGCAGGGCGACCCGCTTGATCATCGAGGGATCTATCATGCGGTTGCGATGAGTCATCTCGCCTTTCGGCAGCGCATGGCGGATGAACACAGTGTCGACGGTCTGCAAATAGAATTCGGCCGTGAGATCCATCACCGCCAGATATTCGTCATAAAATTCGCGGTGCTTCTGCGCCGAGTCGCCGTCGCCTTTGACCAGATGCGTGAACAGGCTGCGGTGCGCCTCGAGGTGGCGGTCGAGATTCATGCTGACGAAACCGCTGAGCTGTAGAAAGCCGGGATAAACGTCGCGCATGAAACCCGGATGCGGGAACGGCACCTTGGTGATGACGTGACTGCGGAACCAGTCGAGGCCGCGGCCTTCGGCCAGCTTGTCGACGGAATTCGGGCTCACCCGCGTGTCGATCGGCCCGCCCATCAGCACCATGGAATGGGGTACGTAAGGATCCTTATCGGCTTCCATCAGCGCGACCGCCGCCAACACCGGCACCGACGGCTGGCAGACCGCGATCATATGCGCGTCGCCGCCCATCCAATGCAGAATGGAAATGAGGTAGTCGATGTAGTCGTCAAGATCGAAGCGGCCTGCCTCCAGCGGCACCATGCGCGCATCGGCCCATTCGGTGATATAAACGTCGTGGTTCGGCAAAAAGGTATCCACCGTGCCGCGCAACAACGTCGCATAGTGGCCCGACATCGGCGCCACGATCAGCAGTTTCGGCTGCGGACGCCGTGGCACATGAGTCATGATGCGTTCGAAATGCTGCAGCTTGCAGAACGGCCGCTCCCACACAGTTTCGATGCGAACCGGGATACGCTCACCACCCACCAAAGTTTTTTCGATTCCCCATTCGGGGCGTTGATAGCGGCGCGTCGAACGCTCGAATACTTCCATCGCCGCGGCCACCGACTTGCCATAGGTGGTGTGCGCGAGCGGATTGGCCGGGTTCTTGAAGAACAGCCGCGTGGCGTCGGCAAAGGCGCGCGACGGATTGAGCGCCGCCTGGCTCATCTCGTAGAACCAGTACATCGGCGCCGACAACGCAATGCCACTATCGCCGGAGAGCGCTGCTGCCCCGTCGAATTGACCAATGACTGTGTGCGTTGATCCCGGGCCTTGCTGCACTGCAGCAGACTGTCGCGTTTTGCTCATAGGGTCAACATAGACGAGAGTCCTTCGCGTCCGGTTTACACCGAAATCGTACGTTAAAGCGGTATAAATATCAGTGGCTTAGGTGCTATTCGCCGCCTTGCAAGAGCGAGCCTTGCACGCGCGCGCTGGCGAGCAATTTGAGAAACGCCAGGCACGCGATCGCAAACAGAATCACGTTGAATGCGAATGCCTCCAGCATCAGGTCGGCGCGGAAGACGTGGTCAATCAACAGCGCGCGCATGCCCTCGAACACATATGTCGGCGGCAGCGACCAGGCGGCATATTGCAGCCAATGCGGCAGCACCCCGACCGGGTAGTAGACGCAGGTGAGCGGCAGAAACAAAAACATGATGGTCCAGGCCATGCTTTCGGCGCCCAGCCCATTCCGCAGCAACAATCCGGCGACGAAAATGCCGATCGCCCAACTGGTCAGAATGAGATTGGCGAAAAAAGCCGCGAGCGCAAAGCCGAACGACCACAAATTAAAGCCAAAGAAGGCAATCGCGAGTAGCGATACCGGGATCATGCCGATCAACAGCCGCACGATGCTCATGATCATCAGCGCGGCAACGAATTCAACCGGACGCAATGGCGACATCATCAGGTTGCCGAGGTTGCGCGCATACATTTCTTCCAGGAACGAAATCGAAAATCCGAGCTGGCCGCGGAACAGAATGTCCCACAGCAGCACCGCGCCGATGAACACGCCGCCGGCTTGCGCGAAGAATCCGGAATTCTGCGACACATAAAGCTGCAGGAAACCCCACATCAGCATCTGCACCGCCGGCCAATAGATCAGATCGAGAATGCGCGGCCAGGACGAGCGCAGCAGATACCAGTAGCGCCGCACCATGGCAGCCACGCGGTTGACGGAAAAACTCACGCTGGCGTCGCTGCCCATCATTGCGCGGCCTCCGGATGCTGGCTGCGCCCGCGCGCCACGTCCAGAAACACCTCTTCCAGCGTCTCGCGGCCGTAACGCGCTAGCAAGTGGCCGGGCGTATCGTCGTCCTCGATGCGGCCTTTCTTCATGATGATGACGCGCTCGCACAGGCGCTCAACCTCGTTCATGTTGTGCGAGGCGAGCAAAATGGTCGCGCCATGCTCGGTGCGATAACGCTCCAGCCGTGCCCGCACCCAATCGGCGGTGTCGGGATCGAGCGAAGCTGTCGGCTCGTCAAGCAGCAGGACTTCAGGCCGGTTGAGCAGCGCCTTGGCAAGCGATACGCGGGTTTTTTGCCCAGCGGAAAGCTTGCCGGTCGGCCGGTCGAGGAACTCGGTCAGGTCAAGCTCGGCGGCCAGGCCCGCAATGCGCTCGTCGATATCGGGGACGGCGTAGAGTTGCGCAAACACCGACAGGTTTTGTCGCACGGTGAGCCGCATCGGCATGTCGACATAGGGACTCTCGAAATTCATCCGGTGCAGCACCCGATAGCGCTGTTGCGGCATCAGCGCGCCCAGCACTTTGACGCTGCCCGATGTCGGCATGACCAGACCCATGATCATCGCAATCGTCGTACTCTTGCCGGCGCCATTGCCGCCGAGCAGGCCGGTTATCGAGCCCGCTTCCAGGCGAAACGAAATGCCGTCGACCGCGGTCACGCCCTTGTAGCGCTTGACCAGGGCATCGACGGCAATGGCAGAGGTTTCGACGGCGTTCATGACCGAGGGTCAGCTTACATCGCCATAAGGCCCGGTCGGATCGACCAGCGATTGCAGCCGCTGCGCTGCAGCTCGGGCAAAAACCAGCATCATCGATTTGCGGGTGGCGGCCGCCAGCCGGTGCTCCGGCGCCTCGCATATCACCTGGGCGCCGAAGCTATCGGCCACGATCAAGCCGGTATCGGGCGGAAAGATCTCGCACGGCACTTCCTGGCAGGTTGCGAAGAACAGCCGGTCGCAATGGGCTCGGTAGTCCTGCCACTTCTGATCGGCGCGAAAATCGGCCATCGAGGATTTGATCTCGACGATCCAGATTTCACCGCCCGAATCGAGCGCCACCAGATCCGCTCTGCGCCCCGACGGCAGGCTCAACTCGCTGACCACGCTGAAGCCATGCGCGTGCAACAGCCGCGCGGTGCCGCGCGCCACCGCCAGCGCGGTTTCCGACTGGCGACCATCGACCGGCATTTCCAAAGGCTGGGAAGCGGCAAGTTTCATGGCGCCAGTTTAACACGCTCGGAGAAGGCTGCCGCCAGTGCCGCGCGGGTGGCTGCTATGACGCCGCGCTCGGTGATCAGCCCGGTGACGAGGCGCGCGGGCGTCACATCGAAAGCATAATTGGCAACATCGGAGCCGTCCGGCACGACCTGCACCGTCTCAATGCGCCCGTCCTTGGTCTTGCCGGTCATGGTCGCTACTTCTTCCGGCCCGCGCTGTTCAATCGGGATTTCAGAAAGCCCATCGCTAACCGAAAAATCAATGGTCGGCGACGGCAGCGCCACATAGAAGGGAACTTTGTTGTCGTGTGCGGCGAGCGCCTTCAAGTAAGTGCCTATCTTGTTGCAGACATCGCCCTTCGCAGTGACCCTGTCGGTGCCGACGATTACCATATCAACTAGGCCGCGCTGCATCAGGTGCCCGCCGGTATTGTCCGGGATCACAGTATGCGGGACGCCGTGCTTGCCAAGTTCCCAGGCGGTGAGCGAAGCGCCCTGATTGCGCGGCCGGGTTTCGTCGGCGAAGACGTGGACCGGCACACCCTTGTCATGTGCGAGGTAAATCGGCGCGGTCGCGGTGCCGAAATCCACCGTCGCCAGCCAGCCGGCATTGCAATGAGTGAGCACATTGACGCGCTCGCCGTTTTTCTTTTTTGCCGCGACGGCTTCGATTAGCTTGAGGCCGTGACGGCCGATCGCCTGATTGATGACGACGTCCTCATCGCTGATTTCCTTGGCACGCTTTAGCGCCGCGGCAACGCGCTCACCACGCGGCCGGTTGCGAACCGCGGCCAACATCTCATCCAGCGCCCATTTCAGGTTGATCGCCGTCGGCCGTGTCGCGAGCAGCGTGGCGCAGGCATGATCGAGGCCCTCGTCGGACGTGTCGGCGCGCAAGGCCAGCCAAACGCCATAAGCCGCCGTCGCGCCGATCAACGGCGCGCCGCGCACCTGCATCGACTTGATGGCATAAGCGGCATCTTCGAGCGATTTGAGCCTGACCGTTGCAAAGCGATGCGGCAGCAGCGTCTGGTCGATGATGCCGATTGTGGCGCCATCGTTTTCCAGCCAGATCGTGCGCATATCCTTGCCGTCGACTTTCATAAGTGTAGAGATAGCGATCTTTGGCGGCGACGGAAAGGAGCCATGATGGCCATCGATCTTGAAGCCGAATACAACAACC
>JAYTFS010000211.1:0-4483 GCA_043734185.1 Pseudolabrys sp. | reverse complement strand
GCGGAAGCCTTCCGGTCCCGCCACCACCATGGCGCCGACCGCATTGGTGCCGGAGATGTGGCTGTTGTCGTAGACCTCGATGCGGCGCGGCTCGCGCGGTAGTCCAAACGTCTCGGTCAAAGCCTTGAGGAGCCGTTGTTGCGACGACGTATCGGCGAGCTTGCGCGCCAGTGCCTCGCGGGCATTGGCCAGCGCGTGCATCACCACTTCCTTGCGCTCGCCGCGCTGCGGAACACTGACCTCGACCTTACGGCTGCTCTTGGTGCTGAGAGCTTGGGCGAGCAGCTCGCGTTCCTCGAACTCATGGGACACCAGCACCAGCCGCGGCGGCGGCTTGTCGTCGTAGAACTGCGCCATGAAGGCGCCGAGCACTTCGGCCGGCCCCAGCGTGCGGTCGGCCTTGGGGAAATAGGCGCGATTGCCCCAATTCTGTCCGGTCCGGAAAAAGAACACCTCGACGCAATTGTAACCGCCGGCCTGGTGCAGCGCGAACACATCGGCTTCTTCGACATTGCGCGGATTGATGCCCTGATGCGACGTGATCGCCGACAACGCCGCCAGTCGGTCGCGGTAGATCGCGGCGCGCTCGAAATCCATCGCGGTCGAGGCCGTCTCCATCTCCACCGCCATCTCCTTGTGCACCGCCTGGCTGCGGCCGGAAAGAAATTCGTTGGCCTCGCGCACCAGCTCGGAATAACCGGCGAAGTCGATCTCTTTTGTACACGGCGCCGAGCAACGCTTGATTTGATAGAGCAGGCACGGTCGCGTCCGCGCTTCGAAAAATGAATCCGAACAGGAGCGCAGCAAGAAGGCGCGCTGCAATGCGTTGACGGTGCGGTTGACGGCGCCGGCATTGGCGAACGGCCCGTAATAATGTCCCGGGCGCGTGCGCGCGCCGCGATGCTTGAGAATCTGCGGCGCCCAGTGATCCGACGTGATCAAGATATAGGGAAACGATTTGTCGTCTCGAAGTAACACGTTGAAGCGCGGGCGCAGCCGCTTGATCAGATTGGCTTCCAGCAGCAGCGCTTCGGTCTCGGTCGCAGTTGAGACGAATTCCATCGTTACGGTCGCCGCGATCATGCGCGCAATGCGGCTGTCGTGGCCAACGGGGCGGGTATAGGCGGTCACCCGCTTCTTGATATTTTTTGCCTTGCCAACATAGAGTACCTCGCCCTTGCTATCGATCATGCGATAGACGCCGGGCGCAGACGGCGCATGCTTTACGGCCCGCGCAATCGCCGCGCGGCCGGCCTTGAGCGTGCCGGCGGGCGCGTCGTTCAGATCCAGTTCCGGCAGCGAGGATTCTTCTTCGTCTTCCCGAAGCTCGCTGGCCGGATCGATGTCTTTGGGCGTGCCGTTCATGGGGAGAAGATAGTACGCGCGCTATAGTTTTGCTTGCTACTCGACGATGTCGGTCTCGGCGGTGCGCCAGGCCAGATGCTGGCCGCCATCGACCGCAATGGTCACGCCGGTCACGCTTGTCGCCTGCGCCAGATAAAGCACGGCGGCGGCGATATCCTCCGGCGCCGGGCCTTTTTTGAGCGGCAGCGCCGTAGCCTGGGCAGCGAACTGCGCCCCCGATTGCCGCGGGCTCGGCAGCGTCGGCCCCGGCGCCACCGCATTGACCCGCAGCTTGGGGGCAAGGCCCTGCGCCAAAGTGGTGGTCGCCGCATGCAGCGCGCTTTTGCTCAAAGTGTAGGAGAGAAAACGGGGCGTTGGCTTGAGCACGCGCTGGTCGACGATATTGACGACCGATGCATTGGCGCCTGCGGGCGCTTGCGCGGCGAAGGCTTGCGTGAGGAACAGCGGCGCCGCCAGATTGACGGCCATCGCGCGCTCGAAGCGCGCGCGATCCAAGGTCTCGATTTCATCGGGCTCGAATTCGCCCGCATTGTTGACCAGCAGCGTCAACGGCTGGAACGCACAGGCGGCCGGAACTAGCCCGCGCACGGCATCGTAGTCGGCAAGATCGGCGACCACCACCGCGGCGCGCCCGCCGGCCGCCTTGATCGTTGCCGCAAGCGCTTCCGCCTCGCCGCGCGAGCGATGCGCATGCAGCACCAGCGCGTAGCCTGCCTGCGACATCGCGAGCGCGATGGCTTTGCCGATCCGGCGGCCTGCCCCGGTGATCAGCGCCGCGCGCGGCGTTTTCTGTGTGCTGTTGTCCGGCATGAAAATTTTCTCGTCGCATTATAGTAAATAGAAACTGAGCGGGCATAGTGAATCTATTTTAAGGACGTCTGCGTGAATAACGGTTCCTTAGGGATAAGACTTGCTGATGCTTAGCAATTCATAACCGCTTAACTTAAAAAGCGCGATAAATCTTCCACGAAAAATGCCGGACTTTCCCCCGCTCGCAAGGAGAAAGACGGCCAGTAATTTTCGCCAGGCGCCACGGCGTCACGCGGGACTGAGTGGAGGATTTGAGATGAAAAAGAGCATCCTGGCGATGACCATTGCCGCCATCGCGGCTGCCTCGGGCACGGCAACCGCCGCCGACATTCAGCGCAAGCCTTATTATCCGCCCAGCGTGGACGCTCGCGTCTATAACTGGGCCGGTGCCTATGCCGGCGCGAACCTCGGCTATGAGTGGGGCAAGATCACCAACAGCGCCGTCTCGCCGAGCGGCCTCGAGGGCGGCCTGCAGGCCGGCTACAATTGGCAGAGCGGCCAGTTCGTGTTCGGCGCCGAAACCGACATCCAGATCACTGCCGCTGACGATACCTTTGCGCCCTTCAAATTCTCAAACCCCTGGTTCGGCACCCTTCGCGGCCGCGCAGGCTACGCCCTCAACAATATCCTGTTCTACGGCACGTTCGGCCTCGCGTATGGCGGACTCAAAGGCGAGACCCTCGGCCTCTCCGAAGACAAAACTCACATCGGCTGGGCCGGTGGCCTTGGCATGGAAGTCGGCATGACACCGAACTGGTCGGCCAAGGCTGAGTACCTCTATATGGATCTCAGCAATCGCGCCTACACGATTACGGGCGCGAGCAACGGCTACGAAACCAACATTCTTCGCTTTGGCATCAACTATCACTTCTGAGCGCTCGCCTCACGTGGCGGCAAAACCCCGGCCTCGCGCTCGGGGTTTTTTGTTGGTGGCTAAAAGTTCCATCACAAATGATGGAACTTGACGGCCATCCCGCCGCCATTTTTGCACTGCGAGAATAATCGACGGAACGATTGCCGGAGGTTGGCGTTGTTTGCGCAATCGGGGGACGGCGCTACCTGCGTCCGTCCAAAATCTAACTTTTGGAAGTGAGGTGCGTCATGAAAAAGGTTCTTCTTGCAAGCGTCGGTATTCTCGCGCTCGGCATTGCGTCGGCGTCGGCAGCCGATATTCAGCGCCGTGCAGTAATGCCCGCAAAGGCCCCGGCTTATGTAACGCCCGTCTATAATTGGACCGGACCTTATATCGGCATCAGCGGCGGCGGCGGTTGGGGGCGTTCGGATATCTCCGCGCCTTTGGCCAGCGGCAGTTTCAATACGTCCGGCGGGCTGGCCGGTGGCACGCTTGGCTATAATTACCAGATGAACCAGGTCGTATTCGGCCTGGAAGGTGACGGCAGCTGGAGCAATATCGGCGGCAGCACCGTCTGCGGCGGCGTGAGCTGCAGCGTTCGCAACAATTGGCTCGCCACTGCACGTGGCCGGCTTGGCTTCGCGTTCGATCGCTTCATGCCTTACGTGACCGGCGGCGCCGCATTCGGCGATATCAAGACCTCCGTAGCGACGCTCGGCGACGCCACGACCACCAAGACCGGCTGGACTGCCGGTGGCGGCATCGAAGCCGCGGTCGCAGGTCCGTGGACCGCCAAGGTCGAATATCTCTATGTCGATCTCGGCCGCGGCGGCGGTCTCGGCGGCGCCGATACAGGTTTCAACACCAACATCGTGCGCGCCGGACTTAACTACCGCTTCTAGCCGGTGGCGCGTCCAACACTATGCAAAGCCCCGGACTTCGGTCCGGGGCTTTTGTTTTTCCAAAAGAGATCACGGCTCGATCTTAGTCTCGCCGAATGCCGGCACTAGCGTGGCAAACTTGTCCAGCCAAGCCAGCAAGCGCGGATGATCTTTCCGCCAAGTGCCGGCAAACCGCAGATCGCGATAGCCGAGCGCACAGGCGAGCGCAATCTGGCCGACATCGGGCACGGGATCGAGCTTCGGCGGCGCGGCTTCCAAAGCCGCCAGCCCGCGCGTCACCTTCTCGGCTTGCCGGTCGAGCCAGCTTTGCACGTGCTTGTCCTCGGGGCGGTAACGCTTTTCATAAACTTGCAGCAGCGAGGCGTCGGCGATGCCGTCGCACAGCGCCTGAAGCCGTAGCGCGGCGAAGCGCGCGGGCGCCTCGCGCGGGACAATGCGACCGCCACCGGCCAGATGATCGAGATATTCCAGAATCACGCGTGAGTCGTAGTAAGCCGTGCCGTCTTCAAGGATCAGCGCCGGGATTTTTCCGATTGGATTCTGGGCGCGGATG
>JAYTFS010000210.1:0-6279 GCA_043734185.1 Pseudolabrys sp. | reverse complement strand
TGCATTTCGTAGTGGTGAAGCCAAGCTTCTGATCGCCTCCGACGTTGCCGCCCGCGGCCTCGATATTCCCGCCGTCAGCCACGTGTTTAATTTCGACGTACCACACCACCCCGACGATTATATTCACCGCATCGGCCGCACCGGCCGCGCCGGTTTGACCGGCACCGCCATCACGCTGGTCGCGCCGATCGACGCCAAATCGGTTGCCGCGATCGAGCGGCTGACCGGCCAGCCCATTCCTTGGATGGGCGAGCCCGCAGCGCCAGCAGACGCCGAAAGCCGGCCGCCGCAAAATGAACGTAAGCAAGGCGGGCGCAGCCACGGTAGACGCCCCGAGCGTCAACGGGACCGGCCGCCGCAGCACCGGCAACCGCAATCACACCCGGACCAAGCCAGCGCGCCGATGCCAAGCCAGCCGCCGGCCAGCCAGAACGCGCAACCGCCCCGGCCCAGCAAACCGCAGCCCGAACAAGACGGCGATTCCGATGGCAGCCATCTGCCCGCCTTCCTGCTTCGCCCGGTAACGGCAAAAGCTTGATTTAAGTACGCATTTTTGCAACCTGCGGTGGCTGCTCGATTGCGTAGCTATGTCTAATTATTGAACCGCCAGCAGTTCCGAATTTACCTTCGATTCACCTCCCTCGAATACCGTTCCGCCAGGGGCGTGACGCGGCCACCCGGTCGCGCGCGTGAAGGCTTGCAGGCAGGATGTCTGCGTACGGAGTTTCCCATGACGGGGCATGCCGACGAGCACGAACGCACAATGGCGTTCTGCGAGATCGCTCTCGGGCAAATCAAGGCGCTGCGCCAACCGGCAACCCCACGCAATTACGAGATCTGGTACGCCTACGCCACCGGCTATCAGTCCTCACTGAATCAGACGATCAACGAGCAGCTGCAGCAGAGCGGCTCTCTCTCCGATGCCGATCTTGAGCGAATCTATGAGACCTATCTGTCGCCGACACGTCTGACCGACAAGATCGACAAGGTCGGCACCCAGGTCATGGGCGAAATCGAGCAGGTCATGGCGATGATCGACGCCGCTGCTGGCTCCGCCAACAGCTACACCGAGAGCCTCGCCGACATGTCCGAGAAACTCGGTAATTCTAAGGACCGCGAAGGCTTGCGCACCATCGTTGAAAGCCTGGTGCAGACCGCCAAGGAAATGGAAGCTTCCAACCAGAAGCTGGAAGAGCGGCTGCACGCGTCCAAGCAGGAGATCGACGAGCTCCAGGTCAACCTCGAAGCGGTGCGCACCGAGAGCCTGACCGATCCCTTGACTCAGCTCGCTAACCGCAAATTCTTCGACAACACGCTGGAACAGGCCATCGCCGACGCGCGCGCCAATAACGAGCCGCTATCGCTGCTGATGACCGATATCGACCACTTTAAGCATTTCAACGACAGTTTCGGCCATCTCACCGGCGACCAAGTGCTGCGCCTGGTGGCGATGTCGGTGAAGCAGAACGTCAAGGGCCAGGACACCGCGGCACGTTACGGTGGCGAAGAGTTCGCCATCGTGTTGCCGAACACGGTGCTGCGTTCGGCGATCACGGTTGCCGATCACATCCGCCGCGCGGTGATGACCAAGGAATTGATGAAGCGTTCGACCGGCGAACACCTGGGGCGCGTGACGATTTCGATCGGCGTTGCCACCTGGCACAAGACCGACACGGCGCAGACGCTGATCGAGCGCAGCGACTCCTGCCTCTATGCCGCTAAGCGGCACGGCCGCAATCGCGTGATGTGCGAAACCGACCCGGAAGTCACCGCCAACGGCGCTTCGTCGCAGGTGGCCTAATCAAGAAGTCGCTTAATTACTTCGCCACGTCCTTCGCCGGCGTGAGCTGCACGGATTCGCCGCAGCCGCAGGCCGAAGTCTGGTTCGGATTGTTGAAGATGAACTGGGCGGAGAGCTTCTCGGTCTTGTAGTCCATCTCGGTGCCGAGCAAAAACAGCACGGCCTTGGGATCGACCATGATCTTGACGCCCTTGTCCTCGACCACCTCGTCGGTCGGCTTCACCGCTTCGGCATATTCCATAGTATATTCCTGGCCGGCACAGCCGCCGTTTTTCACCCCGACACGAATGCCGGCGACCGGCTTTTCGGCCCGCGCCATCACGTCCTTGATGCGCATCGCGGCGGCATCGGTGAGCCGCATTACCTGGGGTCGGGGGCGTGATTGGGCAGTGGCCATTGCAGTCCTCTCGATCGTCGCTTCTATCTAGTCCTCAAATCGGTAATTTTAAGTCACCACATATTGAGCACGAGTCGGGCCTCGTCCGACATCCGGCTTGGGTCCCACGGCGGATCCCAAACCACCGTTACCTTGGTCTCTTTGACGCCCGCCACGCTGGAAACTGCGTTTTCCACCATGATGGGCAGTTCCTGCGCCGAGGGACAATTCGGCGAGGTCAGCGACATGTCGATTTTCACAGCACGGTCGTCGCCGATATCGATCTTGTAGATCAGGCCGATTTCGTAGACGTCGGCCGGAATTTCCGGATCGTAGACGGTCTTGAGGCCGGCGATGATGTCGTCGGTCAGCCGGTTGAGCTCGTCCTGCGGCAACGCAGATGCGCCGCTCACGGCAGCGTTCTGCTGCGGCTTTTCCACCGGAAATTCAGATGCCGGCGTGCCAGCGGAAACATCTTTTGTCATTTCATCGCTCATACGAAAAATTCCTGAGCCTTCACCAGCGAGGCAGCCAGTATATCTACCTCTTCCTTGGTATTATACATCGCGAATGAGGCGCGGCAGGTGGCGGTGACGCCAAATCGCGCCAACAACGGCATCACGCAATGGGTGCCGGCCCGCACCGCCACGCCGGAACGGTCGATGATGGTGGCAACGTCGTGCGGGTGAGCACCCTTGATTTCGAACGACACGATCGGACCTTTGTCCTTGCTTGTGCCAAAAATGCGGAGCGAATTGATCGCACCCAGACGCTCATGGGCATATTTCACCAGCGCGCCCTCATGCGCCCGGATGCGCGCCTTGCCGACGGAATTGACGTAGTCGATGGCAGCGCCCAGCCCGATCGCCTGCACGATCGGCGGCGTGCCGGCTTCGAAACGATGAGGCGGCTCGCCATAAGTGACGCGGTCCTCGAACACTTCGCGGATCATCTCGCCGCCGCCATTGAAGGGCTGCATGGCCGCGAGCAGATCGTATTTGCCATAGAGCACGCCGATGCCAGTCGGGCCGTAAAGTTTATGGCCGGTCATGACGTAGAAATCGGCATCGAGATCGCGCACATCAACGTCGAGATGCACCGCGCCCTGCGCGCCATCGACCAGCACCGGGATGCCGCGGGCATGCGCAAGCTTGATGACGTTCTTGACCGGCACCGCAGTGCCGAGCGCATTCGACATATGGGTGATCGCGACCATCTTGGTGCGCGGACCGAGTAATTTTTCGAATTCATCGATGAGGAAATTGCCTTCATCGTCGACTGGCGCCCATTTGATCACGGCACCATGGCGCTCGCGCAGGAAATGCCAGGGCACGATATTAGAATGATGCTCCATGATGGAGAGCACGATTTCGTCACCCGGCTTGATGCGCGCGGCGCCAAAACTATAGGCCACCAGATTGATCGCCTCGGTGGCGTTGCGGGTGAAGATGATCTCTTCCTTGCGCGCCGCACCAAGAAAGGCCCGCACGGTTTCGCGCGCGCCCTCGTAGGCCTCGGTAGCCTCGTTAGCGAGGTAATGCAGGCCGCGGTGCACGTTGGCGTATTGCTCGGTGTAGGCCTTGTTAAGACGGTCGAGGACGAATTTCGGCTTCTGCGCCGACGCCGCGTTGTCGAGATAGACCAGCGGCTTGCCATAGACCTGCATCGAAAGCGCTGGAAACTCGGCACGAATCTTGGCGACGTCATACGAACCATTGCCGACGGTGGAATGCATGGTCATGCCCGCGCGCCCAGCCATTTGAGAGCCGCAAACATCAGCGCCTGGCGGATGCCTTCATGCGCGATCTCTTCAATGGTTTCGCCGATGAAGGCTTGAATCAGCAGCGCTTCGGCTTCTTTCTCGTGAATGCCGCGCGACATCAGATAAAACTTCAGTCCCGGATCGAGCGCGCCTGCAGTCGCGCCATGGCCGCAGACCACGTCATCAGCGAAGATTTCAAGTTCCGGCTTGTTGTCGGCTTCCGCTTCGTCGGAAAGCAGTAGCGCGCGCGTCATCATCTTGGAATTGGTCTTCTGCGCGTGCGGCTCGACGATGATCTTGCCCTGAAACACGCTATGGCTTTGCCCGTCGAGTACCGCCTTGAACTGCTCGCGGCTGTCGCAATGACCAGCGGCGTGATTGATCATCAGCGTATTGTCCACATGCTGCTTGGCCTTGAGCAGACTGGCGCCGGCGATCGTTGCTTGCGTGTGCTCACCGGCAAAACGTGCGAAGGTCTGATTGCGCACCACCGCCCCACCGGTCGTGAAGGCAAAATCCTTGTAATGGACCTTGGCACCGACCGTGACGCCGAGCGTCGAGACGCGCAAAGCCGCATCGCCATCGTAGCCGACCTTGATGTGATCGACTTGGGCATTGTCGCCAATCACCAGTTCGAGCGCCGAGTTGACTTGATAGTCGATGCCATCAGGCCCGGAGAACGATTCCACCAAAGTGACATGCGCGCCCGGCTCGACGATGACCACCGAACGCGGATACATGGACGCGGCGCTCTTGCCGGAAAACACATGGGCGATGTGGATTGGCTTGGCGGGGCTGGCGCTTTTTTTGGCGCGCAACGCCACGCCGCCGGTCATGAACACGGTATTGAGCCCGAAAGCAGCATCCTCGCTGCCCGGCGCCTGGTCCAATTTGTAATCGGGTGACGCAGCGAGAAACTTGAACAGATCCACGACATCCACATCGGACTTCGCGCCTGGCACATAACGGCCATTGACGACCGTAACGAGGCTCGCGTCGACACCCGCCAGAATGTTCGACAGGCCGGCGAGAGCCTGCGCGCTGAGCTCGCCGACACCCGCCAAGGGCTTGGCGTCGCGCATCAGCGTGCGCAGATCTGTGTATTTCCATTGCTCGACGCGGCGATGCGGCAATCCTGCGGTTTCGAACTTACGGAACGCGGCGGCGCGCAAGCTGCCAACTGCAGTATCACCCGGCAACGTATCACACGCGCTCGCGTAGGTAGTCGCGAGCCCCTGCTCCGCCGTTGTCTTAATGGCACGCACTTCCGCGTTCATGAGTTACGCTGCCTCGCCGGCATATTCGGCATAGCCCTTGGCTTCGAGTTCGAGCGCAAGTTCCTTGCCGCCGGACTTCACGACTTTGCCCTTGGCCAGCACGTGCACCACATCGGGAACGATGAATTCCAAGAGCCGTTGATAATGCGTGATGACGATCATCGAGCGCTCCGGTGAGCGAAGGCGGTTGACGCCCTCGGCCACGATCTTAAGTGCATCGATGTCGAGACCGGAATCTGTTTCGTCGAGCACCGCGAGACGCGGCTGCAGGATCGCCATTTGCAGAATCTCGTTGCGCTTTTTCTCGCCGCCAGAAAAGCCGACATTGACGGCACGCCGCAGCATTTCCTGGCTGACGCCAAGCTTGGCCGCAGAATCGCGTACTAGCTTCATGAAGTCGGGTGTTGAAAATTCCGGCTCGCCGCGTGTCTTGCGCTGCGCATTGAGCGCCGTGCGAAGGAACGTCATGGTGGCAACGCCCGGCACTTCAACCGGGTACTGAAACGCCAGGAACACGCCCTTGGCGGCGCGCTCGTCCGGCGCCATTTCCAGGATGCTTTCGCCGTCGAGCAAAATGTCGCCTTCGGTGACGTTGTAGTTGTCCTTGCCGGCCAGCACATAAGCGAGCGTCGACTTGCCCGAACCGTTCGGCCCCATGATGGCCGCGACTTGGCCTTTTTCTACCGACAGCGTCAGGCCGTTGAGGATTTTCTTGTCCTCGACCTCGACATGCAGGTTTTTAACTTCCAACAAAGACATCGAATTAACCCACGCTTCCTTCCAGAGAGATCGAAATCAGCTTTTGCGCCTCGACCGCGAATTCCATCGGCAGCTGCTGCAGCACGTCCTTGACGAAACCATTGACGACGAGCGCGGTCGCCTCTTCCGCCGACATGCCGCGCTGGCGGCAATAGAACAGCATGTCCTCGGAGATTTTCGAGGTTGAGGCTTCGTGCTCGAACACGGCTGAGGAATTCTTCGCCTCGATATAGGGCAC
The DNA here is from genome assembly GCA_043734185.1 of Pseudolabrys sp. Taxonomy (GTDB): domain Bacteria; phylum Pseudomonadota; class Alphaproteobacteria; order Rhizobiales; family Xanthobacteraceae; genus Pseudolabrys. Next base: position 66 of record JAYTFS010000210.1, on the reverse strand, counting down.
GGTGTGTGCGCCGCACTTGTCACCGATCAGCAGCGAGTCGCAATTGGTGAAGTTGCGCGCGTTGGT
>JAYTFS010000209.1:0-1953 GCA_043734185.1 Pseudolabrys sp. | reverse complement strand
ATCGGTTGCCGGTCTCTTGATCACCACCGAAGCCATGGTTGCCGAAATTCCGGCCAAGAAGGGTGCTGCCGGCGGCGGCATGCCGGGCGGAATGGGCGGCATGGGCGGCGGCGGAATGGACTTCTAGTCCTTACACTCACCGCGAAAATAAAAGGGCCCGGAAGAAATTCCGGGCCTTTTCCTCTGTGCAAATCGTGATGCACTTGCTGAAAATGAAAACGACCACAAATGAGAGGCGCGGGTACATCCGCCGTCGCCTTAACCTCATCGTGGCCGCGTGACGTTCCGTACTAACAATTCCGGATCGCCAACTTGCCTTTTATATAGTTTGCTATTGTGACCATATCATGACGACCAAATTGGCAAAGATTAACGTCGGCATTGGCGGCTGGACTTACGAGCCGTGGCGCGGCGTTTTCTATCCCAAGGGTCTGCCACATGCGCGCGAACTTTCTTACGCCGCGCAGCACCTCACCTCGATCGAGGTCAACGGCACGTTCTACTCAACACAGTCGCCCAAGACCTATCGCAAATGGGCCTCCGAAGTGCCGGACGGTTTCATCTTTTCGCTGAAGGGCCCGCGCTATGCAGTCAATCGCCGCGTGCTGGCGGAAGCTCGAGATTCAATCAAACGCTTCCTAGAATCAGGCATCATCGAATTGGGCGACAAGCTCGGCCCGCTGCTCTGGCAATTCGCGCCTCACAAGAAATTCGACGAGGCCGACTTCGGTGCCTTCCTTGCGTTGCTGCCGAAAACATTCGACGGCCGGGCGTTGCGTCACGTTGTGGAAGTTCGCAACGATACCTTCAAGACGCCAGCCTTCATCGCCATGCTGCGCAAGGCCGGCATTGCCGTCTGCTATGCCGAGCATGACACCTACACAGAAATCGCCGACATCACCGGCGACTTTGTTTATGCCCGCCTGCAAAAGGGAAACGAGAGCCTAAAAGCCGGTTATCCGCCGAAGGCGCTCGACGCCTGGGCGGCGCGCGCCAAAACCTGGGCCAAGGGCGGCGAGCCTGCCGACTTGCCGCGCATTGACAAAAAGGCTGCGGCAAGCACGCCGCGCGACGTCTTCGTCTATTTCATTCACGAAGCAAAATTGCGCGCGCCGGCCGCCGCCATGGCGCTGATCGAAAGGCTGCGCTGAAGGCGCTATTCCGCTGGCTGCGCCGCGGCGTGCTTGTTTTCGACGCTGATGATCATGGCGACCAGGCCAAGCGTGGTAAGGAACAACAGCAGTGCGATCATCGCATTGACACTCAACACCAGCGGGAAGCCGCCGGTCTTGTGCAGCAGTGAGATCATGCCAATCGCTGCGCCGGCGCTGATGAACAGCAGGAAATAGCGCACGGCATAAACACGGCCACGCCAGGCGTCGGCGGTATAGCGCGCCATGATCATGTCGTTGACCGTCACCTGCCCGTAAATAGCGGCGATGGCGACAGCGAGCGCGACCAGCAGCGCCAGGCCATTGGCATAGGCCGCCCACAGGTTGCCGAGAAAGCCGATCCCGGTGACGGCGGCAAAAATAATATGCGGCGGAATCCATTCGACCAGCCGCCCGACGGTGAGCTGAGCCAACGCCCCGCAGACAAGAACGACGGTCGCGATGCTCCCGACCAGGACCAACGGCAAATCGCTCGACAGGCGCTCATCGACAATTTTCGGCAGCGCAATGGTCAATACGTTGAAGGTAAGCCCAGCGCTCAACGCAATCACGATGAACAGGCCGAATAGCATGAACGCAAGCCGCGGCTTCAGCGGAACGGCCGGCGTGGACACGCGCGTTTTGGCGTGATGCAGGTCGTTTGGCGTCATCCAGAGATAGACAATGCCCGTCACGAACGAGACTGCTGCCGGCACGAAGAACGCCGCGCGCCAACTCACCCAAAACGCCAGCGCGCCGCTGATACCGGCAGCGAGTGAAACGCCGAGATTGCCGCACACGC
>JAYTFS010000208.1:0-2833 GCA_043734185.1 Pseudolabrys sp. | reverse complement strand
GCGTGTGGCATGACGGAAAATGTAACGAGTATTAGCAATGCCCACGTTCACCGTTCACGAACCGCCGCCGCGCAAGAACGAAAGCGTGTCCAGCCCGGAACGCTTCGTTTTCGTGCGCGACGGATTCTATTTCTGGGCTTTCGTGCTGGCGCCGGTCTGGCTGCTGGTGCACCGGCTGTGGCTGACACTGATAGGATTTTTCATTCTGACCGGCGCGTTGAACTTTACGCTCTATCTGATCGGCGCGCCGCCGGGGGTGAAATTCCTCGCCAGCTTCCTGATCGCTTTGCTGATCGGTTTTGAGGCGGCGACGCTGTGGCGCTGGACACTCACGCGTCGCGGCTGGAAAGCGGTGGGCTTCATTGTCGGAGAAGACGCCGAAATGGCGGAGCGGCGGTTTTATGCCGTATGGGCCAATCGCGCCGATTCGGACGCGGCTTTGCCTGAACCGAAATACGCCACGCCGGTGTTGCGCGGCGCGCCGTCGCCGTCCGACGTTATCGGCCTGTTCCCGGAGCCGGGAGCGCCGCGATGAGCGTCGCCATTGTCGATTACGGCTCGGGCAACTTGCACTCGGCAGCGAAGGCGTTCGAACGCGCTGCGCGTGAAAGCGGACATGACCAGCCGATTGTGGTGACGCGTGATTCCAAAGAAGTCGCACGCGCTGATCGCGTGGTGCTGCCGGGCGTCGGTGCCTTCGCCGATTGCCGCCGCGGGCTCGACGAGATTCCAGGCATGATCGAGGCGCTCGAAACCGCGGTTCGAAAGAATGGCCGGCCGTTTTTCGGCATCTGCGTTGGCATGCAATTGATGGCCGAGCGCGGCCGCGAATATCAGGTAACGCCGGGCCTGGGCTGGATTGCCGGCGAGGTCGACCGCATCACGCCGTCCGATCCAGAATTGAAAATTCCGCACATGGGTTGGAATACGTTCAACGTCACCAAGCCGCACCCGCTGCTTGACGGCATTGCCGTCGGCGCGAACGGGTTGCACGCTTATTTCGTGCACTCCTACGAGCTGAAGACCGCTGAAAAAAACGATCTGGTGGCGCAAGCCGATTACGGCGGGCCACTCACGGCGATCGTCGGCCGCGACAACATGGTCGGCACGCAATTCCATCCCGAGAAGAGCCAGCGGCTGGGACTGGCGCTGATCGCGAATTTTCTGAAGTGGAAGCCGTGATCCTGTTTCCCGCCATCGATCTGAAGGAAGGCCTCGCCGTGCGGCTCGAACAGGGCGACATGGCGCGCGCGACCGTGTTTCATCGCGACCCGGCGGCGCAGGCGCGCGGCTTCGAGCAACAGGGATTCGAGTATCTGCATATCGTCGATCTCGACGGCGCCTTCGCCGGCAAGCCGGTGAATGCCGATGCGGTCGATCGCATTCTTGAATCCATCAGCATTCCGGTGCAGCTCGGCGGCGGTGTGCGCGACATGGCGACCGTTGAAGCCTGGCTCGGTAAAGGTGTCGACCGCGTCATTATCGGCACCGCGGCGGTACGCAACCCGGCGCTGGTGACGGATGCGGCAAAGAAATTTCCCGGCCGCGTTGCGGTCGGGCTCGACGCGCGCGACGGCAAGGTGGCGGTGCAGGGCTGGGCCGAAATCTCCGAACTGTCCGCGCTCGACATCGCGCGCCGTTTCGAGGACGCCGGCGTTGCCGCCATCATCTACACAGACATCTCGCGCGACGGCTTGCTGCAAGGCATCAACTGGGACGCCACCATTGCGCTTGCCGGAGCCATCTCTATTCCGGTGATCGCGTCCGGTGGACTTGCCTCGATCGAGGACATCAAGGCTTTGCTCAGTCCGCGCGCCAAAAAACTTGAAGGCGCCATTGCCGGCCGCGCGCTCTCTGACGGACGGCTCGATCCGGCGGAGGCACTCGCGCTTATTCGCGGCAGCCGCGGGACGAAGACATGACGGCAAACCGGTCCGGCACATCGTTCCGCACCATGCTGACGCCGATTATGGTGCTTGCATTGGGAACTGCGGTCGTTGCCTGGACGGCGGCCTGGTTCTTTCGCGATCAGTTCATATTTTCCGCCACGCTCATCGGCATCGGCTGCTTTCCGATCGTGATCGCGGTGGTCGGCTATCTGCTTGTTCTGCTGAAGAAGAAGATGAAGACCAAATAGGCTTTCCACCGCCGGAGAAGGACCGTTCGGCATGTTCAAAGTCCGCGTCATACCCTGCCTCGACGTCAAGGACGGCCGCGTCGTCAAGGGCGTCAATTTCGTCAATCTGCGCGACGCCGGCGACCCGGTGGAGGCAGCGATTGCCTATGACGCGGCGGGCGCCGATGAGCTGTGTTTCCTCGACATCACGGCGAGCCACGAAAACCGCGACACCATTTACGACGTGGTGCGGCGCACCGCCGAGGCGTGTTTCATGCCGCTGACGGTGGGCGGCGGCGTGCGCACGGTGGAAGATATTCGCAAGCTTCTGACGTTCGGCGCCGACAAGGTCTCGATCAACACCGCGGCGGTGGAGCGGCGTGCTTTCGTCAAGGAAGCGGCGGAGAAATTCGGCGACCAGTGCATCGTCGTGGCGATTGACGCCAAGAAGGTGTCGAAGCCAGCCGAGAAAGACCGATGGGAGATTTTCACAATCGGCGGCCGTAAATCGACCGGCATCGATGCGGTCGAATATGCCAAGGAGGTCGTGGCGCTTGGCGCCGGCGAAATCCTGCTCACCTCGATGGACCGCGACGGCACCAAGACCGGCTACGATATTGCGCTCACCCGGGCGATTGCGGATGCCGTGCCCGTTCCGGTGATCGCCTCTGGCGGGGTCGGCATGCTGCAACACATGGTGGAGGGCATCCGCGACGG
>JAYTFS010000207.1:0-3124 GCA_043734185.1 Pseudolabrys sp. | reverse complement strand
GACCAATCTCGACAGCACGTTTCTGGTCAGCGCGGCTTTCGTGCCCGGCATGCGGGCGCGCAAATGGGGCCGCGTGGTCAACATGGCGTCGAGCACGCTCGGCTCGGTGGTTACCGGCTTTGCGCATTATGTCGCGAGCAAAGGCGGCATTGTCGGCTTTACCCGCGCGCTGGCGAGCGATCTTGCCGCCGACGGCATCACGGTGAACGCTATTGCGCCGGGCCTGACCCGCTCGCCTGGCACGCTGGTGCGCACGCCGCGCCCGGGCTTCAAAACCATGGACGAGGAATTCGCCGCGGTCGCCAACATGCAGGCGATCAAGCGTCCGGAGGTGCCTGACGACCTCGTCGGCGCCATCTCGTTCCTCACGAGCGACGACGCTGCCTTCATTACCGGGCAGACACTCAACGTCGATGGCGGCCGGGTAAGGACTTAATCTGACGCCTTACTACGGCGGCAATACGCAGTATATTTCCCCCATGCGCCGCCACTGGCTTCGCCCACTCTGGGTTCTGCTCGCCATCGTGTTTTTGGTCGAGGCTTGGCTATGGGATCATCTCGAGCCCGTCGTCGAACGCATAGTCAATTATTTTCCGTTGGCCCGGCTCAAGGTTCGGCTGCGGCGATTGATCGAAGCGCTGCCACCATGGGCCGTGCTGTTCGTTTTCGTTATTCCATTTATTTTGATGTTGCCGCTGAAATTTCTGCAAGTTTATTTTCTGGCGACAGGTAACTGGCTCGGCGCGATCGGCGTCCTCATATTTGTGAAACTGTTCGGTCTCGGCGTTACCGCCTTCATCTTCGACGTGACGCGCCGCAAGCTGTTGCTGATGCCGTGGTTTCGCAAGATGTACGAATGGTTCCTGCGTGTGCGCGCATGGGCCCACAACATCACACAGCCGATACGCGCGCGCATACGCCAGTTGATGTGGCTTATGAAACCGGGGCGAGCCGGCCGTTTTCTGCGCCATTTCCTGCGTGTGCGGCGCAACGCCTATCGCAACCGCGCGGCGTAAGTCTCAGTGACTGGCGTGCATCAGAAAATCCAATGCGTGCGGCGCCCATAGTCCGATAGCGGTCAAAGCCAGTCCTGCGACACCGAGCGCCCCGGAAAGCCACGCCAGGATCATCATGCTGGTAATAATGGTGGCGGACGCCAGCACGATGCCGATCTGGAACGCGGCCGAGGCGAATTCGTAATTGTGGTAGCGGGCCAGCGCCAAATCGCGGCGATGCTCGGCATCCTTGGCCCGCTCGGTCAGCTGCTTGCGGCCCTCGTTGGTCGAAGGCTCGTCGTCGTAGCGGTCGGCGGTTTTTTTCCAGGCGTCGACCTGTTTCACCAGCGCCGCCTTGGCGGCCGGGTCGTTCAGGCGGTCGGCTTCCAGGATTATCTGCTCGCTTGACGTCCGCAGCACCGTCATGCGGATGGTCTTGGCCTGAAAGAACGCCCACAGGTTTGACGCTTCCACATTGTAGCTGAGCGCCGCAGTCTGCGCGCTCTTGCCCAAAGTTTCGGAAAACGCCAGGAACAGCGCGAGCACAGCGATCAGCAGCGCGATGCCCTTGTTGGAATGCGCCGCATGCTCGGCGTGTTCCGCGTGCTCCATATTTTCATGTGCGCTCATCGTACCCTCCCGAAATGAGTAGCGGTGACGATGATAGCAAAGCGTACCGCTGCGCAAGAGGGGCGCCGGCCGAATTGCGACGGTTTTGCTACGCGCGCGGATGGGAGGTGGCGTAAACCTCGAGCAAACGCTCGGAATCGACGGCGATATAGAGTTGCGTCGTAGAAAGCGAAGCGTGCCCAAGCAGTTCCTGGATCGCGCGCAAATCGCCGCCTCGCGCCAGCAAGTGGGTGGCGAAAGAATGCCGCAGCGCATGCGGCGTCGCGCTGTCGGGCAACCCCAGCGCGCCACGCAGCCGCTCCATGGCCAGCTGCACGATGCGGGGCCCAAGCGGGCCGCCGCGCGCACCGACAAACAGTGGGCCGTCGGGCGATAAATCAAGCGGGCAGAGCGCGACATAGTCCGCGATCAGTTTGGCGACCTGCGGCAACACCGGCACCATGCGCGATTTGTTGCCTTTGCCGGTTACGGTCAATTGATCGCCTGTCGGCATATCTTTGCGTTTGAGGCTGAGCGCTTCAGCGATGCGCAGGCCGGAGCCGTAGAGCAGGCCCAGCACCGCGGCGTCGCGTGCGATGACCCACTTTTCGCGTGCTTCGCCGGCGCGCAGCTCGACATCGGCCATGCGCTTGGCGTCGATGATCGCCAGGGGTTTTGGCAGGCTGCGCGGCAGTTTTGGCGTACGCACGCTGGCCAGCGCGCCGACTTTGCCCTTGCCGTTGCGTTCTAGGTAGCGCGCGAAGGATCGCGCGCCCGCCAGCCCGCGCATCAGCGTGCGGTTGCCGGCGCCATCGGTGCGCCGCGCCGCCATGAAGGCACGGACATCGGCGGGCGTGAGCTTGGCCAGTTGTTTAAGCGATGGCGCGCCGCCCAAATGCTCGCTGAGAAAGCGGAGGAATTGGCTGGCGTCGCGTTGATAGGCTTCCAGCGTCTTTTCGGACATGCGGCGCTCGGCGCCGAGAAACCTCAGCCAGCCGTCAATTTCGGCGGTCACGTCGGCAGCGATTGCGGTTTGCGATGTCATATCTATGTCTGTCGTCCTGACAGGCAGAATAGGAAGCGTTCCTTCACCCTTCCTTAAGCGGCCGGAATCGGACACAAAACCCGCATGATCCCCGAAAAGTGGGCACCGGTTTTCGGATAGGATCATGCCAAGAGATAAGCCAATGGCTGCACGTATTGTCGATGTCCTGGTGCCGGTGGCGCTCGACCAGACCTATTCCTACCGGGTGCCGGAAGGCGTTGAGCTGAGCGCCGGCGACGTCGTGGTCGTGCCGCTCGGCGCGCGCGGCGAGACCACCGGCGTGGTCTGGGCTGAAAACGTCACGCCAAACCCGCGCCTGCATAACCGCATGAAGGACGTGGTCGGCAAGCTCGATGTGCCGCCGCTGAAACCCGAATTGCGTCAATTCGTCGATTGGGTGTCCGGTTACACGCTGGCCTCGCGCGGCATGGTGCTGCGCATGGCGTTGCGCATGGGCGAGCATCTCGGCCCCGGG
>JAYTFS010000206.1:0-10948 GCA_043734185.1 Pseudolabrys sp. | reverse complement strand
CCCTCGAAGCTCGCTTCGCAGGCATAGCCAGACAAATAGAATCAAACGCCGTGCCAGATGGCCCAGAAGGGCCTATGCGGCTGATTCGATGGATGAAATTCAGAAGGGCGATGGTACCCCGGAATACCACCGGAGACCGCTGCTCAAAGACGCGCCAAGACCTAGACGATCTGCATAAAAAATAATCAAACGGCGGTAATGGACCAAATCCGCGCCGGTCCGGCACCCGGTGCGTATACCTTTGGGTAATAAATGAGGACTGCAAAGCAACCGGCCTCGTCCGATTGGTGGCGAAGCGGCCCTCCGGAAAATCCGGCGATTGTCTAAATCGCGTCCGCGTCGGTTTCGCCGGTTCGGATCCGGACGGCGTGTTCGATCGGCGTGACGAGGATTTTCCCGTCGCCGATCTGTCCGGTCTTGGCGGCGGCGGTAATTGCGGCAACCACCTTGTCGAGCAGCTCGCTGGCGACAGCGACCTCGAGCCGCAATTTGGGCAGGAAGTTCACCGCGTACTCTGCGCCGCGATAGATCTCCATGTGACCCTTCTGCCGCCCAAAGCCTTTGACTTCGGTCACGGTCATGCCTTGAACCCCAAGGCCCGTGAGAGCGTCGCGGACCTCGTCGAGCTTGAACGGTTTGATGATGGCAATAACCAGCTTCATGGTGTTTCCTTCCCGGCACACTCTATACGGCGGCAATCTGCATAATATACCAAGTTGGCCCGAAGTTCCTGCCCATCGCCGGTCTTCTCAAGGTTTTTGGGAAGGCTCGGCCAGGCCAAGATCTTTGATAACCGCCGGAAGAATGGCGCGTGTGCCTACGGCGGTCATGCCAGGTGTGACGCGACGGTCATATAGCACCGTCAGCAATGCGCGGTCATAGACCGACAGATATCCGACCATGCGTTTCTGGTTGAGCGTGGTCCATCGGTTGCGCTGGTCGTGGTTCGACAGACCGAAGGCGTGCAGCAGCTCGTGATAGGCGCAGTCGAAGAAAACGCCATCGCCCTTGTCGACAATGATGAAGGAAACCGAGCGCACGATGTCGCCTTCGGGGTTCGATTTCACGCTGGTCATGCATTGCGGATTGGTGCGCGCGATGAAGGTCTTGGTGATATCGGCGCCGAAGGTTGCTTGCAGCGCCGAGCTGAAATCTTTCTCGTCGATCAGCCGAACTTCCAGATCGGCGGGTTGGGCGGCGGCAGCCCAGATCAAACCCAGTTTGGGAATCTTGCCGGCATATTCATCGATGACGCGTCGCATCGCGTCGCCGCGATCGACGCTGCCGCCAGCGACCACCGAAACGCGGATCGGATGATCGAAGCGCCGGATGCCGCGCGGCCGCGCCCCGATGCGCAAATCGGAGCCGAAAGCGAGCGCCAGAAATCCACGTTCCAGTTCGGCCGAGGAAAAACGGGTGTATTCGGCCGGCGCGCCGGCGAAAGCGCCTGCCGGCGCCGGCTGTCTGCCGGAAGCGGCGCAGGCTGGCACCAGCAACAAGACGACGAAAACAAAGGATGCAAAGAGCCGCGTCATCGCCGGAGGCGCACCAGGCCTTCCTGGGCGACCGAGGCGACCAATGTGCCATCCTGCTTGAAGATGAGGCCGCGAGCGAAACCGCGCGAGCCTTGCAAACTCGGCGTATCCTGCGCGTAGAGCAGCCATTCGTCGGCGCGGAACGGGCGGTGCAGCCACAGCGCATGATCGAGACTCGCCGCCATGAATTCCTTCTCGAACAGCGTGCGGCCGTGCGGTGTCAACGACGCATCGAGCAGCGACATGTCCGAAGCATAGGCCAGCGCGCATTGATGGATCGCCGGGTTGTCGGGCAGCCGTGCCGAAATCTTGATCCAGACGTGAAAGCGGCCGTCGGGATACTTCTTGCCCGTGTAGCGGTCGAATTCCACCGGGCGCATCTCAAGGGGTCGCTCGCGCTCGTAGTAACGGCGCACCGGGTCCGGCATCGATGGCAGAAGCGTCGAGCGCATTTCTTTTTCGTTCGGCAACTTGTCGGGCGGCGGCACGTCCGGCATCTGCGCCTGATGGGTGAGACCTTCCTCGATGCCGTGGAAAGACACCAGCATCGAGAAAATTGGGTGGCCGTGCTGGCGCGCGGTGACGCGGCGCGTCGTGAAGCTCTTGCCGTCGCGCATGCGGTCGACATCGTAGATGATCGGAACCTTGGGATCGCCGGGCAGCAGGAAGTAGGCATGCAGGGAATGCGGCGAGCGGCTGGCGTCGACGGTGCGCACCGCGGCGACCAACGCCTGACCGATCACCTGGCCGCCATAGACCCGCTGCCAGCCGTTTTGCGGCGAACGCCCGCGGAACAAATTGAGGTCCAGTTCCTCGAGATCGAGGATATCGAGAAGTTCCTGAACGGCGGACATGACGGGCTCGGATACCGGCGGTTAAAGCTGCCCGCTCAACCTGCTATGCTCGGGCGGATTTTACAAGGAAGCGCAATTGGCAAAGCAACAGCCTAAAACCGACCTGGTGATCGGCGGCGCCGGTTTTGCGGGCATGGCTCTCGCCATCGCCTTGCGCCAGGGCCTGGGCGACAGCTTTACCGTGACGGTGGTCGATCCGGCGCTCGCCGCCGCACAGTCGAAGGATCCGCGCGCCTCGGCCATCGCGGCTGCCGCGCGCCGGCTGTTCGAGGCGATCGAGGTTTGGCAACCGGTCGAAGTCAACGCGCAGCCGATCCTCGATATGGTGGTGACGGACTCAAAGCTCGACGACGCGGTGCGGCCGACGTTTCTGACGTTCGGTGGGGAAGTGGAACAAGGCAAACCCTTCGCGCACATGATCGAGAACCGGCACCTGATCGACGCGCTGGTGTTAAAGGCGAAGGAGCTCGGCATTGAATTGCGGGCCGGCTCGGTCAGCGGATTTGAACACGCGCCGAATGCCATCGAGGTTGCGCTGGCGGGCGGCGAGAAAATCTCCGCGCGTTTGCTGGTCGGCGCCGACGGCGCGCGCTCGCAGATCCGCGAGACAGCCGGCATCGCGTCGCGCGGATGGAATTACGATCAATCGGCCATCGTCACGACGGTGGCGCACGAGCGCGAGCACAATGGCCGCGCCGAGGAACATTTCCTTCCCGCCGGGCCATTCGCGATCCTGCCGCTCACCGGCAAGCGCGTGTCGATTGTCTGGACCGAAACTAAAGCGGAGGCCGAGCGCATCGTCGCGCTGCCGGACGCGGAATTTCATGCCGAGCTGGAGAAACGCTTCGGCCTGCATCTCGGCGATCTTGAAGTCGTCGGCGCGCGCCGCGCTTTTCCGCTCGGCCTGTTCACCGCGCGTGAATTTATCGCCGAGCGGCGGGCGCTGGTCGGCGACGCCGCCCACATTATTCATCCTATCGCTGGGCAGGGGCTCAACATGGGCCTGCGTGACGTCGCGGCCTTGGCCGAAGCGATCGCCGATGCAGCTAGGCTCGGGCTCGATATCGGTGCGCCGGATGTGCTGGAGCGCTATCAGCGCTGGCGGCGGTTCGACACCATGACCATGGGCGTCGCCACCGACGGATTGAACCGCTTGTTTTCCAACAGTTCCGATGTGCTGCGGCTGGCGCGCGATGTCGGTCTCGGGCTGGTCGAGCGAATTCCGGCGCTCAAGCGCGTCTTCATTCGCGAGGCGGCGGGATTTACCGGCGACGTGCCCAAGCTGTTGCGCGGCGAGGTCTTATAATCAATCGAGCAGGCGCCGCACGATCGCGTCGATATGCACCCGGGCGCAGTCGAGCGCAGGAAAACCCGCCGTGCTTTCGTTCATCACCATTGTGAGATCGGTGCCGGCGAGCAACACGGCTTCTGCGCCATCGCGTCTGACAAATGTTCGTGCCAGTTGGCGAAGCTCGTCAGTCTGTGCTTCGGCGCCGCGGCCCGCGACGATATCCATATAGATGGCATGGATGAGTTCGATCTCGCCGGCCGGGGGCATCACCACGTCGAATTCACCCAGCGCGCCAAACATGCGCGTTTCGATAGTATATCGGGTACCGAGCAGCGCCACCCGTTTCAGTCCGCGAGCGCGAACGGCCTTCGCGACCTCCGCCAGCATGTCGATCAGCGGTAGCGGCGATAGGGTAATAAGTTGCGGCGCGCAGATGTGCGGCGTCGCGGCCACGATGGCCGTGAGTTCGGCGCCGCCCGCCGCCATGTCGTCGATCAGGCCGGCGAGATACCGCGCCAGACCGTCGAGGTCCTTCGTGGCAAGCGTCGCGTAGACATGATTGATGTCGGCATGCGCGATCAGGAGGCGCGGCACGCGGCCCCGCTTCTCGATGGCAGCGACCAGCTCGCGATAGTAAAGCGCCGTGGCGCCTGGCCCGAGGCCGCCGATCAGGCCGAGGCACAGCCCTTCTTTGCCCATTGAGCTCAGGTCAGCGGAATGCTGCCGACGTGATCGTGGAACGCCTTGCTCTTGGCGATGGCGTCGTACCAGCGATCGAGGTTCGGTGTCGCGGGACGGCCCGGCACCAGCTGGCGGTAGCGGTAGCACATGACGCCGACCGGAATATCGCCGTAGGAAAATGCCGGCCCGGCGACGTAGGCGGTCTTGGCCAATTGCTTGTCGAGGATCTCCATCGCTGCGGTGGTTTTTTCCTGCGAGGCCTTGATCGCGGCAAGGTCGCGTTTTTCCACCGGCGTGCGGATCAGGCCCCAGAAGGCGGGCGTGATGGCGGGACCCACCACCGACAATTGCCAGTCCATCCATTGATGGGCGAGGCCGCGTTGCTTGGCGTCTTTCGGTTCCAGCACGCCGCTCTTGTCGTGCTTGCCGGCGAGATAGCGTGTGATGGAATTGGACTCCCACAGCGTGAAGCCGTCTTCTTCCTCCAGGGTGGGAACCAGGGAGTTCGGGTTCATCGCCAGATATTTCGGTTCCTTGGTTTGGCCGAAGGCGCCGCCGACATCGATACGTTGGTGCTCAAGTCCCAATTCGCCCACCGCCCACATCGCCTTCTGCACGTTGGAAGAAGTATTCCGGCCCCAGATTTTGATCATGATGGTTTCCTTCCCTTACTCACTGTCATGCCCGCGAAGGCGGGCATCCAGTACTCCCTGTGGTGATTATCTCGATGGCGGTGATTACTGGATCATCCGCCTTCACGGATGATGACAACTGCGGCTAATCCAACCTCCGCGCCTCTTCCGGCAGCATGATCGGAATGCCGTCGCGGATCGGATAAGCCAGCTTGGCTTTGCGCGAAATGAGTTCCTGCTTGGCGGCGTCGTATTCCAGCGGCCCCTTGGTCAGAGGGCACACCAGGATTTCCAAGAGCTTGGGATCGACGCTGCCGGCGGGCCGTTCGGTGGAGGGGGTCGTGGGCATGAGGGGCTCCCGGATTTCGCCGCGACTTATAGCATAGCGCCCAGCGTTACTGCAGCTGCGGTTCGCCTTCGATGTTCTTCTTGGCGAGCTCGATTTCGGTGATCGCCACCAGCAGTTCGGCGCGGGCTTTCAGATCGGGCGCTTCCAGCAGCGCCTGCTTTTCCGGCGGGCCATAGGGCGACATCATCGACAGCGCGTTGACCAGCGCTTCGTTGGGGGCCTTGTCGATGTCTTCCCAGTCCGCCTTCAGATCGTTGGCCTTCATGAAATCCTTGAGCGCGTGCAATAGCGCTTTACGATCCACCGCGTCCTCGCCTTTGCGCGCGACGAAGTCGTCGGCGAAGGGCGCGTAGGTGACGCGGCATTGCCGGTAGGCGGTGTTCGCCGTCAATTCCTCTTCGATGCGGAAGCGCGCCACGCCGGTGAGTTCGAGCAGATAGCGGCCGTCGCCGCTCTCGGCCATCTGGGTGATGCGGCCAACGCAGCCGATCTTGTACAGCGGCGGTTTGTTCGCAGGCCCGCTATGCGCCGGGTCGGGCTGGATCATGCCGATCATGCGGTGTCCGTCGCGCAACGCGTCGTCGATCATGGCGAGATAGCGCGGCTCGAAAATATTCAGCGGCATCTGCCCGCGCGGCAGCAGCAGCGCGCCCGGCAGCGGGAATACCGGGATCACGTTCGGCAGATCGATCGGTCTGCGATATTCGGCGTTCATCGGCATTGCGATTTACTCCGTGCGCCAGTGCCGTCGCTAGCGCAAGATTTTCACGAAAATAAAATCGACGACAACCGCTTGCGGCCGTCCAGCGTGGCTTCGTCGGTCGCGCCCCAGGCCTCGAAGAACTGCACCAGTTGCTTGCGGGCGCCGTCTTCATTCCATTTGCGGTCGCGCTTGACGATCTCGAGCAAATGATTGGCCGCTTCGGCGCGCTTGCCGCCGGCGCTGAGCGCGGTGGCGAGATCGAAACGCGCCTGGTGATCGAGCGGGTTGGCTTCGACTTTCAGTTGTAAGTCGTCGATCGGGCCAACCAGTTTGGCCTGCTCGGCGACATCGAGCGCCGCGCGGGCGGCGGCAACGGCCGCCTCGTTGCGCTTGGCTTCGGGCACGAGGTCGAGCGTCTGCTTGGCTTTGTCGAGCGCGCCGGTCAGCACGTAGCAGCGCGCGAGGCCGGCAAGCGCTGCGACGTTGGTGCCGTCCTGTGCCACCAGTTGCGCATAAAGATTGGCGGCGCCTGCGGCATCGCCGGCCGCGAGCGCTTCGTCGGCGAGTTTGAGTAAATCCGGTTCGTCGGCGCCGGCCTTGCCCTTGGTCAGCCGTTCCAGAAAGGCGACCACCTGGCTCTCGGGCAGCGCGCCCATGAAACCGTCGACCGGCTGGCCATTGGCAAACGCGATCACCGCCGGGATCGATTGGATGCCCATCTGTCCGGGAATGTCCGGGTGCTTGTCGATGTCCATCTTGACGAGCTTGACCTTGCCCTTGGCGGCCTTCACCGCCTTTTCCAGGATCGGCGTGAGCTGCTTGCAGGGTCCGCACCACGGCGCCCAGAAATCCACCAGCACCGGCTGGCGCTTGGATTCCTCGATCACGTCTTTGACGAAGCCTTGCGTGGTCGTGTCCTTGACCACGTTATCGGGCGCCGCCGCCATTACCCCGCCGTTTCCCAGCATAGTTCCTCGCGAATTATCGGTGTTCCTTCACTTAAATGGGTCATCCGGCGGACGAATGCAATCGTGTAAGGAGGCGTCCCGTGCCGGCCCCGACACTCGCTCGATCCGCGGCAAATGGCCGGTGGATTCAAGGAATTTCACCAGATCGTCGCGCGCAATCGAGGTGGTCATGGTGTTGACCAGCGGATGATAATTGAGCGTCTCGAATTCCATCATCGGACTGTCGAGCACCACGGTGACGCGGGCGTCCGTGTCATTGATGGCGCCGAACGGTGTCACCGCGCCCGGAATAACGCCCCACACTTCTTGCAGCAAGTCGGCCGAGCCGAATGAAAACCGCCCGTTGGCGCCCAGCGTGCGGTGCAAGCCTTTGAGATCGATGACGGCATCTTCCAGCGCCACCACGAGATAGAGCGTGTTTTTCTTGTCACGCAGGAACAGGTTCTTGGTGTGGCCACCGGCGACTTGGCCGCGCAGCTTGGCGGCCTGCTCCACCGTGAATACGGGCGGATGCTTCACGGTTCCATGCTTGATGCCGAGGGCATCGAGCGCGGCGAAGAGTTCGTCGGGCGATTTGGCCATGCAACAATTAGGTCCGCGGCGGTGTTAGTATCTTAGCGCGTGACCTTCGATCATGCGCCGAGAGGATCAAAAATGAAGCGCGTTTTGCTCGCCGCAGCTTTTTTCACTGCCGCCCTGGCCATCGGCCAGAATCCGGCCCGCGCCGATGACAGAGCCCCTTGGTGTGCGGTGATATCGGTTGGGCTTGGCAGCGTGGTCTGGGACTGCCAATACCGCACTTTCGAGGAATGCTATCCGAATGTGATCGCCGGCAATCGGGGCCATTGCAACCACAACCCGCGCTATGAGCCTGTCGTGGCAAAGCCCAAACGGCGCTCGAAGCAGCATTAACGCCCTGAAACGGCTATGGTTGCAATTGCCCCACCCTATTGGCTATAGGAACGGCTTGGCGGCCGATATCGCTTATCGGTCAACTATCTAACGGATGCGGGTGTAGCTCAGGGGTAGAGCACGACCTTGCCAAGGTCGGGGTCGAGGGTTCGAATCCCTTCGCCCGCTCCAATTTCTTTCAAGCAATCATTAGCTTGCCTGATGCGCGTTGCGCTGAGGCTGTTCGCCTCCGTTCCGGGGAAGCATGGGGGAAGCACGGCGGGCAATTTGGAGCCTCGCGTGTGCGCGTGTACCTCTACGGAAATTTCCCTTCCCCCCGCGCTCCCGACTAAAGTCCCGGGCTGGCTTTGCGTTAGGAAAGTGCATCAAATTGCCGAGCCTAACTTCACACTCCGCCGTGCCGAAAACGTAGCTATTCCGATAGCCGCTTCACTTCCTTGCGGCGCAACTGCCTACAACACAGTTTCAATCTTGCACTCGTTTGCAGTGTGACGGCTCGCGTGAATGTCTGACAGGCAGCCCCACCGGGTCGTTTAGCGGCGTCCGCCCCGTGCCTGTCTGTCAGGAAAGGGGACCCGTCGCGGACAGTCCTACAGCCTTGCCAACCTAAACGCAGGTCGCTCCGAATGTCCGCTATTGGGGTAACAGCAGACAAAGTTCGATTTTGGCCTGCGATGGTTTGTCCGCTAATGACCCATCGCGTCATTTGCCAGCATCTCATATTGCAGTAGCGAAGCCGGTTTCAGCCCCTATCAAAGTACTCGTTTGAGCCGTTAGGATGCTTCGTCCAGAGCTAAGGGGCGAGCATGCAACGGCGGAATTTTCTTGGTGTTTTGGGTGGCGCGGCGGCATGGCCGATTGCGGCGCGTGCGCAGCAGACCCCCGGGAAATCTGTTCAGACAAACCGAGCCAGCTCTGTCTACAGGTGAGGAGACCGTCATGTCTGTTGAGAACAAAGCCCTAGTGCGACGCTTCTACGAAGAGATCGACAAGGGCAACGAGGAGGCGATGGACGAGCTTGTCGCCGAGGACTACCTCGATCACTCTCCGCCACCGTTCCCTGGACTGGCGTCCGGCCGCGAGGGAGTCAAGCAAGCCATCAAGCTGTTCTGGAAAGCCACTCCTGGCTACCATCAGATCGAGGATCAGATCGCGGAAGGAGACAAAGTCGTTACCCGCCTCACCGCCTATGGCGCGCACGAGGGCGACCTTCCCGGCATTCCGAGGACAGGCAACAAGCTAGAGATGACAGCCACCGTGATCCACCGGATCGCAAACGGCAAGATTGCGGAGAAATGGGCGAACAAGGACGTGCTCGGGTTTCTCCAACAACTTGGGGTCATTCCAAAGCCTGATGCGGTGCAGCCCGTCGTAGATGTGGCGAAGACAGGGCGTTAACTGAGAGGATCAGATCAATCATGATCGGGCGCCGGCATTTCGTAGCTCTGATGGGCGGGGCAATAATTGCCCGGCCGCTCACCGCGCGCACGCAACAGCCGGCGATGCCGGCGGTCGGCTTCCTCAGTAACGTATCGCCTGGCACAGTCACACACGCCGTGGCAGCGTTCCGGCAGGGCCTGAAAGAAACCGGCTACATCGAGGGCCAGAACCTGGCGATCGAATACCGCTGGGCAGAGGGTCACAATGATCGATTGCCGGAGCTGGCTGCCGATCTGGTTCAGCATCAGGTGGCTGTGATTGTGGCAACCGGCGGTGGCGCCTCGGCGCTGGCCGTCAAGGCAGCAACCACGACGATACCAACCGTCTTCTCTTCCGCCACCGATCCTGTCCAGCTTGGCCTCGTTGCCAGCTTTAACCGACCTGGCGGCAACGTCACTGGCATTTATGTAATGACCAACTCCTTGGAGGCAAAGCGTTTGGGGTTGCTGCACGAGCTGGTGCAAAACGCTGCGACGATCGCTGTGCTTGTCAATCCGAGCACCCCGGGTGCCGAGAACCAATTGATGGAGGCGCAGTCGGCAGCTCGTACCGTCGCGCGGCAGATCCATATATTGAACGCGAGCAGCGAACGGGACATCGAGACGGCCTTCGCGACTCTGGCCCAAGTACGAGCCGAAGCACTCCTTGTCGCAGCCGATCCGTTCTTCAACGGCCAGCGCGAACAGCTCGTCGCGCTGGCAGCGCGCTACGCCATTCCTGCGATTTACGAGTTTCGGGAGTTCGCCGCAGCCGGTGGCCTGATGAGCTATGGGATAAGCCTTGCTGACGCGTATCGTCAAATTGGCATCTACACCGGCAGAATCCTCAAAGGTGCCAAGCCCTCCGATTTGCCCGTCATGCAGCCGACCAGATTCGAGCTCATCATCAATCTTAAGACAGCAAAGGCGCTCGGGCTGACGGTGCCGCCCACGCTGCTCGCGCAAGCCGACGAGGTGATCGAATAGCGATGCTTTTTGCTGCAGTGCGTCAGTCGCTAATGGCACTTAACGGACATTCCAACCGCACCCGCGTTTGTCCGCTATTGGAATAACAGCGGACAAAAGTGGAATTTCAAGCGAGATGGCCGGTCGCGAATGACCCTTATCGGACATGCGTCGCACGGGTAACTTCCGCGTACCCCAGCAGAATGCTAACGTTCACGCTGATCCCTGGTCATCTGGGGAATGTCAGTTGAAGACGGTCAACGGACGGTCAAGGAGGTTGCAATGACGAAAACATTGCTGATTGCGGCCGCGCTGATCGCGGGCATCGGGATTGCAGTGGCGCAGGATCAGGGGCCTGGCAACAAGAGCGAAGCTGCCACCCCCGCGCCACCCGCGCAGCAGAACGCGCCGCCGGACAAGGTCGCGCCCGGCCCTTTGAACTCGCCCAATGCCGTCCCTCCGGATGCAAAGGCGGAAGCTAATGCACCCGCGCTGAAGATGGATTCTGGAGCGGAGAAGAAATTGCCGGCGTCCGAGGGGGCGACCAGCGGCCAGGACACGCCGCGACCGCGCCCGTGACGCGGGGCGCGCAAATCAGCGCGGGCTTGCTCGCTTTCCGTCGCCAACGCGGCCTAGAAG
>JAYTFS010000205.1:0-7409 GCA_043734185.1 Pseudolabrys sp. | reverse complement strand
CTTGCCTACCGTGAGCAGGCCGTGATAATTCATGATCATCGCGCGGTTCTTGCCGAGGTCCTTGTTGATGCGCGCGCGCTCGTCGAAATCCTCGGTGATACCCTCATAGGCGTGATAGCCGATGCGCTGATAGAAGCGGATCGCCTGCTGCGACACCATGCGCAGGCCATGCTTGAGCGCGCCGATCGCCATGCCGTTATTGGTGTGGATGTGCACCGCGCAGTTGACATCCTCGCGCCCGCTCAGCACGCCGCCATGCAGCGTGAAGCCGGGCCGGTTGACGCCGGACTTCTCGTCCAGGTCGCCGTCCATGGAAACCTTCACCAGATTGGACGCCGTCACCTCGGTGTAGAGCAGGTCGTGTTTCTTCATGAGAAACATGCGCGGCTCGCCCGGCACCCGCATCGACGAATGGTTGTAGATCACGTCGTCCCAGCCGTAATGGGCGGTCAGGCGATAGACGGCGGCGAGATCGACCCGTGCCTGCCATTCACCCTGTGAAATTCCAGCCGGGATCTTGCCTTCAATCTTGGCATGTTTGTTCATGGGGCGTCCTCCGATTTTGCGGAGACTAGCATACTGGCCACGCTTGGCCAGATCGCTTAAGAGACGGCTTATGGCAACACCAATCAAAATCCGTATGGGCGGCTACGGCCCGCCCACCACCGGTTTCAGCAAGGCGTTGAAGCTGATGGGCGACAGGCTGGAAGCCGAGTTCGGTCCGCGCGTTGCTATCGACTACGTCTGGAACATCATGGACCACGGCTACAAGGCCGAGGAAATTCTCACGCTAGTCGAGAGCGGCGAGATGACACTCGGCTATCAGTCGTCAAGCTATCTGACCGATCGCGTGCGGGAATTAGGTTTCGTCGATCTGCCGTTTTTGTTCGCCAACAACACGCAGGCGCGCGGCGCGATGGATGGCGAGCTTGGAAAATTTCTCGCGCGCAAGACTGAAGAACGCATCAACTATCGCATCCTCGGCTGGTTCGAGAACGGCTTTCGCCACATCTCCAACAAGCTGCGGCCGATCCATCTGCCCGCCGACATGAAGGACATGAAAATTCGCGTACTGCCGAGCGAGATTCAGCGGCGTACGTTCGAATTGCTCGGCGCCAAGGCGATGCGCATGGACCTGACCGAAGCCATCGCCATGATCAAGGCCGGCACGCTGGATGCGCAGGAAAATCCGCTGGCCAATACCGTCACATACGGCGTCCACAAATTTCACAAGTTCCACACGCTGACGTCTCACTTCTATATTTCGCGGCCGATCTTTTTTAACCGCACTGCGTTCGACGCCTGGCCGAAGGAATTCAAGCGCGCGATGCAGAAGGCGGTGACCGAAGCGGTGGCGTTCCAGCGCAAATTGGCGGTCGAGGAAAACCACCAATCACGCAAGGCGATCGAAGACGCCGGCTGCGAAATTGTCGAGTTGAACGCCAAGGAACACGCCGCCTTCCTCGTCGCGGTTCAGCCGCTATTGGCCGACGCGCAGAAAATGTATGGCGCGGAAATGTTCAAGATGGTGCCAAAAATCTAGTGTCGGCGCTTATCCGTAAAAACGCTTCTGGTTCGTCCACTCGTCGATCTCGTTATCCTTGATCCACTGCGCCAGTTCGTCGTGGCGCACGATCCAGACGTCGGGAAAGCGTTTGATGTATTTCAGGATGGCGTCGACCTGCGCTGCCATCAGCGGCCGGCCGCCGAAATGGCAGTGCACCGTGATGTTGAGATAGGACGTCGGCTCGTTGGCGTAGAGATAATCGAACGTGTCTTTATAGACATCGTACCAGTCGCGGCTGTTGAGCCGCAGCGCTCGGTGGTCGGCGAAGTCGGTATGCGGGATCGCGACGATCGAGCCCTTTTTCGTTTTAACGCGCTGGGGTAGGTCGATATTGTTGTAGTCGCCGTACCAGAGGAAGCCGACTTCCGCCATGAAGGCTTCGGTATGCGCGGTCGGCGAGACGACCGGCGACAGCCAACCCTTCGGCTTGCTGCCGGTGATTTTCTTGTGAATGTCGATGCAGCGTTTGATCAGCGCCTTTTCTTCCTTCGGATCGAGATAAGCAAGCAAGGCGTCCTGGGTGTAGGAATGCGCCGCGATCTCGTGGCCCGATTTGATCGCCTGTTTCGCCGCCGCGGGATTTAGCTCCAGCGCGCGGGCATTGGCGACGAAGGTGGCCGGTACTTTATTGTCGTCCATGATCTTCATCAGCCGCCACACGCCGGCGCGCCCGCCATAGGTGCCCCAGGTCATCGCCGCACGATCGTGCGTGCCAGGCTTGAGCGCGGTGGTCTGCACCGAGAACGGCGGGCCTTTGCCGTCGGACCAATTCTCCCACAGGCACGTCATCACGACAGCGATGCGCGCATCCTTCGGCCAGGAAAAGCCGTTGGTCTTCTTCTTTGGTTTTTTCATTGGGTCCTGTTTAGTGCATCGCCTGGTTGGCTTTGGTCGCGAACGAGGCGCCGTAGGTCTTGGCCATGTCGATTTTGGCGTTCTTCACGCCGTCGTTGAAGGACGCGATGATGCGGTGGGTGTTTTCGGCGAGCGCGGGCGTGACAATGCCATCTTTGGACAACATCTCACGATTGGCTTCTACGGCCTTTTTGTAGAATTCCTTGTCGCCTGCATAAAATTCCGCAGGCAGCGAGTCGGCGATTTCCTCGACCGTAGCCTTTTGCAGCCAGCGCAGCGCCTTGACCATGGCATTGGCAAAGGCCTGCACGGTCTTCGGATTGTTCTTGATGAAATCCGGCGTAGTCGAGATCGCCGAGCCGGCGAACGGCCCGCCGTAGAGATAATCGAGCCCGGCCTTGGTGCGGGTATCGACCACCGGCACCAGATCGCCGTCGAGAACCATGCGCGTGATAACCGGGTCGAAATTGGCTTGGCCATCGAGCCGTCCCGCTTTCATGGTGGCGACGGCCTGACTGCCGGCGCCGACGCCGATGATCGACAGTGAATCGTCCTTAAGGCCTACTTTCGACAGCAGCAGGCTCAAGGCCAGCGCGCTCGACGATCCCGGCGCGGTGACGCCCATGTTCAGCCCGACCAGATCCTTCGGCGACTTGTATTTCGCCGCCAGTTCCTTGGTCAGGCCCACCACCACGCCGAATGAATTGTTCTGCAGCGCGATCGAGGTGATCATCTCGCCTTTGGACTGCAGATAGAGCGTGTGCTCATAGGCGCCAGCGATGAATTCCACGCTGCCGCCGACAAGGGCCTTGAGCGAATCCGAACCGCCCTTGAACTCGTTGAATTCGACGGTGAGGCCCTGCTCTTTGAAGTAGCCGCGCTCCTGCGCGATGTTCACCGCGAGATAGGGGAGCTGGATCTTGCCGCCGATGCCGAGCTTGACCACCGGCTTTTCCAGCGCAGCGTTTTGCGCGCCGGCTGTCGTGACGAAAGCGGCCAAAAAGGCGAGCGCGAAGGCAAGCGTGCGGCGCATGTCGAGTTCCTCCCCATGACGTCTCTTATTATGAGGGCATCCTAGCTGCCGCATGGCCGCGGCGTCCATCGGGGGTGCTTAACAGCTTCGAAAGCATAACGCGCCCGAGGGCAGCGTCCGGTTTACGCCGCCGAAACCACTCTCTTATAGAGACGGGGCATGACCCCGCCCAACCGTCCCATCGCGCTCGAAATCGGCGGCCTGTGCAAGACCTACGACCGGCCGGCGGTCGATGCGCTCGATCTGACCATCTACGGTGGCGAATTCTATTCGCTGCTCGGTCCCAATGGCGCCGGCAAGACCACGACCTTGCGCATGGTCGCCGGATTGCTGCGGCCGGACGCCGGCTCAATCACGATCGACGGCATCGATGCGCTTGCCGATCCGGTATCGGCCAAGCAGATCACCGCGTGGCTGTCCGACGAGCCGATGATCTACGACAAGCTCACGCCGTTCGAATATCTCGAATTCGTTGCCGGCCTCTGGCGCATCGACGCGGCTACGGCGCAAACGCGCGCGGAAGAATTGCTCGGCTGGCTCGGCCTTGGCTCCCATGCGCAGGAGCGATGCGAGGGATTTTCCAAAGGCATGCGGCAGAAAGTAGTGCTCGCAGGCGCACTGGTGCACGATCCCAAGCTGATCATTCTCGATGAGCCGCTGACCGGGCTCGATGCCGGCTCCGCGCGTCAGGTCAAGAACGTGCTCAAGGAGCGCGTGCGCGCCGGCGGTACCGTGATCATGACCACGCATATTCTGGAAGTCGCTGAGCGCATGGCCGACCGCATCGGGGTCATCGCGCACGGCCGCCTGATCGCCGAAGGCACGCTCGACGAGTTGCGCCGCCAGACGGGCAAGACCGCAACCAGCCTGGAAGACACCTTCCTCGCGCTGGTGGCCGAACCGGCGCAGCCGGTCGCCGCCGAGTGAGCCGTCCCGACACATTGGCCTGGCTCGCCGGCCACGAGTTGCGCCTGAGCTGGCGCGACTGGGTCTCGCTGATGACCGCGGGACGCCGCACCCGCGCGCGCACCGTCACCATCGCATTGATCGTCTTTGCCGCCTTCATGCACGCGCTCGCCTGCTCGATGGTGGCGCGCTATGCGGACGCCATCGCCGACAAGGCGACGCTCATCGTGGTCACCGGCTGCATGCTGCTGTCGTTTTCGTTGCTGCTGTCGCAGGCGATGGAATCGGTCACGCGCGCCTTCTATGCGCGCGCTGATCTCGATCTCATTCTGGCTTCGCCGGTATCGGCGCGAAAAGTCTTCTCGGTGCGCATCGCCCGCATCGCGCTTTCGGTCGCCTTGATCGCCATGCTGCTCGCCGCGCCCTTCATCAATGTGCTGGCGGTGCTGGGCGGCCCGCACTGGCTTGCGGCTTATGGTGTGGTCGGCGCCATGGGCGCGGTGGCGGCGGCCTTGGCGGTGGCGCTGACGATCGCGTTGTTTCGGACCATCGGCGCCAAGCGCACGCGGCTGGCCGCGCAGATCGTGGCCGCCGTGATCGGCGCATCCTTCGTCATAGGGCTGCAGGTCGCGGCCATTCTCTCTTATGGAAACCTGTCGCGCTTCTCGGCGCTGCAGTCGGACTGGGCGCTGGCGCACGCGCCCAACGCAGACAGCGCGTTGTGGTGGCCCGCGCGCGCCGTGCTGGGCGATCCGGCGGCACTTGTCGTGGTCGCAGTCATCTCTCTCGGGTTGCTCGGCGCGGCGATTGCCGCGTTCGCAGGCACGTTCGGCGATCACGTCATGGCCGCCGCCGGCATATCCAACACCGTGGTGCGCCAGAAACGCTGGGACGGTTTCCGCCGCCGCTCGGCCGGCAGCGTGCTGCGTCAAAAGGAATGGACGCTGCTCGCCCGCGATCCCTGGCTGGTGTCGCAGACGCTGATGCAAATTCTGTATCTGCTGCCGCCGGCGCTGATGCTGTGGTTGAGTTTCCAGGAGGGCGGCATCGCTTTGGTGGTGATGGTGCCTGTGCTGGTGATGGCGGCAGGCCAACTTGCTGGCGGCCTCGCCTGGCTGTCGATCTCGGGCGAGGACGCACCCGATCTGGTCGCCACCGCGCCGATCACGCCTCGCCGCGTCACCGTCGCCAAAATCGAAGCGGTGATGGGCACCATCGCTTTGGTGTTTGCGCCATTGGTCGCAGGCCTGGCTCTTGCCTCGCCCATAGCCGCCGTCCTGTCCACCATCGGCGTTCTGATGGCGGCGGCTTCCGCCACGGTGATTCAGCTATACTTTCGCGTGCAGGCGCGCCGCAGCCAGTTTCGCCGCAGGCAAACTTCCTCACGTATTGCGACGTTCGCGGAAGCCTTTTCGTCCATCGCCTGGGCTGCGACCGCGGCACTTGCCGCCGGCGAGAGCTGGCTCGCGCTGTTCCCGGCATTGATCGCGATGATTGTTCTCGGCGGCGTCTGGCTGATTAGCCCGCGCGCATGATCCTGAAAAGTGGGAACCGGTTTTCGGATAAGATCATGCGCAAATAAAATGTCCTAGGCAAAGGCCGCGCGAGTGCGCAGGCGCCGCCCGACCAGCAATCCGACAATAATCAAGTTGACGATGTTGGCGCCGACGCCGAACGCAAAAGCCGGCGCGTAATAGCCAAAATGGTCGTAGAGCAAGCCGGCGATCCAGCCGCCGCTCGCCATCCCGATGCCGCTGAACAGCAACAGAGTGGGAATGCGCCACGAAGCTTCCGCTGCCGGAAACAATTCGCGCAGCGCCAACACATAGGCGGGAATGATACCGGAAAATCCGAGGCCGAAAGCGGCGGCCACGGTGAACAATCCGGTTTCGTCTTGCGTCACCAAAAACGCCGACATGGCGCAAGCCTGCCAGGCCGATCCGATCAGCACGGTGGCAAGCCCGCCGATGCGGTCGGAAATCGCGCCCCAGATTTGCCGGCTCAGGAACGCCGTGCCCAGCAGCACCGAGAGCATCAGCGCGCTGATGGCGCGGCTGATGCCGAGGTCGTTGCAGAATGCGACTAGATGGCCCTGCGGCATCGCCATCGGAATGCAGCACATCACGGCGGCGCCGCACATCAGGGCGAACACGGCGTTGGGCGGCCAACCGAGTACGCGCGCTTTTTGCACCACGGTGCCGGGCGCTACCGGCGGATGCGTTACTTCCGGCGGATGACTGAAAGAAATCAGCGAGAGCGGGACAATGACGATGATCTCGGCCAGCGCATACCACAACATGGTCTGCCGCCAGCCGATCGTGACGAGGGCCTGCTCGAACACCGGCGGCCATATCGCGCCGGCGAGATAACTGCCGCTTGAGATCAGCGCTAGCGCCGAGCCGCGCCGTTTGTCGAACCAGCGGCTGACATAGATGTACATCGGCGCATTGATGCCGCCGAGCCCGATCAGGCCGATGAACAATCCGTGGCCGATCCACAGCGGCAAAGGCGGCCCCAGCGTCGACATCGCGAGGCCAAGCCCGATCATCAGCGCGCCGCAGATCACGGTCCAGCGCGTGCCGACTTTGTCGGCGATGCGGCCCATGATGATGCCGCCGACGCCGCCGCCGAGCCACGCCAGCGCGCCGGCGAGCGCTGGGATCGAACGCGTGCCGCCGACTTCCGCCGCGATGTCCTTGAGCGCCACGGCGGTAATCCAGGCCGCGCCGAACGCCATCAGCATAATGAACAGCGCCACCGAGGCGACCACCCACGATGACCTGGTCTCAACGGATGAGGCGGGAGCGTACAACATTCAAAAAAGGGACCCGGACTGGCAGACCCTTCTACACATCGCACAAAATTTGACCACCCACGCTCGTGTGGGGTCTGGCCTGCTGCTGCATTGCGCCAAAATTCGCGCGGCGGCGGCTAGCCGAAATATCCTTCTACCCAACGGCCCGACAACGAAATTGACCGCAGGGCCTTGCAGTGTCAGCTTTTGTTGGCTTTGGCGGCTTTGCCTCCCGCTGCCGCAGTCTATATGAG
>JAYTFS010000204.1:0-1735 GCA_043734185.1 Pseudolabrys sp. | reverse complement strand
GAGACCTCGTAGGATTTGTCGGCGATGATCATGTTGGCCCTGGCGCCGAGACCATCGCGCACGCCCTTCATCTGATCCTTGCCGGCATCGTCGTTCTGCCAAAGGGCCGCGATCTTGGCGTTCGGATAATTCTTGAGGATATAGGCCGCATAGATCCGGCCTTCGCTCTGGTAGTTGGGCTGCCAGCCCATGGTCCACGGAAAATTCTGCGGATCGCCCCATTTGGTAGCGCCGGTCGCGACAAACAGCTGCGGCACCTTCTTGGCATTCATGTATTTCTGGGTGGCCGAATTGGATTGGGTTCCGAGCGGCTGGAAGATCAAGAGGACCTCGTCGCTCTCCACCAGCTTGCGCGCCTGTTCGACGGCTTTCGGCGGGCTGAAGGCATCGTCATAGCTGATGAAATTGATCTTGCGACCGTTGATGCCGCCTTCGGCGTTGATCTTGTTGAAATAGGCGGCCTGCGCCTTGCCGATGGTGCCGTAGGCGGACGCCGGACCGCTATAGGGCATGATGTTGCCGATCTTGATTTCGGTATCGCTGGCGCCGGGATCGTATTTCTTCTGCGCGTGGGCTGATGTCGCGGTCATCGCGGCAATCGCCGCCAAGGCAACAAGGTTTCGGATCCGAGACGTCATCGTGCTCTCCCACTTGGCATTTTGTTTTTTTGCAGTGTCGCAAGCCACAGCCAGGCTGGCAAGCATCGGCTTATTCCGCAGGATGAAACAGCATTGTTGCGCGCCACCTTTTATGATTGATGCATGGCGAGACGTATTCCCTGCAAGGCCCGCGAATTGAACCCTACGACACGAATTGGTCCCCGACATCCAAAGCTTGGCGCTGGCGGATTTCGCGCCGCGCGATGGCTGGCTGCGAAAACCATGAGAGCCGCGGGCTTTCACCAGCTCGGCTCGGAATTCGCCGATACGCGGATCGCGCGCGTGCGCGACAAGCTCGCGCGCGGGGAAACGGTTTACCTCGCCGGCCTCGGTCCGCCCGGCACGCATAATGCAGGCGTCGCGCTGGTTGAGGTGACGCAGGCCCGCGGGCCCCGCCTGATCCTCAACAATGAGGAAGAACGTTTTTCCGGCAACAAGCACACGACAGAATATCCGCGCGCCTCGGTTGACGCGATGGTTGCCACCTTGCGCGGCATGGGGCGCGATATCGGCGATATCGACGCCTGGCTGACCAGCTGGGATTACCCGACGCTGGCCGGAACCATTGCCCGCTCGGTGCTGGAGGAAGTGCCGCAAAGCCTGAAGCTGCTGCGCACCACCGAAGCCGCGGGCTTCGACGGACGGCGTCTCGACCAGATGACGCGCACGCCAAAGATCCTTGCGAAGCAATTGGGACTTGCGGAGCGCGTGCCGCTGATCTGCCTGCCGCATCACGACAACCATGCATGGTTTTCCTGGGCGGCCTCGCCCTTCGCCGACGACGGCGAACCGGTTGCGGTCGCGGTGCTGGACGGCACCGGCGATCAGGGGTCGATCTCGCTTTATGTGGTCGAGAACAGTGCGATGCGCCGGCTCTACTGCAACGACAGCATGTTCGATTCACTGGGCGCATTCTACAGCGTGATTTCGTCGACGCAGGGCGGCTGGACCTGGTTGTCCAGTGAAGGCCGCTACATGGGTGCCGCGGCCTGGGGCGACATGGTCAGGTCCAGCAATCCGTATTATGCGCCGCTGCGCGAGGTCCTGCACTTCGGCGCGGACGGTGAAGTCAAAAT
>JAYTFS010000203.1:0-3095 GCA_043734185.1 Pseudolabrys sp. | reverse complement strand
GCCGCGCATCAAGCCCTACAAGATCGCGGCGGTCTTTGAGATCGGCATGTCGGAATATGATTCCGCCATGGTGTTCATGCCGCTGAAGGAAGCGCAGGCCTATTTCAACCGCGCCGGCGATGTCACCGCCATCGAGGTCTATACCGACAATCCCGACAAGGTCGATCGCTACCGTAGGGATGTGACCGAGGCCGCCAAGCGGCCGATCTTCATGATCGATTGGCGCCAGCGCAACGCCACCTTCTTCAATGCACTGCAAGTCGAGCGCAATGTGATGTTCATGATCCTGACCCTCATCGTGCTGGTGGCCGCGCTCAATATCGTTTCCGGCTTGATCATGCTGGTGAAGGACAAAGGTCAGGACATAGCGATCCTGCGCACCATGGGCGCGACGCAAGGCTCGATTATGCGGGTGTTCTTGATTACCGGCGCTGCCATCGGCGTCGTCGGGACCATTGTCGGTTTCCTGCTTGGTGTGGTGATCTGCTGGAATGTCGAGAACATCCGGCAGTTCATATCGTGGCTGACGAGCACCGAGCTGTTCTCGCCGGAACTGTACTTCCTATCGAAACTTCCAGCCGACATGGACATGGCCGAGACCACCGCCGTTGTGGTGATGGCACTCACCCTGTCACTCTTGGCCACACTCTATCCGTCCTGGCGCGCGGCGCGCCTCGATCCAGTCGAGGCGCTGCGTTATGAGTGAGACACTTGCCGACGTGAGCGTGGAGGTGGCCGAGGGCGAACAGGAAATTCCCATTCTGTTCATGCATGACGTTGTACGTACCTACCATCAAGGCGACGCAACACTACAAATCCTCAGTGGGGCGGAACTAGCGATCTGGGCGGGGCAATCGGTGGCGCTGGTGGCGCCGTCAGGTGCCGGCAAGTCGACGCTGCTGCACATCGCCGGGTTGCTCGAACACCCTGATCAAGGCGACGTCTTTATCGACGGGCGAGCTACCGCAGGCCTGGCCGATCACGACCGCACGCGCATTCGCCGCAACGAGATCGGGTTCGTCTATCAGTCGCATCACTTGTTGCCGGAATTTACGGCGCTGGAAAACGTGCTGCTGCCGCAGATGATCTGCGGGCTCACGCGCGCCGAATCGCGCAAACGCGCGGTTGAACTCCTCGATTATCTGGGCTTGCGGGAACGGCTCAATCACCGGCCCGCGGAACTCTCCGGCGGTGAGCAGCAGCGCGTGGCGATTGCGCGTGCGGTTGCCAATGCGCCGCGGATTCTGCTGGCCGACGAGCCGACCGGCAATCTCGACGTCCACACAGCTGATCATGTGTTCGCGGCTTTGACCCAACTCGTGCGTGCCTCGGGACTCGCCACCATCATCGCCACCCACAACATGGAGCTCGCCGCCCGCATGGACCGGCGTGTGACGTTGAAAGACGGTCTGGTGGTGGAGTTGGATTGAGCGCGACAGCATCAGTGCCCTTCTATCTAATTGAATTATAACGGTAAAGCGACCAATAGCGGTATTTCGTCTTCGTCCTTGACACTAGAACATAACATGAACTATGTTCTCTCTCCGTTCCAAGGAGAGACCGATGTTCAAAGCCGTGATCCAAGCTGTTCTGCAAGAAGCCGCCGCCCTCGCGTCCCTCACATTGTTTGTGAGCATGATCGCGATCTGGTCGCAGGTGTTCAGTAATCTGTAATGCGTTCGGCCATCTCAGAGGTCTGTAGAAGCGTTCGATGGCGTTTGGTCGCGTGGAGTTGGCGTACCCGCGTAAGTCATCACCGGGCTAAGGGCGCCTTCGGGGCCCAAAGCCGGGGATGACGGGGACAGATTGAGCCTTGGGTGGACTTGAGGGGCTCCTTTCCTCACTGTTTGCAGGCGAGAGAATCACCCAATCTTTGAGCCAAAATGTCCAACCTCGATTTTGTGCACTTGCATGTGCACTCGTCTTATTCGCTTCTGGAAGGCGCGCTGCCGATTGCACGCCTCGCGGAACTGGCGAAAGCCGACAAGCAGGCAGCATTAGCGCTCACCGACACCGACAACATGTTTGGGGCGCTGGAATTTTCCGAAAAACTTGCGGGCAGCGGCATCCAGCCGATTATCGGCTGTGCGCTCGCCATCGACTTCAGCGACACCGATAATGGTGCGCGAAATGCCAATGCGGCCCCGGAGCGCTCGCGCATCGTGTTGCTGGCGGGGCGTGAGGCCGGCTATCGCAGCCTGATGCGGCTGTCGTCGCGCGCTTTCATGGATTCACCGCCGAACGAGCCGCCACGCCTCCAGCTTGAATGGCTCGAGGGCGAGACCGGCGACATTATCGCGCTCACCGGCGGCCCGGGCGGCCCGCTCGATAGCGCGATTGTGGCCGGCCAAAGCCATCTCGCCGCCACGCGGCTCGATTCTCTGCTCAAGCTGTTCGGCGACCGGCTCTATATGGAATTGCAGCGTCACGGCACGGCCCATGAGCGTATGACCGAGCCGGTGCTGATCGATCTGGCCTACAGCAAGAATATTCCGCTGGTCGCGACCAACGAGCCTTATTTTGCGACCGTCACCGACCACGAGGCGCACGACGCGCTGATCTGCATTGCCGAGGGCCGATATGTTTCGGAAACCGATCGCCGTCAGCTCAACGCCGAGCATCGCTTCAAAAGCCGCGCCGAGATGCGGGAATTGTTTGCCGATCTGCCAGAGGCGCTGAGCAACACAGTGGAAATCGCTGAACGATGCGCCTACCGCCCGCAAACGAAAGCGCCGATCTTGCCGCGGTTTTCTGTGGGCGCGGGCGGTAGCGTGGTCGACGAGGCCGACGAGTTGCGCAAGCGCGCCGAGGCCGGGCTCAAACAGAGGCTGGCGAGCGCGGGCGTTGCGCCTGGCCACACCGAGGAAGAATATCGCGAGCGGCTTGAATTCGAGATCGGCGTCATCGCCGGCATGAAATATCCCGGCTATTTCCTGATCGTTGCCGACTTCATTCAATGGGCGAAAGCAAAAGGGATTCCGGTAGGCCCCGGCCGCGGTTCCGGCGCCGGTTCGCTGGTGTCCTATGCGCTCACCATCACCGATCTCGATCCGATCCGTTTTGGTCTGCTGTTCGAGCGCTTCCTCAATCCCGAA